>NZ_JBFAPO010000010.1:0-121033 GCF_040676755.1 Dactylosporangium sp. NPDC049525 | reverse complement strand
GGACCACGACATCACCCTCATCGAAGGCGCCGGCGGGCTGCTCGTGCCGATGGGTGTCTGCTTCACCCCGGGTTTCCGCCGAAGGGACTGCCCGTGTCCACGAGCCCCCAGCGAAGCACTCCCACCCAGGATTCGGTCCGCCGCCAGAACCTGGGCGCGCTCCTTCGATACGTCCACGTCAGCGGCGACACCTCCCGCGCCGAACTGACCAACCAGCTCGGCCTCAACCGCAGCACCATCGGCGCGCTCACCGCCGACCTCGCCGGCGCGGGACTCATCGACGAGGGCGGCCCGCAGGAGACCGGTCGCGCCGGCCGCCCCTCACTGGTCGTGCGGCCCCGATCGTCGCGGGTGTACGGGTACGCCCTGAGCATCGAGGTCGACCGGCTGCGCGCCGCGCGGGTCGGGCTCGGGGGCAAGGTCCTGGACAGCCGCGAGCTGCCCCGCCCGCACGGCACCGCGGTCCGCGACACCATCGCGACCCTGGCCGGCTTCGTCCACGACATGCAGCGCGCCACGTCCCCCGACGCGGTCTTCGTCGGCAGCGGCATCGCCGTGTCCCGCATGATGCGCCACCCCGACGGCGTCGTGCGCATGCTCAAGACCGGTGAGCCCGTCATCGGCGCGGACGTCGGCGCGGCACTGGGCCTGGACCGGCCGCCGATGGTCGGCAACGTCGCGGACCTCGCCGCCCTCGCCGAGCACACCCGCGGCGCCGCCGCCGGCCTCGACAACGTCATCTACCTGCACGGCGACGCGAGCATCAGCGCCGGCATCATCGCCGGCGGCCGCCGCGTCACCGGCCACGGCGGCCACGGCGGCGAGGTCGGCCACATGGTCGTCAACCCGCAGGGCCGCGAGTGCGGCTGCGGCTCCCGGGGCTGCTGGGAGACCGAGATCGCCCGCCACGTCTCACTGGACCGCGACGCCGTCCTGGCGTGCGTCGAGGCGGCCCGGCTCGGCGACCCGGCGGCCCGCGCCGCGGTCCGGCAGGCCGCGGACTGGCTCGGCTTCGGCGTCGCCAACCTGGTGAACATCTTCAACCCGACCGCCGTCGTCTTCGGCGGGGCCCTGCGGGAGCTGTACCTCGCCGGCGCCGCCCACGTCCGCGGCCGCCTGTCCACGATGGCGCTGCCCGCCTGCCGCGAGCACGTGCGGCTGCGCACCCCGCTGCTCGGCGACGACGCCCCACTGGTCGGCGCGGCAGAGCTCGCCTTCGAACGGCTCCTCGCCGACCCCCTGGAAACCGCCGAATCCTGACCGGCACAATGATCCACCGTGACCGAGCCCTTGTGTTCCCGCTGCGACGCCGCCCTCGTCGTGTCGGACACGTCGCCGGCGTGGTGCCCGTCCTGCGAGTGGGGGCTGGACACCTTCGACCGGCGGCGGGCGCCGCGGGTGTGGGGCCTGCGGGCCGGTGACCGGGCCGACCACTGGCTGGCGGTGCGCCTCAACCGCCGGCAGTACACCTCGCTCGCCGGCCGCACCGTCGCACGGCGCGGCAACCCGCTCGCCCGCGTCGCGATGCTGCTGCTCGCCGCGCCGCTGCTGCTGCTCGTGCCATTCTTCCTGGCCGCCGGGGTCTTCCTCACCGGCTTCGGCAACGTCATCACCATGCTGTTCGGACCGGTGCTCATCATCGGCACGATCGTGCTGATCTGGCCGCGCCGGCGGGAACGGCACTGGCAGCCGTGGGTCGTCGACGCCCGCACCGCACCGGCGCTGTTCGGCCTGCTGGCACGGGTCGCCGCGGCGGCCGGCACGCCGATGCCGCACGAGGTGCACCTGGATCACGACGTCAACGCGTCCACCAGCGTGCAGGGGCTGCGCCGGCGCCGGATCCTGTCGGTCGGGCTGCCGCTGTGGGCCGCGCTCGACCCGCAGGAACGCATCGGGCTGCTCGCGCACGAGTTCGGCCACTTCGTCAACCGTGACGCCCGGCGAGGGCTGGTCGTCAGGGGCGGCTTCGGCGTCCTGCGCGGCATCCTCGACGTGCTGACCGGCTCCCTCCGGATGGGCAACGTGTGGATCCTCCCGGTGGTGGTCGTCGTCGCGCCGGCGCTGTGGCTGCTGTCGGTGGCGCTGCTGGTCCTCGCCGGCCGCGACAGCCAGCGCGCCGAGTACCTCGCCGACCAGATCGCCGCCCGGGTCGCCGGCTCGGCGGCCATGACCGGCCTCTTCGACGGGCTCGTGGTCGCCGGCGACCTCCGCGCGGCGGTCGCGGCGAGCCACCGCAGCCTCGCCGACCCGCGCGCCTGGCGGGCCGCCGCCGTCCACCTGCGCGGCGCCGCGACCCTGGACACCGCGCGGCTGCTCAGCCTCAGAACCGACGCGTCCCTGCTCGGCTCGCACCCGCCGACCGGGCTGCGCCGGCGGATGGTGCGGTCGTGGCCGGTCCAGCAGGCGCAGGTCGAGCCGGCCGAGCAGGAGTGGGCGGCCATCGACGCCGAGCTGAGCCCGTGGTTCGCGAAGCTGGCGAACCGGCTCAGTGGATGAGCGTCGCCAGGTGCTGGCAGGTGGGCCGGGCCTCAAGGTGCAGGCGGGCGACGTTGAGCCCGTCGCTGCCGAGCACGGCGAGCAGCGTGCTGCCGTTGACGGCGTACACGGTGAAGTACCCGCCCTCATTGCGCATCGTGGCGTCGCGGAACGGTGACTGCCCCAGCACGAGACTCACCTGCCGTCCCAGCCCGAAGGTCGTCGCGGCGAGGGCGGCCAGGTCGTGCGGCTCGGTCTCCGGACCCAGGTCATAGGTGATCAGCAGCCCGTCGACACCCGCCAGCACGCTGCCGCGCACCCCGGGCACCCGCAGCCGCAGGTCGGCCATCGCGGCGCGGACCGGGGTGAGGACCGCGTCGTACGGCTCCGGCCGGGCGTCGAACGGGGCCGGCGGGAGCTGGCTCACCGCGCCGCCGGGTTCGGAGCCCTCCCGGCGGGGCAGGCCGCCGGGATCGCCGCCGAAGAAGCCGGACGTCACAGTTCGAGACTCGTTTCGATCTGGCGCAGCTGGTGGCGGGCCAGCGCGAGGTTGGCGCGGGCCTTGGCCAGCGCGACGTACAGGAACAGGCCGTGCCCGCCCCGCGAGTGCAGCGGGCGGATCAGGTGGTACTGGGTGTCGAGCGTGATGAGGATGTCCTCGATCGGCTCGTTGAGGCCCAGCATCTCGATGGTGCGCAGTTTCGCCCGCACCACGTCGGTGTTGCCGGCCGCGGCCACGGTGATGTCGAAGTCGGGACTGCCGCCGAGGGTGCCCAGCGTCATGCCGCTGGTGTAGTCGACGAGCGCGACCGCGAACGCCCCTTCGATGCTCATCGTGCTCTTCAGCGCGACGTCCAGGTTGTTGCTCAAGCGTGCCTCCAGCAGCTGGTGCGTTTTCCAAGGCCACCCTCGCACGGGACGATCTTTCGCACATCTCCCGCCGCTGCATTTGGCCGGTCGGCTCATGACCTGCTGACTTCCCGACCGATATGGCCGTGACCCACCGCGCACCGAAGATCACCCAGCGGTACGCCGTCAACTTCATAAACAGTTTTGACGTTTCGAATCGTCGACGTCTGTTCACCGGGGTGACCCCCGGCACCCGCGCGCTCCTACCTTCGCTGCAGCCCTCCGGGGTCGGCGTCAACCGGACCCGGCCACGGAGCTGGCACCTTCGAGGAGGTCTCACCGTGTTGCACCGAATTACGGCGGCCGGCACCGCGCTCGTGGCGGGACTGGTCGGCGCCTTCGCGGCGGCCGGACCGGCGCTGGCCGTGCCCGCGGTCGGCGCGATCCTGTACGCGGACAGTCCCGGCGCGGTGTCGGGTCGCTACATCGTCACCCTGAACGACGGCTCCACCTCCATCGCCACCCAGGCGCAAAGGCTCACCAAGCGGTTCGGCGGGCAGACGCGGCACGTGTACGACCCCGTGCAGCGCGGCTTCTCGGCGAGCATGTCCGCGCAGCAGGCGCAGCGGCTGGCCGCGGACCCCGCGGTCGCCTCGGTGGAGGCGGTCCAGCGCATCACCGTCGCCGACACCCAGAACAACCCGCCGAACTGGGGCGACGACCGCATCGACCAGCGCAGCCTGCCACTGAACCAGGCGTTCACCTACCCGGCGAACCCGGGTCAGGGCGCCACGGTGTACGTGCTGGACACCGGCCTCAACGCGAGCCACACCGACTTCACCGGCCGGGTGAAGCAGGGCACCGACATCGTCGACGGGGACAGCAACCCCGCCGACTGCCACGGTCACGGCACGCACGTCGCGGGCACCGCGGTCGGCACCACCTATGGCATCGCGAAGAAGGCGAGCCTCGTCTCGGTCCGGGTCCTGGACTGCCAGGGCACCGGCACCAACGACGACCTGATCGCCGGGATCAACTGGGTGCGCAACAACGCCCAGAAGCCGGCGGTGGCGAACTACTCGATCGGCTGCGGCAGCCGGTGCAGCAGCCAGGCCATGGACAGCGCGGTGTCGAGCCTGATCAGCTCGGGCGTGCAGTTCGTGCAGGCGGCCGGCAACAACGGCGACGACGCCTGCTACTACAGCCCGCAGGGGTGGCCGCGGCCATCACCGTCGGCAACAGCAACAGCTCCGACGCGCGCAACAGCACCAGCAACTACGGCACGTGCCTGGACCTGTTCGCGCCCGGGACGAGCATCGTGTCGGCGTCGTACTCCAGCAACACCGGCAGCGCGACGATGACGGGCACCTCGATGGCCTCGCCGCACGTGACGGGTGCCGCCGCGCTCTACCTGGGCGCGAACCCCAACGCGACCCCGGCGCAGGTCCGCGACGCCCTCGTCGGCAACGGCACCACCGGGAAGATCACCAGCGCCGGGAGCGGGTCACCCAACGTCCTGCTCTACGTCGGGACCACGTCGGGCAGCGACCCGTCGGTCACCAACCCGGGCAACCGGAGCTCTGTCGTCGGCCAGTCGGTCGACCTGCAGATCCAGGGCAGCGGCGGCACCACGCCGTACACCTGGAGCGCGTCCGGCCTCCCGGCCGGGCTGTCCATCGGCGCGTCGACCGGTCGGATCACCGGCAGCGCGACGACCGCGGGCACCTCGAACGTCACGGTGACGCTGAAGGACGCGGCCAACAAGACCGCGTCGACGACGTTCACCTGGACGGTCACCACCGGTGGCGGCGGTTGCACACCCTCGCAGCCCGTCGGCAACGGTGGCTTTGAGAGCGGCACCTCGCCGTGGACCGCGACCGCGAACGTGATCGGCACGTGGTCGCAGTACCCGGCGCGCAGTGGCTCCCGCAACGCCTGGCTCAACGGCGGCGGGCAGGTGCAGACCGACACGATCTCGCAGCCGGTGGCGATCCCGTCCGGTTGTTCGACCGTGCAGCTGCGCTTCTGGATCCGCATCACCACCGCGGAGACCGAGAACGTGGTCTACGACAAGCTGACCGTCACCCTCGGCGGCACCACCGTGGCCACGTACACGAACCTGAACAAGACCACCGGGTACGTGGAGAAGGTCATCGACGCCAGCGCGTTCGCGGGGCAGACGGTCACGTTGAAGTTCAACGGGGTCGAGGACTGGTCGCTGCAGACCAGCTTCGTGCTCGACGACGTGTCCATCGCCGCTTCTTAAGGGTCACTCCCACTCCCAGCGCATGCCGACGATCCCGGGGGGCACGTCGGAGGCGATGACGTGGGCACCGTGTGTGGAGCCGATCCAGGTCTCCCAGACGCCCTGGTCCGGCGCGTTGAGTCCCCGGCGTTCAAACCGCCGGCAACGCGCCGGCACCGCGTCGTGGTCGAACTGGACCAGCAGCACGTACTCGGTGACCGGGGTGGAGAACCCGCGGTAGTAGTTGTCCGTTGTGGACAGTGAGTCGCTGCGGTACTGGTACTCCAGCACCACCGTCTCCCCCTGCGCCAGCATCCGGTCGAAGATGATCTCGGCCGCGATCAGCCCACCGGTGTCGGTGCGGACCCGGCCGATGCGGCAGTTGCGGACCGCGTTGATGCTCACGTGCGCGGTCGGGTCGTCGGTGAGGAAGACCGCCACGGTGCGGGAGACCCGGTCGATGTTGGCGCGCAGGACCTGCCGGCAGGTGAGGCTGATCTCCTGCCGCTGCGGGCCGACGAGGTACAGGTCGTGCAGGCTCAACCGGGTCAGCTCGTGATACATCCACCGGTCCAGCTCGCCGACCATCTTCGCGACGCTGGTGCCGTCGCTGAACAACCGGTCGATCTCGATGGTCCCGGGCGGCTGGCTCAGCCACCGGCCGCGCGGACGGCGCGGCCCGAGCTGGACCATCAACGACTCCTCGGGCAGCGCGAGGATCTGCTCCAGCAGCCGGACCGCCTTGAGCGAATCCGGTCGTTCGGGTCGGCTGCGACCTCGCCGCCAGTAGCTCAGCGTGGTGATGCTGACGCTGATGCCCTTGCTGGCGAGCTGCTCCTGGATCTCGTCGAGGCGGATGCCGCGGTCCTCGATGGCCAGGTGCAGCGCGGCGGAGAACGGGCCGGTGCGCAGCGCGTGCGCCAGGTCGCGACCCAACCCTTTCTCCATGCCCGGTGAGTATCTACCCCTTGAGCACTTTTTCCAATGCGGCGGCCACGGTGCGCGCCTCCGCCGGGGTCATCCTGCTGGTGAAGTGCGCCTCGATGCCGGCGAGGTAGGTGGGTGCGGCGGCGCGCAGCCTGGCCCGGCCGGCGGCGGTGATCCGGGCGAACGCGGACCGCCCGTCAGCCGGGTTCGCGACCCGCTCGACCAGGCCCGCCCGGGTGAGCTCGTCCACGACGCGGCTGCTGCGGCTGCGGCTGACCACCGCCTTCGCGCCCAGTTCCCCCATCGTGAGCTGCCGGTCCTTGGCGGAGTTGAGCTCCAGCAACACGTCATACCAGGTCAGCGGCAGGCCGTGGGCCGCCTGCAGCTCCTGGTCCAGCACGGGGACCAGCGCGGCGTGCACCCGCAGCAGGCCCGCCCAGGCGGCCGTGTTGTCCATCGTCACACCGTACCAACTCTTGTGCGCGCGCACGCATCTGGCTAACTTAGTGCGTGCGCACACACTTTCTTCTGGAGGTCTGACATGGTCAAGCTGCTGCACATCTCGGCATCCCCGCGCGGCACCCGTTCGGAGTCACTCGCGCTCGCGTCGCGTTTTCTGCAGGTGTACCGCGAGCAGCACCCCGCCCATACCGTCGCCGAATGGGATCTGTGGGACGGCACGCTGCCGCAGTTCGGCCCCGCCGCCGCCGGCGCGAAGATGGACGTCTTCGCAGGCGTCGAGCCCACCGGCGAGGGCGCCGCCGCCTGGGCCGCCGCACGGGCCGCGTTCGACCGTTTCGCCGACGCCGACAAGCTGCTCTTCTCAGTGCCGATGTGGAACGCCGGCGTCCCCTACATCCTCAAGCAGTTCATCGACGTGGTGAGCCAGCCCGGCCTGGTCTTCGGCTTCGACCCCGTCGCCGGCTACACCGGCCTGCTCACCGGCCGCAAGGCCGCCGTCATCTACACCAGCGCCGTCTACGGCGAGGGCCGCGGCTCCGCGTTCGGCGCCGACTTCCAGCGCCCGTACTTCGACGACTGGCTGCGCTGGGCCGGCATCACCGACCTCACCACCGTCACGTTCCGCCCGAACCTCGCCACCGCCGACGCCGCCGCCGGCCGCGCCCTGGCCACCGCCGACGCCACCGAAGCCGCCAAGCGCTTCTGACCCCCGACCGCAACCGTGAAGACCAGGGGGCGCCCCGGCACCTCCTGGCCTTCACGCTTCGATGCGGGACCTCACGCGAAGGCGGGCAGGGGCGGGATCGTCGTGGCGAGGAAGCCGTCCGGGTTCGCCGTGAAGTGCGGTGCCGGCCGCGTCTCCCACCACGACCGCAGCGCCGTCACCGTCTCCTCGACCCCGGTCCGCTTGTGCACGAACGTCGCGTCCCGCTCCCCCGACGCCTTCACCACCACCCGCCCCCGCTTGCAGCCGGCCGGGTAGTCGTTCCAGTTGATGCCGTGCTCGGCGAACAGCAGCTCCTGCGCCTGACCGGAGTGGACACCGTCCAACCGCTGGTACGGGATGACCGCCCGCGCCGCCATCGAGATGCTGTTGCGCACCGCGTCGCGCTGCCGCCAGATGAAATACCTGGCGACCTCGACCGGGTCCGCGACGGTGAACACCCGCGCGTCGAACATCGCGAGCTTCCCCGGCCGCCGCGCGTTCAACGTCACCGTCGCCACCGAAGCGGCCACGGAACACCACTTCTGCACCTCACCGCCGAACCACGGCTGCGTCCCGGTCGCCGCGAAGTCGATCGCGAGCACCGAGATCTCATCCGACTGCACGTAGGCGAAGACACTGCCGGAGATCTCCGCACACAACGCCTCGGCAACCGCGTCCATGTCCGCCATGAACGCCAGGTCGTACGGCTTCTGCGCACCACGCAGATAGCTGCCGAACGCCCGGCCGTCCACCCGCAGCACCGTGTGCGTGCGCCGCGGCAGGACCGCCTGCGTCACCCGCTCGTACGCCTTCATCCGGTCCCCGAGCCCGTCCCGATCGACGCCCATGCGCTCCCCCCGCCTCCCGCACTCGATGGCAACACGCGAAGACCACCCGGCGCACGCGGTTTTGATCGCCCAGTTGGTGCCGGCTGACGAGGACACGGTGCGGGACGTGATCCTGCGCACGGTGCACGGCCGGGTGATCCGCATCGGCCGCGAGGCCCTGCGCTAACCCCGGGCCCTAGCGGCGCCCGCTCACAACCGGCAGATGCGTCACAAGTGCGCGTTTACGCGTTTGGGTCCCAGTCTGCGAGCTGCTCCATCGGCTCGGGGTCGCCGGTGATCTCCAGGCCGTCGAGCGGGACGCGCTCGTAGAAGTAGAGGACCAGTTCGCTCGCAGCGCCTCGCATCGCCATATCGCCCGGCTCCGCGTCGGCGGCGAGGTCGTCGCAGCGGACGCCATCGGCGTTGAGGGTCAGGCGCCAGGAGCGGCCCTCGGTCGTGTGCAGGTCGATGGTCGCCGGCTTGAACGGCCAGGGGACGGTCGTCGCCGAGACGGTCATCAGGAACTCGTCGACGCCCTCGACCGCGACGTCCGTCGGCAGCGGCTGTGCGGTCCCCTGGGTGAGCTGGGCGTCGTAGGTGTGGACGGCGATCTCCTGGACCTGGTGCCGGGCCACGGCTCCGCTGGTCTCCGGGGCCTGCGAGTGGCCCCACCAGGTCCAGCAGCCGCGGTCCGGGCCGGCCTCGCGCATCGCATCGAGCATGAGCTCGGTCGACTCGGCGAGCCAGGCGTCCAGGGCTTCGCGGTCGCGAGGCGCGGTCGGGGCGCCCTTCGGGTCCGTCCTCGCCGGGGGCTCAGCGCCCGGGCCCGCCGCGATGATGGCGGCCTGGCGGCGGCGGCCGTCGCCGAGGTGCTGCACCAGTTCGCGCAGCGTCCAGTCCGGGCAGGTCGGGACCTGGACGTCAAGGTCGGGGGCGGACGCGATCGCGGCGCGGAACGCGGCCGAGCGGTCTTCGATCAGCCGCAGGACCTCGGGGAACTCCAAAATGTTTTGCACCTCAGCTGTGTATCAGTGCGCTCCGGCCGACGGGTAGCGAATTTGCCGGACGAACGCGTCGACAGCCGGCCGGAGCGCCGGCGCCGAAGCCGTCCTGAAACTCCACGCACTGCTCGCCAACGGCGACTTCGGCCGCCACTGCTTCCAGATCGGAGTACAACCTCTATGAGGACCACTGGACCGGCGGTTGATGCTCCGCAGGGTGTCGTCGCCGATCGAGTAGCAGCCATGGAAGTAGGTCACGCCATGGGTGCGCTTGTAGGTCGCCGGGAGCCGGTCGGGCCGTCCCTGCTCGACCCAGCTGCAGTCGGCGGTCGGGCGGATGCCGAGCGGGCCGAACTCGTCGAACGCGAAGTCCGGTCCGGGAAGCGGTCCAGGACGCGCTCGATCCGGTCGAGTTTGGCGTGGTAGCCGGGGTCGGTGGACTCCTTCCGTCTCGTCCAACCGGTTCCGGCCCCGCCGCCGCCACCGCTTCGACGTCGAGCCATCGGCGCCGCCGGATGGTGTTCTCAGCCGGCCGCCAGTGCCGCGCGGATGCGGGTGGCAAGGTCGGTGCGTTGCTGCGGGGTCTGCGGCAGGACGCCGTGCTCGGCCATGAGGGCGTGGTACTGCTGCCGCTCGTACGGCACGCCCGGTGGCAGCGGGGCCACGTGCCAGTGGACGTGGGCGTTGCCCTGCATGCTGCCGAGGGACAGCACGTAGGTGCGCTCCGGCTGGAGCACCTCGCCGACGGCGCGGGCGACCTTGTGCACCACGGCCTGCAGGCGCAGGTACGCCTCCGGGGTGAGGTCCCTGATCACGTCCTCGACGTGCTCGCGGGGCACCACCAGGGTGTAGCCGGGCAGCGTCGGATAGCGGCTGAGGAACGCGGCGTGGGCACCGTCGTCGTAGAGCAGCTCGTGCTCGTATCCGGGCTCGCCGTCGAGGAACGCGCAGATGAAGCACGGCCCCGACCGCACCCGCCGCTCGTACGCGGCAAGGTCCAGCGGCACCCGAGCACCCGGCTCGTCGAGGGGCATGCGTTTCAGTCCTCGCGGAAGCCGGGAGTGAAGGTCCAGGACGGGAACGCGGCGCGCAGCACGGGCAGGCGGTCGTCCCAGGCCGCCGGGCCGACGTGCATCGGGTGGATAAAGGTGAGCTGGCCGTCCCGGCGTCGGAAGCCCCAGCTGAAGCCGATCGCGGCGTGGACCCGGCGGCTCATGACGGCGTCGGGGCTGAAGCACAGGAAGTTGTACGCCAGCCAGTCGAGGTCCCCGGTGCCGGCGCGGAACGGGGCGTCGAAGAAGACCGGTTTGATGCCGAAGAACGCGTACGGGGTGTCGACCCCGCGGAACACCGCCAGGGGGTCGAAGGCGAACCCTGGGCCGCCGTCACTGCTGCGTACCAGTTGGATCCATCCGCATGCCGCGGCGTAGCCCTGCGCGGGGTGCTGGATCTGCGCCGTACACACCGGGAAGCTGAACGCGGCGGCGGCCGGGACCGACGCGTCGAGCAGGCCACAGCCCAGCTCGACCGGGTGATTGTTGCGAACCACGCCGGCCTCGACGGTGCCCGCGACCGACCGCAGCCGAAACGGGATGCTGGTGCTGCCCATCAATGCATTGTGTCAGCCGCCCCGGGGGCCGACGTGCAGCAGACAGAACTCGTTGCCCTCGGGGTCGGCGAGGACGGTGAAGGGCTCGGCACCGGTCTGACCGACGTCGACGGGGCGGGCGCCGAGGCCGAGGCCGACTGCCAGTATCGAAAACGAAAGGACGAGAGTCGTTCGGCCTCCGGCTCGCGGACGTACCGCGCCTGCCTGATCGAGAAGCTCCGCACCACCGATCTCAGTCCCCGGTTTGCGTTCAGGTCCGGCCAGTGGTCCAGCCCCGCACTGCTCCACGTATCGCCCTTCGACCGACGTGCCGACCTGCACCGACCGGCCCGATCGGTGCCCGCCGGCTGTTCGCCGGCTGCCCCGTACGGCCGAACGGCGGGCTAGTCCGCCCGGGTGACCCACTGGCACGCCGCGGTCACAGTCGGCAGGATCGGGGATCCCGACAACAGGAGCCCCCGTGCGCCGCGCCCTGCTCGCTGTACCGCTTCTGCTCGCCGCCTGCGGTTCCACGGAGACACCCAACGCCGCGACCACCATTGCCGCGGCTACGTCGCCGGCCTCGAGCACGGTTGCGGCCACCACCTCGCCCGCCGCTCCGTCACCGTCGTCGACTATTGCCGCGGGCCCGAAGCTCGGTACCGCGCAACCGTTCAGCAGTGACGGCAGCAGCGCCCGCCTGACCGCGTTCTCCGTCCGGCAGCCGACCGCGCTGAAGGCACCTAAGCCGCAGGCAGCGGGGATGGAGTGGGCATCCGCCGACGTGCAGGTGTGCGCCGACGTGCTCGGCCCGAACTACGACTACCTGTACGTGACGAACGACCCGTGGTCGCTGGTGTACGCGGACGGGACGACCGCAACCCCGTCGTCGGTGACGTACCAGCAGTTCGACGCCCCGGAGTACCCGATCACGGACCGGACGATCAAAGTCGGGCGGTGTATCCGCGGCTGGGTGACGTTCACGGCACCGGCAGGGAAGAAGGCGACGATGGTCGAATATCAGTCCAGGGACGGGAACGTGTTCGACTGGTCGACGGAGTGACGTTGAGCCGGCCCGCGACGCGCCGGAACCCCCACCCTGCCCGGCGTGTCGCCCATCGACGGTTAAGGATCCGCTCATGGCTGACCATCCTGTTGTCGCCGCCGCCCGAGGCCGCAAGGGGCGCGTCTACCAGTTTTCGCTGACGCTGCTGCCGCATCAAGGCGAGCAACCCAAGCACCGCACGTATCCGACGAAGGCCGACGATGATCCGAGCTCGATCCTGTCGGAACTTGCCGACATGGGCTGGATTCCGGTGTCGATGTCGACGGTGTCGTTCCCGGACTCGTCGGCGGTCCTCTGCGTGTACGTGTTCCGCCGCTGAACCACACCGCTGTAGTTCCCCGCCGCCTCTTGACCTGCGCGAACCCGGCCCGATCATGGACCTGTAACGGTTCTTCACGCCCCGGGTTGGCGGGTCGAGGAGACGTGGCTGGACCTTGACGGCCGCGGGGCTCGCACCTGGTACCGCGGTGGACCGGTGGGGCGCAGAACACTGGTGCACGACCGCGCGGCTGCAGGAGCTGTTGAGGGCGAGCGGCTGCGACTTCGGCGACTTGACGTTCGTAGAACCGGAGCGGCTCGTCGACGAAGGCGACGGGTGCGAGTAGCTACACGACGATCAGGGTCACGATGCCGGGGGCGCATACAGGCTCGTGTCACGGGTCATGGGCGGACACTCCAGCTGCCGAGCCTCCCACAAGGAATGGCGGGCCCCGATCGTCGACCCTGGCGGCCATTCCCCGATCTCAACCGCAGCGGCGGCGCCAAGCGGTAGCACCTCGACACCCGGCGCCCGCAGGATCGCATCCCATGCGGACTTCCGGACACCTGCCATCACTGCCGCTTCCACCATCGCCGTGGTGGGGAACCCGATCTTCAGGCGGTCCTCGTTGGCGCGCTTCCACGCCGTCCACGGCTCACGGTACGAGGCGAACAGCGATGCGATGGCGGTGGCGTCGAAGACGAGCGCCGACCGACTCTACGCCGTACGGCGCATCCAGCGTGCTGCCCATCGGCTACGGCGAGGCCGCCGAAATCGCCGTCCATCATCGCAGGTCACGGCGTTTCGGTCATCGACCGGCGACTTACCGCCGCGCCGTACACAGCGACGCATGTCTGGTCAGCCACTGCAGCGCGGGCGCCAACGCCACCGCCGGCTCGGCGGTGCCGCACCCGGTGCACCGCTCCGTCAGGTACCCGGACAGGTCCATCTCGATCCAGGCTTCTCCCCCGCCATCAGTACGGAGGATCTCCGACACGATCTCCCTGTACTCGTTCATGCTTCCATCGTCCTGCGGGCCGGATCAGGCTCCGTGTCGAAGCACATGCTCGGCAGGTGGCGCGCAGCAGGACGCCCGGCCGCTCCATGGCAACTGGACACGCGCGCTCGACGGCGTCTCTCAATCGAACAGTGCCAGCCCTTACGGACCGCTGACGAGCTGGACGACAAGTGCGGAAACGACCGCGACCACAAGCGTGATGAACATGACCAGGCTGAGCGTCGTCCGGCGCTTGACCAAGCCATTGAGGGCGAACAGGTCCGGAGCGAGGTCGCCACTTCCGGCGGCGGACCGGCTGACCTTGCGGGCCGGGTCCAGGAGTCCATCGGCGGCGGGTTGATGATATGGACCGCCGCGACCGCCGATAGGAGTTCGCTGAGGTTCTGGCAGGTCTGGCAATCAGCGCAGTGCTCGGCATGTTCCTTCGCGGCCCGCACGATCATCGCCGACATCCAGCCGGACGCGTAAGCCTAGACGCCGACCTCGCCGTTCTTCATGACCTGACCGGACGGCACGGAGCCCGACCACCCTGCTCCGATGGTCGGGCGCCTCCCCGCGGCCCCCACCGCCTCGACTCGGTCGGCTCCGGCTACGGAGCAGTCAACTTCGAGATTTCCGGGTCGGGCGCGTCGAGGTCCACATGCCGAATCTCCGGCAACGGCATCCCGGCGGGCGCAGCGTCGGGTCGTTGCGGAGGATCATCAGGAACCGATCGGCGTCGGTGGGCTGCTCCTCGCCGAAGAACTCGATGCGGTGGTAGTCGCAGAACGGGCCGCCAGGCAGGACGCGGTCATCGCCGCCACTTGTACGGCTTCTCCCCGCCACACGTGTAGACGACCCCGTCGAGGACGAACTGCTTCCCGAGCCGGTTCGTCGAGCATTCCGCGTCCGGGGTGCCGCAGCCCATGTCCTTCCCCGGCGAGCACAGGTTCGCGACCATCGGCGAGGCCGTATTGCCGCCGGACGTCGAGCCGGAGGTCGGGGCGGCCACCGGGGTGGAAGGCGTGGCCGGTGCCGGCGAGGGGTCAGAACCGCAGCCGGACAGGACAGCGACGAGAAGGACAGCCGCGGCGAACGAGGGCTTCATGCCGCTGATCCTTCCGGTGCGACGGTCGCCGTGTCGAACAGGCGGGGCACCGCGCCCAACGCCGGCATCACCGGGATCGTTGGAGCACCTCGCCGATGGCGCGGGCGACCTTGTGCACCACGGCCTGCAGGCGGCAGGTACGCCGCCGGGGTGAGGTCCCTGATCACGTCCTCGACGTGCTCGCGGGGCACCACGAGGGTGTAGCCGGGCAGCGTCGGATAGCGGCTGCGGAACGGGGCGTCGAAGAAGACCGGTTTGATGCCGAAGAACGCGTACGGGTGTCGACCCCGCGGAACACTGCAAGGAGGTCGAGGCGAACCCTGGGCCGCCGTCACTGCTGCGCACCAGCTGGATCCACCCGCACGCAGCGACGTAGCCCTGCTGGTGCTGCCCATCAATGCATTGTGTCAGCCGCCCCGGGGGTCGACGTGCAGCAGGCAGAACTCGTTGCCCTCGGGGTCGGCGAGGACGGTGAAGGGTTCGGCGCCGGTCTGGCCGACGTCGACGGGGCGGGCGCCGAGGCCGACGAGCCGGACCACCGCGGCCTCGACGTCGCCGTCCGCGACGAGGTCGAGGTGCACGCGGTTCTTGGCAGGCTTCGGGGTCTCGGCGCGCTGCAGGAAGACCGACGGCACGCCGTCGGCGCCGAAGAGGTGGATGCCGCCCTCCTCCTCGGGTCCGGCGGTGTAGCCGAGGGCGGCGGACCAGAAGCGGGACATGACGACCAGGTCGGTGGCGTCGATCGCGCACTGTGCGATGTGTGCGGACATACCCGGTCTGCTACCCGGCCGGCGCCGGACCCTAACGGCGGCGGTGCGGGCCCGTGGCATGTGGCCACGGGCCCGCACCGGTCACGGTGTGAAGCGCAATCGCACGATGACGTTGTTGAGCACCGTCGGTGTGCCGCCGTTCATGTCGTTGTTCGTCGAGGTGAGCCAGAGCCCGCCGTCCGGGGTCTTGACCACCGTCCGCAGCCGGCCCCAGGAACCGTTGAAGAAGGCCCGCGGCGTGTCGGTGGTGTTGCCGGTGATCTTCATGACCCACAGCCGGGTACCCCGGACGGCGGCCATGTAGATCCAGTCGTTGACAATCTCGATGCCGCTCGGTGAGGCGGACGAGGTGCTCCACTGCCGCACCGGGTTGACGAAGCTCGGGTTGCTGCAGGATCCCTCGCAGGTCGGCCAGCCGTAGTTGGAGCCCGGGGTGATCAGGTTGAGCTCGTCCCAGGTGTTGTCGCCGAACTCCGAGGACCACAGCCGGCCCTGGGAGTCCCAGGCCAGCCCCTGCGGGTTGCGGTGGCCGAGGCTGTAGACCCGGGTGCCGAACGGGTTGCCGGGCGCGGGCGCGCCGGTCGTGGTGACCCGCAGGATCTTGCCGTTGAGCGAGTTGAGGTTCTGCGCGCGGCTGCTGTCCTGACCGTCGCCGGTGGTGATGTAGATGTAGCCGTCCGGGCCGAACTTGACCCGCCCGCCGTTGTGGAACCGGTTCTTGGCGATGCCGGTGACGAGGGCCTCACGCGGGCCGATGGCGCCGTTCTCGAACTTGAAGCGGACCAGGCGGTTGTCCGACGCCGCCGTGTGGAAGGCGTAGACCCAGTGGTCGGTGGCGAAGTTGGGGCCGACGGCGAGGCCCAGCAGGCCACCCTCGCCGCTGGTGGTGACGGCCTCGGTGATGGTGCCGACCACCGTCTTCTGCCCGGCCAGGGTCACCCGGACGATCTCGAACCGGTCCCGTTCGGCGACCAGCGCGCTGCCGTCGGGCAGGAAGGCGATCCCCCACGGCAGGTCCATCGCGGTGTTGACGTTCCGGTCGAAGATCGGGTCGCCGCCGCCGGCCTGCGTCGAGGTGGTCACCGCGAGGGCCGGGCTGGCCGGTGAGGTGTTGCCGTTGGCGTCGTAGGCCAGCACCGTGTACTGGTACGTGGTCGCGGCGGTGAGGCCGGTGTCCGACGCGGTCAGGTCCGGCACGTCCGCGATCTGGGTGCCGTTGCGCGAGACACGGTAGCCCCGGACGCCGACGTTGTCGGTGGCGGCGTTCCAGGCCAACGACACCGTGTTCGCGGTGATCGCGGTGGTACGAAGGTTGCCCGGCGTGGTGGGCGGCTGGGTGTCGGTGCCGGGCGGGGTGGTGACGGCCAGGTTGTTGCTGCCCTGCGACGGGTTGCCGGCCGCGTCGTAGGCCAGCACGCTGAGCACGTAGGACGTGTTCGGCTGCAGCGTCACGGTGGCGGCGACGATGTTGCCGCCGACCTCCGCGATCACGTTGCCGCCGTTGTAGATGACGTAGCGGGCCACGCCGACGTTGTCGGTGGCGGCGTTCCAGGCCAGGTCGGCGCCGTTGGGCCGGACCGCGCCGACCACGCGCAGGTTGCTCGGCGCGGTGGGCGGCTGGCTGTCCGAGGGCGCGGTGACCCGCAACCGGTCCAGGTTGGGCCCGCCGTTGACGGTGGTGGCGGCGGCGCGGACCGTGTTCGTGCCGGCGGCCAGGTTCGCGGTGACGGTCTTCTCGGCCCAGCTCGTCCAGGCGCCGGTGCCGGGGAAGGTCAGCCCGGGCGCGGCGGGTGTGCCGTTGACGGTGATGTCCATCGGCCGGTCGACGGTGGTGCCATTGGCGTACCGCAACGTCAGCGGGTAGTTGCCGGCCGTGGTCACCGACACGGTGAACTGGACGTAGGAGCCGGTCACGTTGTCGTAGTTGACGAACCCGGTGCCGGTGTAGCCGGCGTGGTTCGACTCGACCAGGCCCTGCGAGATCGTCGCGCTCTCGGCCTGGTAGTCGGTGAACGCGGGTGGCGGCCCGGTGGTCAGGTTCCACTGCTGGCTGCCCAGCGCGGCGATGCAGGTCCAGATGTGCAGCTTGGCGGCGTCGGCGGTGCTGCCGTTGACCACGTCGACGCACTTGCCGGTGGCGGGGTTGACCAGCGTGCGGGCCGAGCTGCTGTAGGTCCACTGCTGGTTGGGGTTGGTCGCGGCGCAGTCCCAGATCTGGACCTTGGTGCCGTTGGCGTTGACGCCGCCGGCGACGTCCAGGCACTTGTTGCCGAGCGCGCGGATCGTGCCGTCGGTGCCGACGGTCCAGGTCTGCGCGGCGCTGGCGTTGCACGTGCCGAGCTGCACCTGGGTGCCGTTGACGGTGGTCCCGCCGGGGATGTCGATGCACTTGCCGGACGCGACGCCGGTGATCGGGCCGACGGTGTCGGCGAGGGCCGGGGTGGAGGCCGCGACCTCGAGGGCGGCGACGCAGATCGCGGCGGTGAGGACGGCGAGGATGCGCCTGATCGATGGGGAGTTCATCGGGTCTCCGTTCCTGACGCCGGCGCCGCAGGGCGGCACTCCGGTCGTTCGGCAGCGGTCCGTAGTTGTTAGTCAACTTTCCTTATCGAAGTCGCACAATATGTACCGTCGCGAATCCGGTCAAGTGGAGGGCCCGAAATGGCACACCGCAGGCCGTGAGGATGCCGAGACGGCGCAGGGCATCCTCAGGCCCGCATTGTCAGGTCAGCCGAGTGCGCAGCGCTTGCCGTTGACCGTGAAGTTCACCGGCAGCGCGCCCGTGACATTGTCCCAGGTGCCGTTGAAGCCCACCCCCGTCAGCGTCGCGCCGGCGGCAAGCGTGCCGTTCCAATTCGCATTGGCGATGGTCGCCGTCACCCCGTTCTGGCTGAACGTGCCGTTCCAGCCCTGCGAGAAGTTCTGGCCGTTGGCGAACTGCCACTGCAGGTTCCAGCCGTTGAAGGGGGCGCCGGACTGGTTGGTCAGGCTGATGTCGACCTGGAAGAACCCGGTCCAGGTCGTGATCACCCGGTAGGCGACCTTGCACGTGGTGGCGGGCAGGTCGTCGTCCGGGACCAGGAACACGTTGGGGTTGATGTCGGCGGCCGGCGTGTCGGTGTTGCGGGCGATGACCTGGGCCAGCGTGGTGTGGAAATCGATCCCGTACTGGCTCGCGATCGACGTCAGCCCCATGTCGTTGCCGTAGAAGAACCGGTCGCCGTCGCGCAGCGCGAGGAACTGCCTGGTCCAGATCGCGCGCTGCAGCTCGCCGAACTCGCTGCCCGGCACGTGCCGCTCGGCGATCATGCCGGTGAAGGCGTCGACGTTGTTGACGTTGCCGTAGACCGCGCGCAGGCGGGCGGCGGTGGTGCTGCGGCGCACCCCCGAGGTCGAGCCGTCGGCATCGCCGACGACCGTCGCGGTGCCGTCGATGTCGGCGGTCCGCAGGAACTCGAGGCTGTTCGGGTTGTCGGCGCCGGAGCCGGCCGGGAACGCGTCGGTGGCCTCGCCGGTGATGGCCGTGAACGAGGTCTTCGCCGGGAGCCCGTACGCCTGCCGGAGCTGGTTGTAGCTGGGCATGCCGTGGTCCCGGCCGCGCTCGATGTCGATCGCGCCGAGGTCGACGACCCCCTTGAAGCACGCCGGCAGCGTGGGGCCGTCCAGGCACGCCGGGTTGCCCGGGACAGGAACCTGGAACAGGACGCTGCGCAGCTGGTTGTCGATCATCTCGTCGTTGTTGTATTGCGACTCGGACAGGCTGGTCATGAACGGCCCGAGGCCGATGGCCGGCAGCAGGTCCGGGTTGAAGAACGCGACGTTCAGCGGGATGCCGATGGACACGTCCGCGCCGTCGACCTCCACCTCCAGGCCCTGCGCCCGGAAGGCGTTCAACTGGGCCGCGCTGTAACGCGACGCCTGCGTCTCCGCCGTGAACTCACCATGGATCTGGCTGTGCGCGCGGTATCCGACGACGGCGAACTCGTTGCTCAGCGCGGTGTTCACGTTCGCGTTGTAGCCGGTGTACCGGGGCAGGTTGACGCCCATCGCGGGCAGGAACTCGTTGTAGGTGATGTACTGCTGCTCGGCGATCACGATCCGCCGGGCGATCTGGAACCGGTCCTCCGCGCTGAGCGAGCCGGGCAGCAGGGCCGCGATCCGGTTGTGCTCCCTGGCGAAGAGCGTGTGCGTCGCGGTGAGGGCGACGTTCTCGTTGGCTCGCACGTCGCCGGCGACGGCGGCGTTGTTGGGGTTGGCCGCGAGCCGGCCGTCGACGTTCATCGTCGGGGCGGCGGCCGGGTTGCCCCGGGCCGTCCTGCGCGGCAGGTAGTTGCCCGGCAGCATCAGCGTCGCGGCGTTGTTGGCGATGTTGTTGTCATACGGCCCGTCCCGCATCCATTCGAGGCGCTGCTGCGTACCGCCGTACACGGCCCACGCGTCGATGTAGGAGCTGACGGTGTTGATCTGCTGGCGGGGGTTGGTGACGCCGGTCCCCGTCGCGGCGAGGTCCCGGGTGAACGGGATCACGCCGAGCGTGTTGGTGAAGGTTTCGAGGGGGTCGCCGGCGTTGAACGGGATGTTCGCGGACTCGGTGCCTCCCGCGGCCAGGCCGAAGGTGTGGTCGAGGAACTGACCCCACGTCCAGCCCCACTGCGTGACGCGGCGCTCGGAGAACAGGTTCTGGTGCGTGTCGTTGAAGATCCGGTTGCTGACCTGGCGGCTGTTCGGCCCGGTCACCGGCTGGCTGCGGCCGTCGGCGTAGCGCGCGGCGGCCACCCTGGAGTAGGCGGTGCCCACCTGGCCCTGGGTCGGCCGGGCGAGGTTGTTGCGGCTGCCGTCGAGGCTCTCCACCTCGAAGGCGACGGCGCCCTGGGCTGGGTGGGCGCCGAGCACCAGGAGGCTGGTCATGGTGCCGCCGAGTGCGACTAAGTGGAGCGCGCGCCGGAGTCGCCGGCGCAGGCGGGGGTTGCCCGGGTGATGGTCCGGGCTGGAAGAACGAGACATGGCTCCTCCCGCGTGGCTGGGAAGCCTCGCGTGTGGCGTGCCCGATGTTCGTGTCCGTGCCCGAGTTTCCTGCTGAACGCACAGTGCGTCGCGTGCCGTTCAGCCGGGAGGACGGCGAAGCAGGAGGACACGCAGGGAATGTGGGGTCTGGTCCGATGACGCGTCACGCGTGTCGGCCGGGTCTCGGCTCGGCAGGCGGGATGGCCGGCGCCGTGGGGCCAGTCTGGACCTGCTCCAGACTGGGGTCAATAGATGCGCATGAGTTTGACCAGTTTTTGTTAAGAACCTTGATTGTTCAGTTCGTGCGGCGCCTCAGACGGGAATCGAACCCGCTACACGCTGTTTTAGAGACAGCTGCCCGGCCGTCGGGCCCCTGAGGCTTGGATCAGGCTTGATCAGGGCTTGGATGGGGTGGCCCCGCCCCGTGCCGGGGCCACCCCAGTGTGATCGATCAGGGCAAGAGGGCCTCGTCGATCCGGTCACGGTGCCGGTCGTCGGCGACGCGGTCGCGGGCCGCGCGGAACTCGTCCGCGGTCAGCGACCGGCCGAGCTCGTCCAGCGTGCGCAGCACGAGCCGCTGGGACACGACCCGCCGGTTGAGGGTGTCCAGCGCCGCGGCCTGCCGCAGCACCTTGGCCTGCAGCCAGCGGATCGCCTTCGGCAGGTCCGAAGGGTCCGCGATGAGGTCGGTGGTCATGATTTCACCTCCCCTCGTGCTCCACGAAGGGCAACAGGGAGGTGCGAGAGAAGCCTGTATGCGGCCGGTTCGAGCGCGGCGGCGGTCAGCGCGCCGTCGAGGTCCGGCTCGTGAAACCTGACGTGCCGGTGGCCGGCGGCGCTCGCCTTGGCGCACAACCGATCCAGGGCGTCCTCGTCGCACGCGGCGAGCAGGACGAGCGTGTTGGAATCGGTGTGCCAGTCGCGGAACGCATCAGGGTGGGCGACGGCGAAGTCGAGCGCAGCGTGGGTCGCTTGCGTGGCCTGGGTCCCGGGCGGAAGATCGGCGCGGGTCACCAGATACAGACGCGGAATGCGGACCTAGTAGTGCGGCATGCCTCGATGGTAGCGATGCCAGCCGGTCAAGGCCAGCACCTCGGCTGCGAGCTCGCTGACAGTTCTGCCGTCGGTGGGGATCCGGTGTACCGACGGCGCCGCGGACGCATCGAGCGCCCTGGCCGCGGCGTCGCTGCGCTCGACGTGGCGCTGCAGGGCGGTGCCGATCTCACGCCGGGCGAGCCGCTCCCGGGCCGTGGCGTCGGACGAGGTGAGCAGGACCGCGGTGACGCGCGGGTCGTCGCCCATCGCGGCGGTCAGCTCCGCGACGTACCGGACGCTGACGGTGTTCGTGTAGATCATGCGGCGGTAGCCGAGGTCGCGGTAGTTGGCCCACATCGCGGCGAGGTTGCGCTCCGCGAGCCGGTGCTCCCACGGCGGCGGATGGGCAAGGTCGAGGTTGTCGCCCTCGATGACGCAGTGCCGCACCCCGGCGTCGGACAGCTGGACGTGCAGCTCGACGGCGACGCTGCTCTTGCCGACCCCGGACCTGCCGCCGAGGAACAGCACTTCGCTGCGGTCGCTCACAGCTCGGGCAGCCGTTCGCCGTCCCGGGCAGGCCGGCCGTGCTCGAGCCAGAAGGTGTACTGCCGCAGGTGCTCCAGCAGGGCACCGCTGTCGAAGGACGCGCCGTATGCCGTGAGCCCGTCGACGACCTCGCGCTCTTCGGGGCGCTCGGAGATCCGCCAGACGGCCGCGGCCTTGACGGTCCATTCGATGATCCGCTGCCGGTCACGCCACCATGCCGTGACATCGGCCGGGGCCCAGTGCTGGTCGCCGTCCATGGCGTAGCCGCCGAACGGATCCGCCAAGACGGCTTCGAGCAGGTCGCAGGTCTCGAGTTCGTCGCGCGGCTGGCGGTAGACGAACTCGGAGCCGTAGCCGTCGTCGTAGAGGACCAGGTCGGGCGCGTGCAGGCGGCCGGTCCAGCAGTTGTCGGTCTCCGCGCCGTAGAACGGGCCGGGGACGTTGCGCCAGTCCCGCTGCGGCCACGTGCCGAGGAATAGGGATCCGGCGTCCAGCAGCGCCACCGTCGGCAGCGGGTCCCAGTAGGTCATCGGGGCGAGCGCGGGCAGGGGCCGGTGCTGATGACGGTCCGGGTGGGGCCGTCGAGGATGACGTAGATGCCGCCCTCGACGATGTTGAGCCGGCCGCCGGGCATCGGGGCGCCCGTGCAGTAACTGGGGATCGGCAGCTGGTGCGCGACCGACATCGGCACGGGTGCGGTCGCCGGCGCCGCGGCGAGCAGGCCGAACGCGGCGACGGCGGCGAAGCGGACCGCAGCGCCGCGACCGCGGGCCGGCGACGGGCCGGACGCGGGCGGTGGCGTGTCGAGGTCGATCACGACGTCGGTCATTACACCGATGGTAGCCCCGGCGCGGGGAACGCCGGGGCTACCGAAGGGGCGTCAGGTCGCGGTGCAGGTGACCGTGGCCGGGTTGGTGTTCGTGCCGGTGAACGAGGCGCCGAACCCGGCCGCCGTCGACGCGGCCGGCGCGAGGGCGCCGTTCCAGTCGGCGTTGCGGACGGTGACGGCCGCGCCGGTCTGGGACCAGACGCCGGACCAGCCGTTGGTGACGCGCTGGTTGCCGGGGAACGTGAACGTGACCGTCCAGCCGGTGATGGCCTGACCGCCGGAGTTGCGCACGGTCACCTCACCGTTGAAGCCGTCGCCCCACTGGTTCGTGACGCGGTAGGTGGCCTCGCAGGATTTGCCCGTCGAGGTGCCGGTCGTGGTGACCGCGACGGGGTCGGACACCGTGGACAAATTGCCGGCGGCGTCGCGGGCGCGGACCGCGAACTGGTACGCCGTGGACGCCGTCAGCCCGGTGACCGCGGCGGTGGTGCCGGTGGCGGTGGCCACGACGACCGGCCCGGCGGTGCCGCCGAGGCGCAGGACGTCGTAGCCGGTGACGCCGACGGCGTCGGTGGACGCGGCCCAGGTGAGGGTCGCGCCGCTGCTGGTGACCGCCGACGCGACCGGGGTGCCAGGCTTCGACGGCGCGGTGACGTCACCGGTGGACGCCGCGGTGGTGACGGTGCCGGCCGCCGACGCCGCCGACGCGTTGCCCGACGAGTCCACGGCGACGACCGTGAAGCTGTACGCGGTCGACGGCGTCAGCCCGGTGATCGCCAGGGACGTGCCGGTCGTGGTGCCGACCAGCCCCGTGGGCGAGGAGACCCGGTACTGCGCGACGCCCACGTTGTCGGTGGACGCCGCCCAGCCGGCGGTGACCGACGTCGACGTGACGTTGGTGAACGCCGGGGTGCCGGGCGTGGACGGCGGGGTGGTGTCGACCGGGCCGGCGCCGGGGGCGTCGCCCCAGACCTTGGTGGCGCCGTCGTACAGCGTGATGTGGGTGTTGGGTGCCTGGGTGGCGCCGCCGGTCGGGAACGACCAGTCGTTGGTGGTGTCCCAGCTGCCCGCGGACGTGATGCGGAACTGGACCTCGCGCCGCCACGCGGACTGCCCAGCGGGTGCGATCTTCTGCCCGGCGCAGCTGACGGTGACGTAGTAGGTGCTGCCGCTGAGCAGGGTCGGCCCGGTGGGCGCGGAGCACTGGTTGTAGGCGCTGGTGAGCGAGATCTGCGACGGCGTGGTGGTGCCGTCGAGGGTGAAGTAGTAGCGGAACGAGCCCTGGTCGAGGGTCCGCGCCGGCCACGCCGACTTGTTGTAGACCATCGCCTTGACCTCGGTGAAACCGTTGCCGGTGGTGTTGAGCGAGGACTCGACGTACATCTCGGGGCCGTCGGGGGTCTCCGCGACCGGGAAGCCGGTGAGTGCGGTGCCGCCGTATTCGCGGTACATCCGGGCCAGGGCCGAGGTGAACCCGGCGTTGTAGTCGGTGGCGACCTCGTTCATCACGTAGTCGGAGCGGCTGTCGGTGTAGGCGTCGTTCGGTGACGAAGGTCCGCCGACGAGCGCGCCGTACAGGGTGTGCCGGGAGATCTCGGGGTTGGTGATCTGGTCGGTCCACGAGCCGTGCGCGGTGCGGTGGTGCGGGTTGCGCGGCGGGCTCGCCCCGAAGCCGATCATGTAGCTGGCGTGCCGCGGGTTGTCGCCGAGGATGTAGTTGATCTGGCGGACCCCGAAGTCGTGGTAGCGGGCCTTGCGGGTGGCGTCGGTGATCCAGTCGCTGTACAGCAGGGCGACGAAGCTGGTGTTGGCGGCGTACCGCAGCGAACCCCAGCTGTCCAGGACCGCCTGGCCGCCGGGTGAGGTGGGCACCTTCTGCCCGTTGACGCCGACGCTCCAGTAGTCGAGCCAGCGGTTGGCGTCGTCGACGTAGCGCTGCTTGCCGGTGAGCTTCGCCAGCAGCACGTAGCAGCCGTACGACTTGTCGTCCCAGGCGATCGTCCACTTGTAGGACTTCGTCGTGGTCTGGTTCTCGTTGCTGAGGTTGTCGTAGCCGGCCTCGGCCTTGGCGAGGTAGGTGGCGTCGTCGGTGGCGCGGTAGAGCCAGATGGCGCCCCAGACGAGCTCGTCGTTGAAGCCGCTCCACGAGTTGTAGTAGCTGGCCGCGTCGGTGATGCAGTCGCTGTACTTGCGCCGTACCGAGTCGGCGAACGCGTACAGCTGCTTGGCGTGGGTGACGAGCTTGTCGGCGTAGGTCGCGTCGGTGGGGCGGATCACGATCGACGAGGCGGCCATGGCGGCGGCGGTCTCACCGGCGAGGTCGGAGCCGCCACAGGTGGCGTCGATCTTGTACGACGGGCGTGCCATCGGCATCACCTCGGCGGGGCCCCACCAGGCGTGGTCGGGGTTGCCGGCGCCGATCTGTCCATAGAGGACGTTCGCCGACGGGTGCGCCTTGATGAAGTAGTCGTTGACGAACTTCAGGTTGTTGACCAGGTTCGTCAGCTGGCCCGACTGCACGTAGGCGTCGCGGTACTCCACGGCGCCCCACGCGAGCATGGTGGTGGAGAACGCCATCGGGAAGCCGAACTTGACGTGGTCGCCGGCGTCGAACCAGCCGCCGGTCAGGTCGAGGCCGACGTCGGCGCCGTCGGTGGTGGCGGCGTTGCCGCGCCAGCCGACGCGGTTCCACGCGGGTTTCGTCCCGGCCTGCTGGGCCTCGTAGAACCAGATCGACTTCTGCAGTGCCTCGGCGTAGTTGTATGCGGGGGCGGCCGCGGCCGGGGTCGAGGCGGCCACGGCGATGATCGTCGTGGCGGCGGCGACCCCGAGCGCCGCGACTGCGCCGAGAATCCTCCTGCGCATGGTGGTGCTCCTCTCCGGGTGCGGTGCGCGGATTGAACCCTGCCACCGCCCCGGAGCGGGGGTTTCACCGTCGTGCGGCGGTGTCCGCCCTGGTCGCGCTGTGAAACTTTCGCAGCACCAGCAGGTGCGCCAGGACCAGGGGCACGACGCCGACGGGGTACCAGGCGAGGTCGACCGGGTCGAACTTCACGCCGAACACGTACCGGGCCAGGAGGCTGCGGTCGGACAGTTCGGCCGGGACGCCGGTGAGCTGGAAGACCTCCATCGCCCAGCAGAAGGCGACCGCGGCGGCACCGGCCACCAGCGGGGTCGTTCGGGGCCGGATGAAGAACACCCCGGCGTAGATCATCGACGCGTAGAGCGCGGTGCCGGAGTACTGGCGCAGCGCGCCGTCGTCGACGGCCCGGATGGCGAAGGCGAGTGCCAGGAACGCCCCGGCGGCGGCGAGGGCCCACAGGCGGGCGGCGCGGTCAGACACGGGACGGGAACTTTACGGCGCGGCCGGTGTGCAGGTCGACGGCGGGGTCGCCCTGGCGGGGCCGGTCGCCGCTGAGCAGTGCGGTGAAGCCGAGGGGGACGCGGACGGCGAGGATCGCCGACGGGATGGCCGCCGCATCGTCGTCCACCAGGATCCAGTCCGACTCGTGGACCGTCCGGGCGCAGGGATACGGCGATGTGGGCGCCGCCGACGGGGTCTTGCGCGGGGACGGCGACGCGGACGGGCTTCCGGTCGTCGGCGGGCACTGCGTGAAGGTGAAGACGGTGACGACCGACGACGGGCGGACCTTCGGGTCGGCGCCGGGCAGACGGGTGACGAGTGCGAGGACGTACTCGTGGGTGTCGTCGGGGGCGATCAGCCCGTCGCCGTCGCGGTCCCAGACGACGCCCTGCTCCACGGCGGCGTCGAGCTGTTTCGTGGTCGCGACCGCGTCGACCCGGAACTCCGCGAGGTCGCCGCCCTGCACCGGCGTCACCGGTACGCCGGCGAGCTTCTCCAGCATCACCCGGTCGGCGCCGACGCAGCACTCGTCGTAGTCGGCCGGGGTGTCCTGGACCGCCTCGTCGAACGTGTCCGCGAACGGGCCGATGCAGCCGAGCAGCATCAGCGCCGCCAGCGCGAGGATCCATCCGGTTGATCGAGTCACGGCGCCGAGTATGCCTGCCCCTTGCCACCACCCTCGGTTACCTGACTATAGTCAGACATGTGAACGACGAACTGGTGGCGACCGTGCGCCGCTTCAACCGAACCGTGACGCAGCGCGTCGGCGCGCTCGACGACGAGTACCTGTCCCGCGGCCGCCCGCTCGGCCAGGCCCGGCTGCTGTGGGAGATCGGCCCCGGCGGCGCCGAGGTCGCCGCGCTGCGCGCCCGCCTCGGCCTGGACGCGGGCTACCTGAGCCGGCTGCTGCGGTCCCTGGAGGCCGACGGTCTCGTCGTCGTCTCCGCCGGCACGGGTGGCGACGCCCGGGTCCGCGAGGCCACCCTGACCGCCGAGGGCCGGGCCGAGTGGGCGGTGCTCGACCGCGAGTCCGACGACCTGGCGCAGTCGATCCTCGGCCCGCTCAGCGCCGGCCAGCGGGGCCGCCTGGCGACCGCAATGGCCGAGGTGGAGCGGCTGCTCATGGCCTCGATGGTCGAGCTCGCCCCGTGCCCGCCCGGCGACCCGCGGGCCCGCTCGTGCCTGCGCGCGTATGCCCGGGAGCTGTCGCAGCGCTTCGACGACGGCTTCGACACGACGGTCAGCAACCCCGTCGACGACGAGGACCTGATCCCGCCGAAGGGCGTGTTCCTGCTCGCGACCCTGTCCGGCGAGCCGGTCGGCTGCGGCGCGCTGAAGCTGCACCGGGACGGACCCGCCGAGATCAAGCGCCTGTGGGTGTCCGGCACCGTGCGCGGCCTCGGCCTCGGCCGGCGCATCCTCGGCGACCTGGAGCGGCGCGCCGCCGAGGCCGGCCGGCACTCCGTGCGCCTGGACACCAACCGCAACCTCGTCGAGGCGATCGCCCTCTACCGCTCCAGCGGCTACAAGGAGGTCCCCGCCTACAACGACGAGGCCTACGCCCACCACTGGTTCGAAAAGCCCCTCTGATCCGTCGGATCCCCGGCACTCACGGTCCGTAGTTCTGCTGATGCCGGCGCGTGCCCGGCCGGAGACGATGGTCCGGTCGGCGGCGAACCACGCGGCCCGAACGGCAAGGGGAGTCCGATGGCTGGCCCACCGCTGATCTACACCGCCTTCGCGGCCGCGCCCCGCTGGGTGATCCTCGAATGGGTGCTGCCCGACGACGCGACCGGCGTCGCCGTCTTCCGGGATCCGCCGCCGCCGGCCGGCGCGTGGATGACCGGCTGGATCTCCCGGAACAGCCTCACCGACCAGTCCTGCGAGCCCGACACGACCTACACGTACACCGTCTGCGCCTACTACGGATCCCCCGACGGCGAGTGCTCGACGAAACGGGTGACCACACCACGGACCCCGGTCACGCCGACCCCTCCGCCACCGCCGGCCACGGCGGCCGCGGTGATCAACCCGCAGGCCACCCTCGTCCCCCCGAACCTGGTCCGGCTGTCCTGGGGCACGATCAACGACCCGAACACCGTGAAACTCAAGATCTACCGCGAAGGCCCGGACGGCCGGCTGCTGCGCTACACCTATCCGCCGGATCCGCAGCCCGGACCGCCCGAGCATTTCGCGACCATGTACTGGGACCTGGTCCAGCAGCTGGCGGCGGACTACCGGTACACGTTCACCACCTTCAACCGCAACGGCGACTCGACGTCGGTCAGCACCAGCATCCGCGTGCCGGCGCCGCCGCCCATCCCGCACCTGCCCGGGTGGGTCGAGCCGTCGTCGAACATCCCGCACGCGGCCATCGGCTTCCCGTCGGTCACCGCGGTGTCGTGGGCGCCCGACCGCGTCGACGTGTTCTGGGTGAACCGCCGGGCCCCGGGAGCCGCCGCCATCGGCAGCGGGCCCAACCCGGACCCCGCGCAGATCACGCACGCCGTCGGGGTGTCGGAGCACTGGCGCGCCCCCATGACCATCCGCCTGCCCAACGCGGCGCTGGACGTCGCCGCGTCCTCGGACCGCGCCGGCAGCCTGGACGTGTGCTACCGCAGCGGCGACGAACTGTGGCACACGCGGTGGGCGCCGGAGCTCGGGCTGCCGGAGGACGCGAACGGCACCGGCTGGGCGCCACCGCAACGCCTCGGCGGCACCATGGCGTCCGGCCCCGCGGCGATCAGCGTCCGCGGCGGGCGCACGGACGTCTTCTACCGGACCCCGGACGGCATGCTCGGCCGGCGCTGGTTCGCGGACGGGCAGTGGCACGACGAGCAGAAGATCGCGGCCTCCATCGCCGGCAAGCCCAGCGTCGTGTCACTGAACCCGGCCCACCTCGAGGTCTACTACCGCACACCGGCGAAGCGGCTCGCATATCTCACGTCGCTGGACGACGGCCGCACCTGGCTGCCGGAGCAGGACCTCGGCGGCAACCTCGCCACCGACCCGATCGCGCTCGCCCTGGACGCCAAAGTCGTCAACGTGTACTACACACCGGCCGGGGGCGTCTACCTCAAGGTGCGCGCCTGGACCGACGGGCGCTGGTACGACGAGATCGACGAATCGGCGACCATGTCGGCACCGCCGTTCACCAGCACGCCACTCCTGGCGGACTTCGGCCTCGCCGCCGTGCGCACACAGCCGTTCCGCGCCTTCATGTTCTACGCGCACGTGCTGCCGACGCTGCTGTACCGCCGCTACCGATGACCGCTCAGAGATGCGGGATCGGCGGCGGGGCGTAGCCCGGCACGGCATGACCCTGCGCCAGCTCCCGCACGAGGTTGCGGACCGCCTCGGCCGTCCCGTTCGTCGAGGTGACGACGATCGCCACGTGCACGTCGTCATCGTTGAGCTGCGTCAGCGTGAAGTTGACGGCCACCGCGTCGTTGCCCCCGGACACGAAGTACTCGGTGTCGTCGGCCACCCACACCTCCAGGCCGGCCGTCTCCAGCCCGTGCACGGTCAGTCGCCGCGCGCCACCGAGGTCCGTGGACAGGTCATACGCGCCCCAGTGCAGGTCCATGTCGCCCTCCGTCACCCGCCGCCGTCACCTCGGAGTGTCCCACGCGCGGCGCCGCACAGGGCCGCACAGCACTGCGCAGTGTGAAGGCCGGGGACGCCGGGACGCCCCCACGCCCGCACACCCCGGGTGCCCGGCCGGTGGCTCAGAGGGTGGTCAGGTCGAACTGCTCCCACAGGCCGATCGCGGTCCGGTTCGCGATCAGCGCGACGGCGCCGCCCTGGTCCGCGCACACGTACCGGCCGTTGGCCCGCGACAGCAGGCTGACCGTGCCGTTGGCGTTGCGGATCAGGCCGAACCGCTCCCAGCCGCCGATCGCGGCGCGGTTGGCGATCAGCGGCGCGGCACCGGCCTGCTCGGCGCAGACGAGGAGACCGTTGATCCGGGCCCGCAGCGCCACGTCGCCGTTGCCGGCGTCGAGCAGGTCGAACTGCTCCCACGGCCCGGCGGCGGCCCGGTTGGCGATGAGCGCGGCGGCGCCGGCACCTTCGGCGGTGACGTACCGGTCGTTGGCGCGGGCACGCAACGTGACGGTGCCGGTGGCGGGAATCGTACCCCCGCCGCCGCCGTCAGCCACGACCGGCTGGGTCGGGCGGGTCGCGGTGATCGGGAGCTGTCCCTTGAGCATCCGGCCGCCGTCGGCGGTGAGGCGCAGGTAGTAGTCCGCCGAGCACCTGGTGCCGTCGGCGTCCAGGGCCAGCATGCCGGAGCCGGCGGGCACCATCGAGGCGTCCTCGGCGGTCTTGGCGATCTGGTTGCCCTCGTTGTACTCGTCGAACATCGAGATGTAGACGCTCTGCACACCGGCGCGGGCCATGTTGTAGAACTGCCGCCACATCATGTCGCCGTGCGCGCGCTGCCCCGCCGTCATGTCACCGGGCAGGATGCACGGCTGGTAGTCGATGCCGCGGGCGTCGCAGTCGGCCTTGTCGCCCACGGTGCGGTTCGTGTAGAACCAGTCGGACCCGGCCGCGTCGCCGATCCGCCCGACCATCCACGGCGACAGCATGTCGAAGGCGTGATAGACGTCGAGATAGCCGGCCCGTGAGTCATCGGTACCGAGCCGCCAGTGCGTCGGCACGCCACCCATCACGTAGCAGCCCTGCGCCTTGAACCAGGCGATGACGTCGAGGCAGGCGGCGGCGCTCCACGGGTGGTTGCCGTCGTTGAAGCCGAAGCCCCAGATGCCGACGACCGGCTTGCCGTTCTGCCGCGCGTAGGCACCGGACGCGGTGTGCGCCGACATCTTCGCCGTCCAGTCCTGCTTGATCTGCGCCTGCATGTCGGTCCAGCCGGACACGTCGTACATGATGTAGAACTTGCGGCCGGTCGCCTCCGCGGCCTGGCGGACCTTGCCGGCCATGGCGTCGCGGGTCGGCCCCTCGCCGCCGAACGGGTTGAACCGCTGCAGCGCCGCGGTGTCGCACCCGTGCTGCTGCATCCAGCGGAACTGGGTGTCCACGGTCTGCTGGTCGTAGGAGGAGTACAGGGTCGCGGGCTGGCCGTTGCCGAGGTTGCTGAACCCCGTCCGGTACCCCTTGGTGTACTCGCGCATGTCCGGCCAGCAGTGCACCGCGGTCTGGCTCGGCGTCGGCGCCTGCGACCAGTTCAGGCTCCAGTGCCACCAGCCGTTGATCGGCGCACCGTCCCCGGGCGCGGCGAACCAGCCCTGGTAGCCGACGGTGACCTTGCCGACCACGTCGCCGGGGGCACTGGCCGCGATGCCGCTCGGCGTCGCGTAGAACGCCGCCGCCCCGACCCCGCCGACCGCCAGCCCGGACGCGATGACCGTCCGCCGCGAGATCCCCATGCCGTGTTCCCCTCACCGATCCGTTCGTCAACTTTCCTAATCGTCGGTGAGCGTAGTTTGCGGCGATCTCTCCCCATGTGAAGAGATCATTGTTACTGGCTTAGATTCCGCTTTGGCTCCCCCGGCGCTCCGACCAGCCCGTCGACGGCGGCCGCAAGGTCCACCGAGCATCACCGGATGGTGATTACGCTCCATGGGTCACTCGACTACCATGAGCGTCTTCCGGTGGAAGTAGACGATCTCCGATCGCCAGGGTGGGATGACGATACGTGTCGCAGCTCTCGCGGATTCTCAGTGAGCCGGCCTGGCAGGGACTCGGGGCAATCATCGCGCTGACCGGAATCCTGATGACACTGCGCTGGGACTTTCTCCGAAGCCGACGCCGGCCACCGCCCCCCGTCGAACAGCGCGCCGAATACTTCGACCTCACCGACGAGACCCAGGAGCGCGAATACTACAAGAAGCTCGCCGCCAGCATTCGCAACGCCAAGGAGACGGTCTACCGGGTCGGCCGCGGATTCCACCACGAACGCAATTCGCCCATCTATCGGGCGCTGCTGCAGGCGGAAGAGGCGGCACTGGTCAACAACGTCGAAATCGTGCGGATCCAGGTGGGGGGCGTCGTCGCGGCCAGCTGGGCGGAAGGCTACGCGCGGCTGCTGGAGAAGTACCCGGAGCAGTTCCGCATGGTCGCGGACTTCGAATACACCGGCCACAGCGACATCGCGGTCGTCGACCCCCGGGGCCGGAATCCCCTCGTGAACCTGCTGTTCGAGAGCCGGGAACCGGGCCGGTTCGGACCGGTCGGCCGCGCGAAGATCGGTTTCATCGTCCGGGACACCAACGCCGCCGGCGACCTGCACCACCTGCTCGTCGAGCAGGCCAGGAAATCGCAGGCGCTCACCCCGCAGGGCATTCGCGACCTGTCCCGGACCTATGTCTACTTCGGCTGGGGCGTGCACATGGCATCGCGGAAGATGGCGCAGGACGCTCCCGGATCACAGCGCCTCGGCGTGGCGATCCTGCGCCGCTGGGAGCGCAACATCACCGCGATGATCGACCGGCCCGCGGACCGCACGACCATCGTCGAGACCGGCGACGCGGACGACTGGTTTGACGGTGTCGCCTACGAGATGTCCTGGTGGGAGAAGGAGCGGCTGACCCGGCTGGAGCGCAGGGCCTACGAGGAGGTGCCGGTGACGATCGAGATCAACGGACGGCCCGTGGACGCCTTCACGTTCGTGCCGCTGCCGTCGGCCGCAAGCCGGCGGGAGCTGCAGAGCGGCAGCTGGATCGACCTCGTCAAGGAGGGCGCGCTCGAGAACGACATGGTCCGCCTCCTGACCGACCTGCGGCAGGCGGGCGTGCCGTTCGACCCGCCCCCACCGGCGCCACTCTGACGATTTCAGGGCGACCGGTCTCAGGACCAGGCGACCAGCGCGCCGTCGGCGGTGATGCCCAGGTAGCTGGCGAGGGTCAGGCGACGCCCGTCCAGACCCGGCCGGACCTGGTGGTAGTGCCGCGGGTCGAAGATCACCGCGTCGCCCGCCGTGGCCCGCACGCTCAGCGGCGCCGCGCCGAGCGGCAGGTCGGGCCAGCACGAGCCGACGCGGAACCGGTCGTCGCCCGGCACCCACCGGCGCGGCCAGATGTCCGTCTCGCCGCCCGAGGCCGGCATGCGCAGGTAGAGCACGAAGCTGAGCTGCACGATCGGGACGGGCACCACGAACCCGGGCGGGAACTCGATCGCCAGGTCGTCCCAGTGCGGCGGCGCCCCGTTGCTGTTGTCCCGCACGATGCCACGAAACAGCGGCCGGCCGTCGTGGTGCAACTGCCGCGCGGTTGCGCCCCACGCCTCGGCCAGCAGCCGGAAGCACTGCGCGCGGACATCGGGCTCGCAGCCCTCCCAGAAATCCTCGGCGTGCCGGGCCTCGTCCCAATACGTCTGCGTAATGCGCCGCTGCGGCAGATAATGGTTGAGAATGGGCCCGAGGTTGAAGGTCGGGACCTGATAGCGCGACAGATCGAAGGCGTTCAGCCGGTCCTTCTCCAGCCGGTCCACCACGTCGTCGCAGTCCTGCGCCGCAACCAGACCCTTGACGTGAACGGCGCCGATCTGCCGCGTGGCCAGCGCTATGAGAAGCTCCCGGTCGAGCCGGTCGGTGGTGCGCAACCCGAAGAAGCCGTCGGATTCGATCATCGCTGCGGCACCCGATCTTTCGCTCGAAAGAGGCGTTACCTTCGAGTCTAGGAGCAATGGCGGCGGCGTACGATTGCCAGCGGCACGCAGTAGCACTGTGTAGTGGCAGCACCGATGCCGTCGCGCCGCCTAAGGAGGCCTCTCGGTGGGTGAAGTTCGCACGATTCACCACTGTGACCTGCGGAGCATATTCACGGCACCGCAGGGAAAGGCCGAGGCAGTCGGACTCGAGGCCGAAGTCGGCCTGATCCATCGCAAAACGCGGCGTAACGCAACGTATCCACAGTCCCTGGCCTTCCTCGAAGACCTGGTCCGTCAATTCGACGTGACACCACAAATGGACGGCCCCTGCCTGGTCGGCGTCGGCCTGCCCGGCGGCGCCGCGCTCACCCTCGAAACCGGCGGCGCGCTGGAATATTCGTCGCCGCCGTTCGCCACGGTCGCCGAAGCCACCGCCGACGTCCAGTTCCGGCTGCAACAGGCCGCCGCAATAGCCGACCGGCACGGAATCGCACTGCTCACCGGCGGCATCACGCCGTTCACCGCCGCCGACGACATCGCCTGGAATCCCAAGACCCGCGTCGGCGTCATGCGCGAATACTTCCGCCGCCTCGGCCACGACGGCGCCGACGCCGACGAGGTCATGGGACTGATCCTCTCGACGCAGACCACGCTGGACTACACCGGCGTCGACGACCTGATGACCAAACTGCGGCTGCTGGTCCGGGCCGCACCGGTCGTCGCCGCGCTGTTCGTCGACTCACCGGTCGCCGCCGGCGAGCCCACCGGCGCACTGTCGCGCCGCATGCAGTACTGGCGCCGCTTCGACCCCCGCCGCTGCGGCGTCCTCGACGTCGCCTTCAACGCCGACGCGACCATCGACGACCTCGTCGACTGGGCCGCGCGCCTGCCGATGATCTATCGCCTGGTCGAGGGTTCGCACGTGGCCGCGCCGCAGGTCCCGTTCCGGGACGCGATCGAGCACGGCTTCGGTGACGGCACCTATCCGACGTTCGCCGACTGGGAGCTGCACCTCAACCAGGTGTGGCCGCACGTCCGGGTCCGCCGCACGCTGGAGGTCCGGCTGCCCGACGCGGCGCCGTGGCCGTGGCTCGGCTCCGGAGCCGCCCTGTGGACCGGCCTCGTCTACGACCCGGAGGCCCGCCGCGCGGCGAACCACCTGCTGTCCGACCTGTCCGCGGCCGACGTCGACCGGGCCAGCGTCGACGTGGCCGTCAAAGGGCTCAGCGCCATGATCGGTCCGCGCCTGGTCCAGGACGTGGCCCGGGAGCTGCTCAGGCTCGCCCGCCAGGGCCTGCAGGCCCGCATCGCCGCCGGCCTGGAGCCGGCCGCGACACTCGCCCTGCTGGCGCCGCTCGACGAGATCTGCGAGACGATGCTGACGTTCGCCGACCAGGCCCTCGACACGTGGCAGCGCGGCGAGGACGCGTTCCTGGACGCCTACAGCATCCCGTGCCCCTGACGACCCCTGTGCACTGAAGGCCCCGTGCGCTGACCGGCCGCGGCCGCCGTCCGGGCGGTCAGTAGGGCGCCGCCCCTGGGAGCGTGACGGTGACGGTCAGGCCGCCACCCTCGTGCGGGATGGCGACCACCTCACCGCCGTGCGCCCGGGCGATCGAGCGGACGATCGACAACCCGAGCCCGGAGCCCTTCGCGGTCACCAGCCGGTCCGCGCCCAGCCGCCGGAACGGCTCGAACAGCGCCGGCACGTCGTACGGCGCCACGACCGGCCCGCTGTTGCTCACCTCGACCACGACCCGGTCCGCCGGGACGGCCCGGGTGGCCACGCTGACCCATCCGGTGCCGTCGGTGCGGTTGTGCCGCACGCCGTTCTCCACGAGGTTGTGCACGAGGCGCTCCAGCAGCAGCGCGTCGCCGCTGGTCGGCGCGGCGGCGGTGGCCTCCTCGACGGTGACGCCCGCCTCGTCGGCGTCGGCCTTCGCCTGGGCCACCACGTGCGACACCACGTCGGCGAGGTCGACCGGCGTGCGCTCGGCGATCTCCTGGTCGGACCGGGCCAGCAGCAGCAGCCCGGAGATGAGCCGCTCGTGCCGGGCGTTGATCTGCAGCAGGCTCTCGCCGAGCTGGAGGACGTCCGGCGAGGCGGTCCTGCGGTGCATGGCCAGTTCGACCAGGGCCCGGTTCAGCGTCAGCGGCGTACGCAACTCATGGGAGGCGTTGGCGACGAACCGTCGCTGCCCGTCGAAGGCATGATCGAGCCGCTCGACCATCCGGTCGAACGTGTCGGCCAGCTCCTTCACCTCGTCGTCGGGCCCCCGCAGGTCGATGCGCTGATGGAGGCTGCGGTCGGTGGCCGGGGCGGCGGCGATGCGGCGCGCGGTCGCGGTCACCCGGTGCAGCGGGGCGAGGACCCGGCCGGCGACGGCCCAGCCGGAGACCCCGGCCACCGCCCCGACCAGGAGCAGCGCGATCGAACCCTGGGTGAGCAGCGACGTCGTCGCGGCGTCCTGCAGGTCCGCCTGCTGCCGCCGCATCCACTCCAGCGCCGCGTCACCGGTCAGGACGGTGTCGTTCTCCCGGATGACCATCTGCCGGTCCCGGCCCGGCGGCCCGTCGACCAGCTCCGCCGCCGAGTTGGCCAGCTGCTGGCGGAACAGCACGTAGGTGACGCCGAGCAGCGACATCCCGGCCAGGAAGAACAGGCCGGCATACACGAGGGTGAGCCGCAGGCGCAGCGTCGGACGTGGCCGCCTCATGCGATCCGGTACCCGACGCCGGGCGTGGTCTCGACCACGGGTGGATCGCCGAGCTTGCGGCGCAGCTTCAGGATCGTGAGGCGCACGGCGTTGGTGAACGGGTCCACGTGCTCGTCCCACACCTTCTCCAGCAGCTGCTCGGCGGAGACCACCGCCCCGTCGGCCCGCAGCAGCTCCGCCAGCACTGCGAACTCCTTCTTCGCCAGCAGGACGTACCGCCCGTCGCGGGTCACCTCACGGCGGGCCGGGTCCAGGGTGATCCCGGCGCGGCGCAGCACCGGCGGCGCGCCCGGACGGGACCGGCGGCCGAGCGCCAGGACCCGCGCGGCCAGCTCCTGGAACGCGAACGGTTTCGTCAGGTAGTCGTCGGCGCCGAGCGACAGCCCGGTCACCCGGTCACCGACCTCGGCCGCCGCGGTGAGCATGAGCACCCGGGCCTGCGACCCGCCGGCGAGCAGCTCGCGGCAGACGTCGTCGCCGTGCACGAGCGGGAGGTCCCGGTCCAGCACCACCACGTCGTAGTCGTTGACCCCGATGCGTTCCAGCGCGGCCGCGCCGTCGTTGGCGACATCGACCGCGTGGGTCTCCTCGCGCAACCACTCGGCGATCGCGTCCGCGAGCATCCGCTCGTCCTCCACCACCAGCACCCGCATCCGACCAATGCTGCCACCGGCCGTGTTTCCTCCGCGTTGGCTGCATTTCCTCCGCGTTGGCTTGCCTGCAAACGCGGAGGAAACGGGCCGCGGCGTTGCATAAGCACCCGACAGCGGCCGGCGCCGTGCCGGCGGTGCGAGAAGGAGATCCTGACATGCGACGACACCTGTACGGCGCGACGGCCGTGTTCGCCCTGGCGCTCGCCCTGACCGGCTGCGGCGGCGACGACACGGCGGGCACGCCGAAGGCCGGGCCGACGGCCACCGCGAGCCTGGACCGGCAGGCGAAGGGCGTGAAGTTCGCCCAGTGCATGCGGGAGAACGGCATCGACGTGCCCGACCCGGAGCCGGGCAAGCCGGCCCTCATGCAGTTCAAGAACGTCGACCAGGCGAAGGTGGAGAAGGCGATGGAGGCCTGCCGCGAGTGGGCGCCCGAGGGCATGACCGGCGGCAAGCAGGACCCGCAACAGGCCGAGCAGATGCGCAAGTTCGCCCAGTGCATGCGGGACAACGGCGTCGAGTCGTTCCCCGACCAGGAGGGCAACGGCATCCGCATCGACGCGAAGGTCGCCGAGGACCCGGACTTCAAGGCCGCCAACGAGAAGTGCACCAAGGAGTTCATGCCGGGGCTCGGCAAATGAGGTCCGCGAAGGTCGTGACGGCCCTCGCCGTGACGGCCGCCTGCGCGGCGGCGGCCGTCGCCGTGGCCGGTTCGCGCCGCGGCGGCACACCCGAGCGGACCGCCGGCGCGCTGCCGCCCGCCACCGCGCAGGTGACCCGGCAGACGCTGCGCGAGACGCTCGACGTGGACGGCGAGCTGGGCTACGGGCCGACGCTGACCGCGACCAGCCGCCGGGCCGGCACCGTGACCTGGCTGCCGGCCGGCGGCACCGTGGTCGGGCAGGGGCAGCCGCTGTTCCGCGTCGACGACGTGCCAGCGGTGCTCCTGCTCGGCTCGATGCCCGCCTACCGGGCGATGGCACCCGGCACCGAAGGGCCCGACGTCGCCCAGCTGGAGCAGAACCTGCGGGCACTGGGCTATCAGGGTTTCACGGTCGACGACGAGTACACCGACGCCACCGCCGACGCGGTGCAGCGCTGGCAGGAGAAGCTCGGCCTGCCCGAGACGGGCGTGGTCGAGCTCGGCCGGGTCGTGTTCGCCTCCGGGACCGTGCGCGTCGACTCGCTCGAGGCGGAGACCGGCCAGGCCGCCGCACCGGGACAGCGGCTGCTCACGTACACCGGGACCGCCACCATCGTCACCGTGGACCTGGACGTCGAGGACCGCGCGGTCGCGAAGGCGGGCAACGCCGTGTCGATCACGCTGCCCGACGGCAAACGGGTGCCCGGCAAGGTCACCGAGGTGACCACGGTCATCGAGCCCGGCGCCGGGCAGGACGCCGAGCCGACGACCCGCGTCGAGGCGCTGGTCGCCCCCGACGACCCCCGCGCCGCGGACGAGTTCGGGCAGGCGGCGGTCGACGTGACGTTCACCGCGTCGGAGCGCCGGGACGTGCTCACCGTCCCGGTCGCCGCGCTCGTGGCGCTCGACGAGGGCGGATTCGGCGTGGAGGTCGTCGACGGCGCGGCCACCCGGCACGTCCCGGTCACCACCGGCCTCTTCGCCGGCGGCCGCGTCGAGATCACCGGCGACGGGCTGGCCGAGGGCACGACCGTCGGGATGCCGGCATGATCGTGCTGTCCGGCGTGACGAAGGCGTACGGCGGCGGGGTCACCGCGCTGGACCGGGTCTCCATGCACATCGAGCGCGGTGAGCTGGCCGCGATCGTCGGGCCGTCGGGATCGGGCAAGTCGACGATGCTGAACATCATCGGCACCCTCGACCGCCCGACCTCCGGGACCGTCCGCATCGACGGGCACGACGTCGCCGCGCTGTCCGACAACCGGCTGTCGGCGCTGCGCGCGACCCGGATCGGATTCGTGTTCCAGCAGTTCCATCTCGCCGCCGCGACCAGCGCGCTCGACAACGTGGCCGACGGGCTGCTCTACGCCGGCCTGCGCCTCGGCGACCGGCGGCGCCGGGCGGCCGCCGCCCTGGAGCGGGTCGGGCTCGGGCACCGCATGCGGCACCGCCCGCATGAGCTGTCCGGCGGCGAACGGCAGCGGGTCGCCATCGCCCGGGCGGTGGCCGGCGACCCGCCGCTGCTGCTGGCCGACGAGCCGACGGGGGCGCTGGATTCCCAGTCCGGCGGCGGCATCATGGCGCTGCTGCGGGAGCTGCACGCCGCCGGTACCACCGTCGTGGTCATCACCCACGACCGGGAGATCGCGGCGAGCCTGCCGCGGCAGGTCCGGATGCGCGACGGCCGGATCGTGGACCCCGCGGGGGTGCCCGCATGACGGCACTCGCGCCGGCGCGGCTGGGGCCGCGCGACGTCCTGCGGGTCGGCGGCGTGGGGCTACGGACCCGTCCCATGCGGGCGTTCCTGTCGGCGCTGGGCATCGCGATCGGCATCGCGGCGATGGTGTCCGTGGTCGGCATCTCGTCCTCGTCCGGCGCGGAGCTGGACCGGACCCTGTCGGCGCTGGGCACCAACCTGCTCACCGTCGCACCGGGCCGCACGATCCTGGGCGACGACGCGCAGCTGCCGCTGGACGCCGAGGCGATGATCGGCCGGATGGACGGGATCGGTGCGGTGTCGGCGATCGGGCGGGTAGGCGAGGACGCCAAGGTGTACCGGTCCGAACGGATCCCGCAGGTGCAGACCAACGGCATCGTCGCCTACGCGGCGCGCACCGACCTGCTCGGCACGGTGGGCGCGACGGTCCACAGTGGAGCGTGGCTGAACGCGGCGACGGAGCGATTCCCGGCGGTCGTGCTGGGCTCCCGCACCGCCCAGCGGCTCGGCATCGGCGCGGCCGGGCCGGACACCCAGGTGGTCGTCGGCGGGGTCCGGTGCACCGTCGTCGGCGTCCTGGACCCGGTGCCGCTCGCCGAGGAGCTCGACGCGGCGGTGCTGGTCGGGTGGCCCGCCGCGGCGCGGTGGCTCGGCTTCGACGGGCACCCGACCACGGTCTACACCAGGCCGGACGAGGCCGCATTGGCGTCGGTACGCGGGCGCCTGGCCGCCACCGCCAACCCTTCGGCTCCCAACGAGGTCGACGTGTCGCGGCCGTCCGACGCCCTCGCCGCCAAGCAGGCCACCAGCCAGGCGTTCGCCGGGCTGCTGCTCGGCGTCGGCGCGGTCGCCCTGCTCGTCGGCGGGGTCGGGGTGGCCAACACGATGGTCATCTCGGTCCTGGAACGCCGCTCGGAGGTCGGCCTGCGCCGGGCGCTCGGCGCGACCAGGGGGCAGATCCGCACCCAGTTCCTCGCCGAGTCGCTGCTGCTGTCCGCGCTCGGCGGGGCCGGCGGGGTGCTGCTCGGCGCCGCGGTGACGGCCGGCTACGCGGCATACAAGGCGTGGCCGGTCGTGGTGCCGCCCTGGGCACCGGCGGGCGGGCTGGCCGCGACCCTCGCCATCGGTGCGGTGGCCGGCCTGTACCCGGCGGTGAAGGCGGCCCGCCTGTCCCCCACGGAGGCGCTGCAGACCCCGTGAACGGCGGTGTCCGCCAGCATGTGGGACGGCAGGCTACCATCCTCGTCGGGTAGTGACGACCATCGAAGGGAGACGCCCGGTGCCGCAGACCGGACTGGACGAGGCGCTCGAGGAGCACCTGTCGGCGTTGCAGCGCAAGGACCTCGACGCCTACGCGGCGACGCTCGCCGACGAGGTGGTGCTGATCCTGCCCGACGGCAGCGTCCTGGACGGCAAGCCGGCGGTCGTCGAACTGCACCGGGAGATGTTCGCCGACGACAGCTGGACGCAGGAGCGCACCGTCCGCCGGGTGCTGCGGGCCGGTGACACCGGCTGGGTGCTCATCGAGTACCGCTTCGTCGTCGTGGACACCGAAGGTCAGGTCGTGTCGGACCGCCGGGCGTATTTCACGCTGACCTACGCGCTCGTCGACGGCCGGTGGCTGGTCATCGCCGACCAGAACACGAGACTGCCGTGACGGCACCACTGCCGGAGCCGCTGCCGGACCTCGACGGTGAGGTCGGCGGGATCGAGTCGCTGGTGGTCGACGGCCGCCGCTGGTATTTCGGCTTCTCCTACAGCTCCGACCTGGTGCTGACGCCCCTGATCGCGGACGCCGCCCAGATGGCCGAGTTCGCCGCCAGGCACATGGCGCAGACCGACGGCAGCCACGACGCGGCGTACTGGCTCGAACTGGTCGAGGACTCGGTGGCGGACTCCGGGCTCACCGACCAGCCCGAGCACCGGGTGATCGACACCGCGGCGCTGGCGCGGGAGCCGGCCGTGTCCTACCACCTGCGGTACGTGCTGGACGCCGCGGCGGGCTGGCAGGCGGACACGGTGTACGACGAACCTGAGGTCGTCGCCGCGTTCGGCACGATCGGGGTGCCGCCCAGCCGGCACGACGGCGACGGCATGGACCAGGTGGTGAACGCCCTGGGCGGCACCGGCCCGGCCCGGGCGGCGGCACAGCTGATCCTGCGGCGCTACCTGGCCGAGAAGCTGGACACGATCCCCGGCAACTGGCCCGAGGTGTTCGCCGCCCTGCGCCCGTGACGGCGGCGGCGCCCGCAGGCGCCGCCGCCGCACGCCGGGTCAGAGGTTGGACTTCGGCAGGCCGGGCGGGTTCAGCTGCGAGGTCTGCACCGCCTCGGTGTCCAGGTTGTAGGCGGCGAGCCACTGCTTGTACTGGCCGTTCTGGATCAGGTAGTTGATCGCGTCGGCCAGCACCTTGGCCAGCTGGTTGTCCTTCTTCGTGGTGGCCGCGATCAGGCCCTGCAGGGACTCACCGGCACCGGAGTAGACGCCGGCGTTGCGGACCGCGTCGGCGCTGCCCTGGGTCCGGCTGATCTGGAAGGCGATGCCGGGGTTCGGACCGAAGTAGGCGTCGATCTGCCCGGCGACGATCGCCTTGAACGTGGTGGGCGTGTCGGCGAAGTACTTGATCTCCAGAGTCTTGCCCTCGGCCTTCAGCTTGTCCTGCCACGCGACCAGGATCTTCTCCTGGTTGGTGCCGGCGCCGACGGCGACCTTGAGCCCGGCGAGGTTCTTGTAGTTCTTGTCGAAGTTCCAGGCGTTGCCGGCCTTCACGGCGAAGCCCAGGTTGTCCTGGCGGTACGAGGCGAAGTCGTACTTCTCCTTGCGCTGCTCGGTGTCGGTGATGTTCGAGAAGCCGACCTCGTTCTTGCCGGAGTCGATGCCGACGAACAGGTTGTCCCAGGTGTCGTTGTTGATCTCGGGTTTGAGGCCGAGCACCGCGGCGACGAGGCGGCCGAGGTCGGGCTCCGCGCCGGTGAAGGTCTTGTCGTCGTCACCGACGAACGCGAGCGGCGGGAAGCCGGTCGGCAGCGCGCCGAGGCCGATGGTGAGCTTGCCGTCGGCCTTGATCGCGGCGGGGACCTGATCGGCGAGGCTCTGCTGCTTCTCGACCTTGATCTCGGTCGGCTTGCCGATGCCGTTGGCCTGGGCGCCGATGGTCACCGTGCCGGCACTGGACGGGCTTTCGGCCTTCGCCTCGTCGTCACTGCCGCAGGCGGAGAGTCCCGCGGCGAGCACGACGGCGAGTGCTGCGGCCGAGAACGCCCGGCCGGTTGGTCTGACGGTGGTCATCTTTCTCCTTCAATGGTGGCCCGGGCGGCGCGTGGCCATCCGGGGGTCGTCGCGAACGGAAGCTTCACAGCACCTTGGAGAGGAACTCCTGGGTGCGGGCCTGTTGCGGGGCGTTGAGCACCTGGGACGGCGGCCCCTGCTCGACGATCACGCCCTCGTCGATGAACACCACGGTGTCGGCGACCTCGCGGGCGAAGCCGATCTCGTGGGTGACGATCACCAGGGTCGTGCCGGTGGCGGCGAGCTGCCGGATCACCGCGAGCACCTCCCCGACCAGTTCGGGGTCGAGCGCGGACGTCGGCTCGTCGAACAGCAGCAGGGTCGGCTCCAGCGCCAGCGCGCGGGCGATCGCGACGCGCTGCTGCTGGCCGCCGGAGAGCTGGCGTGGGTACGCGTCGCCGCGGTCACCGAGGCCGACCTTCGCGAGCAGTTCGACGGCCCGCTCGTGCGCGCCGGCCCTGTCGAGCCGCTTGTGTGCGATCAGCGGCTCCGCGACGTTGTCCCGTGCGGTGAGGTTGGGGAAGAGGTTGAAGCTCTGCGCCACGAAGCCGATGCGGGTCCGCTGCCGGCGCACGGAGCGCTGGGGCAGCTCGTGCAGGTGCGCGCCGCGGACCTCGACGCCGATCAGCTCGCCGTGCACGGCCACGTAGCCGAGGTCGGGCCGCTCCAGGTGGTTGATGGTGCGCAGCAGCGTGGACTTGCCCGAGCCGGACGGGCCGAGGATCGCCACGACGTCGCCGGGGTTGACAGTCAGGTCGACGCCGTTGAGCACCTCGCGGGTCCCGAACGACTTGTGCACGTTGCGGATCTCCAGCGCCGCGGCGGCGTTGAGTGTCGCCGTCATCTACAACCCCCTCCGGGTCAGGCGGACGCCGGCGAGCCGGGCCCACGAGTCGACGGTGAAGCGCCGCAGCCGCTGGACCGGCGTGGGCGGCAGCGCGCGGGCGTTGCCCCGGGCGTAGAACCGCTCGACGTAGAACTGCACGACCGACAGCACCGCGGTGATGACCAGGTACCAGGCGGCGCCGACGATCAGGATCGGCACCAGCGACTCGGGGTGCCGCGACTCCAGCACGAACACCGCGCCGAACAGGTCAAGCAGCGAGACGTAGTAGACCAGCGAGCTGGCCTTGACCAGGCCGACGAGCTGGTTGCCGTACGCGGGCACGATCGAGCGCAGCGCCTGCGGCAGGATGACCCGCCGCAGCTGCCGGGCCTTGGACAGGCCGAGCGCGTTGGCGGCCTCGATCTGGCCGGCCTCGACCGACAGGATGCCGCCGCGGATCACCTCGGCCGCGTACGCCGCCTCGTTGAGGCTCAGCGCGATGACACCGATGACCAGCGGCGTGAGGCTGCTGGTCTGCACCTCGGCGAAGACCGGCCCCCACGGGACGCCGACGCCGAGCCGCGGGTAGAAGTACGAGAAGTTGAAGGTGATGATCAGCAGCAGCGGCAACGGCAGCGCGCGGAAGAACCACACGTACGCCCACGAAAGGCCGTTGATCAGCGGGTTCGTCGACAACCGGCCGAGCGCGACGATCACGCCGAGGAGCAGCCCGACCACCGCGCTCAGCGCGACGACCTTCAGCGTGACCACGACGCCGTCGAGGATCGACTCCCGGGTGAAGTACGCCCAGAACTTGTGCCACTCGTAGTGGGAGTTGGTGAAGATGCCGGAGACGAACTGGGCGAGCACCACCAGCACGGCGGTGCTGACGATCCAGCGCCACGGCCGCAGCCGCGGTGTGACCCGCCGCTGCGCCACCTGCGGGTCGAAGCGGGTGACGGCGGCGCTGGCCGGCGGACTGCCGAGTGGCGGTGCCAGGGTTACGGGCTCGCTCATGCGCGTGCTCCATCGGGGATGACGACACTGCCCACGCCACCGGGCGCGAGCAGTGAGCCGTGCGGGATGTGGGACGGGGCTGCGCGCTGTCGCCGGGGGAGGTCGGTCGTCCCTCCGCCGGCACAGGTGCCTGCAACCTCAGTGCGCTTGCGAGGCGGATGCCGTTGCGAGCACTCGCCTACTGGAAACTTAAAGAGACGAGAATAAGTTGTCAATCCCTATCGGGTAACTAGTATTTAGAGGCCCGCGTCAGGCACCGAACCGGCGGTGGCGCGCCGCGTACGAGCGCAGCGCCCGCAGGAAGTCGACCTTCCGGAACCCGGGCCAGTAGACGTCGCAGAAGTGCAGCTCGGAATAGGCGGCCTGCCACAGCAGGAAGCCCGACATGCGGCGCTCACCGCTCGTGCGGATGACCAGGTCCGGGTCGGGCTGGCCGCTGGTGTACAGGTGCGCGGCGATCTGCTCGGCGGTCAGGCGCTGCGCGATGTCGTCGATGCTGTGCCCGGCGCGCCCCTCCTGTTCGAGCAGGGACCGGACGGCGTTCACGATCTCCTCACGCCCGTCGTACCCGATGGCGATGGTGAGGTGGGACGTCGCGCCGATGTGCCGGGTCCGCTCCTCGGCGAGCTTCAACGCGTGCATGGTCCTGTCCGGCAGCACCTCGAGCCGCCCGGCCAGATGCACCTGCCACGGGCTCCTCGGTCGGGTCAACCGTTCGGCGACGACCTGCTCGATCATCCGCATCAGGTTGTCGACCTCCGCCGAGTCCCGCTTGCGCAGGTTGTCCACGGAGGCGACGAAGACGGTGATGTGCCGGATGCCGACCTCGGCGCACCAGCCGAGCACCACGTCGAGATGCTCAGCGCCGTACCGGTGCCCGACCTTGGCGTCGTCGAAGCCCATCTGCCGCGCCCATCGGCGGTTTCCGTCCATGACCATCGCAAGGTGCCGTGGCAGGGCGGCACCGGCCAGCTGGGCGCGCAGACGCCGCGCGTAGAGCGCGTAGGCCGCGCCCATGAAGGACTGCACCATGTCCAGGACCCAACCACGGCCGGCGCGCGGCGGGCCCGCCGTTCATCCGTATCTGCACAGGGCTTTCACCGCACGCACACATCTCGCGCCGCGCCCTCCGGGCGCCGTGTCAGGTAGGCGACACGCCCGCCGGTATCTACCGGGGCCGCCGGCCGTCCTGCTTGCACCGGACACCACGCGCCGGCGCCACCCCCGCCGATCGATGAAGGGAGCAGCCATGCCTGAACCGGGCATCGTCGAGGCCGCGACCACCGCCCTGCTGGACTGGGTGGGCGGCGCCGGGCTCACGGCCCGCCCAGGCCCGCCCGGCGACACCGGCAAGGCAACCGACCGGCCCACAGACAAGCCCACAGACAAGCCCACAGACAAGCCCACTGACAAAGCCACTGACAAGGCCACCGGCAAGGTGGCCGACGTGCACGTGTGGCTCGTCGCGCTGCTGCCCGAGCAGGGCCTGCGCCCCAATACCGGGCTCGACCCGATCCGGTTCCGGATGCGGTTCCTGCTGGCCACCGCCCGCGCCGACGACGTCGCGGCGCTCGACCGGCTGCTCACCGCCACGACCACCGGCCCGCACCTGCCCGTCTTCGAGGAGGTGCCCGCCCACGTCTGGCAGGGCGCACCGGCCCGGCCGGCGTTCTTCGTCGACGTCCCCGGCCACCTCGACCGTCCCGTGCCCACGGCGCCGCGGGTCACCGCACCGCTGCGGATCGAGACCGCGCCGATGCGACCGCTGCCCGGGGTGGTCCTCGGTCCCCGCGACACGCCCCTGGCGGGCATGCGGGTCGAGACCACCGACGGCACCAAGGCCACCTACAGCGGCGCCGACGGCACGTTCGTCCTGGACGGGCTGCCCGCGGGCCGCACCGTCCGGCTGCTGCTGTCCGGCCGCGGCCTGCGATTCCACCACAACGTCACCGCCGATGCCGCCCTCCCGGCGGTCATCCGGTGCGAGATCAAGGAGGCATGACATGCCCTACTACGCGTCTCCCGGCGTGTACGTCGAAGAGGTCAGCGGCGGTGCCCGGCCCATCGGTGCGGTCGGCACCAGCACCGCCGGTTTCGTCGGCACCGCACCGGACCGCGACGCCCGGCGCCACGAGGCCGTCGCCGTCGGCAGCTGGTCGGAGTTCCTGCGGATCTTCGCCGGCAACGACGAGCCCGCCGGTACCCCGCTGTCCCGCGCCGTGTACGGGTTCTTCGACAACGGCGGCGGCCGCTGCTACATCGTCAACATCGCACCGGGCGAGCCGATCGCCGGCGTCGGCCGCACCCGCTCCGGGCTCGGCCTGCTGGAGGCGATCGACGAGATCGCGATCGTCGCCGCACCCGGGTACACCGACGTGCTGTCGCACGAGGACCTGCTGAAGCACTGCGAGAACCTCGGCGACCGGATGGCGATCCTGGACCCGCCGGAGGAGATCACCGACGTCGAACGGCTCGTGCGGGTCGCCACCGCCCCCGCGCCGAAGAAGCCGAAGGCACCGGAGAAGGACGGCCAGCAGCCGCCGCCCACCCCGCCGACCCTGGACGACGGCGGCCTGCGCCCCCGCAACAGCGACTACGGCAGCTTCTACCTGCCGTGGCTGGTCGTCCGCGACCCGCTCAACGGCGACGTCGTGACGACCCCGCCGAGCGGGCACGTCGCCGGCGTCTGGGCCCGCAACGACGGCCTGCGCGGCGTGCACAAGGCACCCGCGAACGAGCCCGTCCGGGGCGCGGTCGACCTCGCGTACCGCGTCACCCGCGCCGAGCAGGACCTGCTCAACCCGGCCGGGGTCAACTGCATCCGGTACTTCCCGTCCGAGGGCATCCGCGTCTGGGGCGCCCGCACCCTGGCCGCCGAGGCGTCGGAGTGGCGCTACCTCAACGTCCGCCGGCTCTTCTCGATGCTGAAGGAGTCGATCGGCGACGGCACCCGCTGGATCGTGTTCGAACCCAACGACGAGCAGCTGTGGCGCTCGATCCGCCGGGACATCAGCGCGTTCCTGACCCGCGTCTGGCGCGACGGTGCGCTGATGGGCTCGACCCCGCAGCAGGCGTTCTTCGTCAAGTGCGACGCGGAGACCAACCCCGCCGAGGTCCGTGACGCGGGCCAGGTCGTCGCCCTGATCGGGGTCGCGCCGGTGAAGCCGGCCGAGTTCGTCGTGTTCAAGCTCAGCCAGTCCTCCATCGGTACCGAAGCCCAGTAAGGGAGCACCTCGATGACCGCACCCGTCCCGACCCCGTCGGCGCAGCCCGGCAACTGGGTCGACCCGTATCGCGCCTACAACTTCAAGCTCCTCATCAACAACGTCACCGAGGGCCATTTCACCGAGGTGGGTGGGCTCGGCGTCAAGGTCGAACGGATCTCCTACCGGGAGGCCGGCAACAACAGCGTCGTGCGGGCCATCCCGGGCCGGGTCACGTATCCGCCGGTGACGCTGCGCTTCGGCCTGACCAACTCCGCGGACCTGTGGAACTGGCTGATGACCGCCGTGGACGGCAAGGTCAACCGCCGCAACGTCTCCATCGTCATGCTCGACGCCGCCGGGGTCGCCGAAGTACTGCGCTGGAACCTGATCAACGCCTGGCCGCAGGAGTGGTACGGCGCGCCCCTGGACGCCATGAGCCGCGAACTGGCCATCGAGACCCTGGTGCTCGCGCACGAGGGACTGCAGCGGGAGGCCGGCGGTGGCACCGCGGCGGCTGCGTAACCTGCTCGCCGGCTGCCTGCGGTGGGCCTCGGCGCGGGCCGCGGCGGTCGCCGCCCGGCCCGCCCCCGACCCGGCACCGACCGCCCTCGACGCCGCCCCGGGCGCCGGGGAGCGGTCGGTGCCCGGGGCGCCGGAGCACTGGCTGAGGACGGTCCGGCAGGGCGCACCGCACCTGCTGAGGGCCACACCGCCACCCATGGCACGGCCCCCCGGCCCGGCCACCCCGGCGCCGGTCGCTCGACCGTCCACACAGGACGGTGGTGCTGCGACGCCACGGCCCCACCATGGGCGGACCGCGACCGGTCCGCGCCACGACACCACCGCACAGCTGCCTGGGCCTGGTGCCCAGGGCGGGAAGCCGCCTGCCGTTACCCCCGTTGCGGCAGCGGACCGGGCGGCACACTCCCCCTTTGCGGAGGAGTGTGCCGTGCCGGCCCCCGTTCGCCCGGCACCGCAGGTCCACCCGGACCCGCCGGCCCGAGCGACGGCACCGCGGGATCACACCGACGACGCGGCGGTCGCACCCGCCGTGCCGCGGCCGCGCCCGGCGGCTCCCGAAGTCCGGACAGCCGCCCCAGATGTCCCCGGCGGGGCAACGAATCCGACGACGGTCCGCCGCCCCGACCGGGCACCGGGCACCGTGACACGCAGCCCCGGCCCAGTGGTGCTCCGGTGGCCCGACCTGCCGGACTCCGCCCGCATCGCGTGGGAGCCGGCTCCACCACAAGCCGCTCCACCACAAGCCGCTCCACCACAAGCCGCTCCACCACAAGCCGCTCCACCACAAGCCGCTCCACCACAAGCCGCTCCGACAGCGCCCATCTCACGAGGCACCACTCCCCCGAACCACGCCACACCCGAGCCCACCCGGGCGCGCAGTGCGCCGCAACCACCGCAGGCCCGGCGGGAACACGCACGGCCGCCCGCCGGACCGCACCCGGTCCAGGAGCACGTCATCGGCACCGGGCGCTGGCCGCGCCTCGACGGCGAGGGCACCGGCGGCGCGCCGGTCCAACCGGCACGGGACGCGCCGGGCGACGAGGACGGGCGGCACGAGGTGTGGCCGCCACAGGGCCGCCGTACACCGGCCGCAACGACGACCCGGGCACCGATGCGGTGGCCGGAACTGCCGGACGACACCCCGCAGTGGCGGGTCACGCCGCGACGCGGCAGCGAGGGCCGGATCCGCCGGCTCGACGAGGAACAGCGAGGACTGCCATGGAACGCGTAGCGTTCGTCGTCGACGACACCGGCGAGCGGATCGACTGCCTGCTCAACCCCGAGACGTTCGAGGTCAAACGGCTCGCCGGGATCAGGGCGCCCCTCGCCGGCGACGAGCGGCTCGTGGGGCGCGGCCGCACCGACGACCCGGTGCGGTTCACCGGTGGGGGCCGCACCGAACTGCTGCTGGACATGGTGTTCGACGTCGCCCTGGTCGAGTCGCGATCGGCCCCGCAGGACGTTCGGGAGCTGACGGCGAAGCTGTGGAACCTGGCGGAGAACTCCGCGGAGGAGTTCGGCGCGGTCCGGCCGCCGCTGATCCGGCTGGTGTGGGGCCGGTCGTGGAACGTGCCCGGGGTCATCGCCGCGATCGCGGAGCGCTTCGACGCGTTCGGCTCCACCGGCGCGCCGGGACGGTCGTGGATGCGGCTGAAGCTGGTGCGGGTCGACGAGCCGAAGCACACCGGCGCCGGCGACTTCGACGAGGAGCTGGCCCGCACCGGCGCCGGGGCGGCACCGGTCACGGCGCCCGCCGCGGTGCAGGCGCTCGGCGACGGCACGACCGCCGAGGGCAGCGCCGGTGCCAGGATGGACCTGCTGGCCGCGGAGTCGCTGGGCAGCCCGATGCGGTGGCGGGAGCTCGCCGAGCACAACGGTGTCGACGACCCGTTCGCGGTCGCGCCGGGCCGGGTGCTGTCGGTGCCGGCGCAGGGCGGTGCGACGTGATCCCCGCGGTGGACGTGACCGCCGCCGAAAGGGCACTCCCCGACGGCTGCCGGGTCGTCGGGGTGCGGGTCACCAGCCGGCTGTCGCAGCCGTCGCAGTGCGAGCTGACCCTGGACGACCCGCAGGGCCGGGCCCTGGACCTGCTCGGCGAGGCCCTCGTCGTGCAGGTGGCCGGGGACGACGGGCCGCTGTTCACCGGTGAGGTGACCGGCGTGGGGCTGACCCGGACCGCGGACGGCACCACCGAGACCAGGGTGACCGGGTATGACCTGCTGCACCGGTTGCGGGCCCGGCAGACGGTGCGGTCCTTCGAACACCTCGACGCGGAAGACCTCGCCAAAGCCGTCGCCGGGGACCTGCCGGGGGTGCGCGTCGTCGGCGGGGGTGACGGGCCGCGGTTCGAGCGGGTCGTCCAGCACCGGCAGCGTGACCTGCAGCTGTTGACGGACACGTTGAGCCGGGTCGGGTTGTTCGCCGTCCTGGACGGTGCCGACCTGCGGGTGCTGACCCTGCAGGGGTACGGCGAGCCGGTCGCGCTGCGCTACGGCCGGGACCTGCACCACGTCGAGGTGGCCGCGGGCATCGACCGGCTCGCGGCGCGCTGCGAGGCCCGGGGCTGGCATCCGCAGCGGGCGGCGGCGTTCACGGAGACCGCCGGCCAGCCGCGCCAGGGCCGCGACATCAAGCTGCGCCCGGACAGCCCCGCGCCGCTGACGCTGGTCGACGAGTCGGCGCGGACCGCCGAGGAACTCCGCGCCGTCGCGCAGGGCGCCCTGGACGCCAGCGCGGCCCGGGCGGTGACCCTGGACGGGGTCGCGGCCGGCTCGGCGGGGTTGCGGGCCGGGCGCCGGATCACGGTGCGCGGGGTCGCCCCAGCGCTGGACGGCACCTACGTGCTCACCGAGGTGGTGTCCACCGTGGACGCCGACGGCTACCTGGCGGCGGTGTCGACCCGGCCGCCGGCGCGGGAGGTGACCCGGTCCGCGACATCGCTGACGCTGGGGCGGGTGACCGCCGTGGACGACCCCGACGGCTGCGGCCGGGTCCGGGTGGCGTTGCAGGCGCACGGCGGTCTCGACGCCGGCTGGGTGTCGCTGCTGGTGCCCGGCGCCGGCGACGGCAAGGGCCTGGTGCTGCTGCCCGACGTCGGCGACTCGGTGCTGGTCGCGCTGCCGCACGACGCGTCCGGCGACGCGGTCGTGCTCGGCTCGCTGTTCGGCACCACGAAGGCACCCGACGGCGCCGGGGTGACCGGCGGCGGGGTGAAGCGCTGGTCGATGCGCACCGCGCACGGGCAGTCGATCGTCGTCGACGACACCGAACGGTCCCTGCGGGTGGAGACCGCCGACGGCAGCTACCTGCAGCTGGCGCCCGACGTGGTGCGGCTGCACGCCGCCACCGACCTGGTCCTGGAAGCGCCCGGGCACGGCATCACGGTCAAGGCCCGCTCGGTCGACTTCGAGCACGCCATCATCGCTGTCCCCGGAGGTCTGACATGAAACTCGTGACGGTGCGGGCGGTCGTGCGCTGCGGCCACGACGGCCGGGTGCAGAACGTCGCGTCGCAGCACTGGGTCACCGTCGGCGGCGACGACGTGCTCGTCGACGACGACCCGCAGGGCCGCGCGGTCACCGGCTGCCCCAACATCGGCCCGACCATGAAGCCGTGCACCACCACCCTCGCCGTGCAGTCCGGGTACAGCACCTGGATCCGCGTCGACGGCGACCGGGTCGCACTGTCCAGTGTGGACGGACTGACCGACGGCACGGTCCCCGGCACGGTGCACTACACGGTCCGCGATCCAGGGCAGACGTTCGTGGGGGCAGACGCATGAGCGGGCCGGAGCGCAGCGCAGGAGCCGCGAATCGGCATGACAGGTTGAGCTCATGCCGGCGCCGGAGCGCAGCGGAGGTGACGGCATGAGAGCGATCCGGTTCGCTCCGGCGCTCACCGCGGCCGGGTCGCTGTCCATGGTGGACGGTGACGCCGCGGTCCGGCAGGCGTTGCTGCTGCTGCTCGCCACCACGCCCGGCGAGCGGCTGATGCGGCCGCAGTACGGCTGCCATCTCAACCGGCTGCTGTTCGCCCCCAACGACCACACCACCGCCGGCCTCGCCGTGCACTACGTCCGGCAGGCGGTCCAGCGGTGGGAGCCGCGCGCGGAGATCGTGTCGCTGGACGCCGCGGCCGACCCCGACGTGGCGACCCGGCTCAACATCCAGCTGCGGTACCGCGTCCGCGCCACCCTCACCGCCGCCGTCCTCGACATCCCGCTGGACCTCAGTCCCGCGGCAGACGGGAGCCTGTCATGACCCTGCCGATCCCGAACCTCGACGACCGCACGTTCACCGACCTCGTCCGCGAGGCCCGCGACCGCATCGCCCGCTCCTGCCCCGGCTGGACCGACCTGTCGGTGCACGACCCTGGCATCGCCCTCGTCGAGGTGTTCGCGCACCTCACCGAGGTCCTGCTGTACCGGCTCAACCGGCTGCCGGACAAGGCCTACATCGAGTTCCTGAACCTGCTCGGCATCACCCGGCACGCGCCCGCGGCGGCGTGGACAGAGCTGACGTTCACCCGCACCGGCGGCGACCCGGCCCGGATCACGATCCCGGCCGGCACCAGGGCCGCCGCCACGCAGGGCGCCGACCCGCAGCCGGTGGTGTTCGTGACCACCGAGTCCGCGGTCCTCGGCGAAGGCCAGACCGAGGTCACGGTCCGGGCGCACCACTGCGAGCCCGTCGCCGCGGAGCTGCTCGGCCTCGGCACCGGCAGGCCGGGCCAGGTGCTGCGCACGGCACGGGCGCCGATCGTCACGACCACCGAGCACCTCGACGTGATGCTCGGCGTGCAGACTCCGGCCGAGGAGGTCGGTGACGGCGTCCCGGCACGGGAGCACGACGGCCGTTCGTTCGTCATCTGGCAGCCGGTCGCCGGATTCGCCGGGGTACCGTCCGACGCGCTGGTCTACCAGCTGGACCGCAGCACCGGCACGGTCACGTTCGCGCCGGCCGTCGACGCGGGCGGGGCAGCGGTCGCGGCGGTGCCGGCGGCGGGCCGGGAGGTGCGGATCTGGTATCGCGTCGGCGGCGGCGCGGCCGGCAACGTGGCCGCGGGCACCGTGACCGCGCTGCGGGACCCGGTGCCGGGGGTGCGGGTCGGCAACGCGAAGCCCGCGTTCGGCGGCCGGGACCTGGAGCCCGTCGACGCCGCGCTGACCCGCGGCCCGTATGAGTTCTTTGCGCTGCGCCGGGCGGTGACCGCCCGCGACTTCGAGCTGCTCGCCACGGCCGCGTCGGCGGCGGTGGCCCGGGCGACCGCGTTCACCCGCAGCACCATGTGGTCCTTCGCCCGGCCCGGCGAGGTCGAGGTGGTCCTCGTCCCGCACGTCGGCGCGGAGTCGCGGCCCGACTGGCGGCTGCCGGTGGCGAAGCTCCAGGAGGTGCAGGGCGAGGACGTGCGGCTGCTCACCCAGCAGGACCTGGAGGCCCGGCGGGCGCTCGGGACCAGGGTCGTGGCCGGGTGGGCCCGCTACAAGCCGGTGTCCGTGCGGGCCCGGGTCGTGGTCGGCGACCACGAGGACGTCGACGCGGTCCGCCGCCGGATCAACGACCGGCTGTACGCGACGATCAGCCCGCTGCCGACGCCGATGACGCAGACCGGCTGGGCGTTCGGTGAGCCGCTGCGCGCCTCCAACGTCTACCGGATGCTGGAGTCCGCGGAGCCCGGCGTGCGCTACGTCGACGACGTGCGGTTCGTGGTCGACGAGGCACCCGCCGGCATGGTCCGTTCGGTGGTCGCCGACCGGTTCCAGGCCGGCACCTGGTACGCCGGCTGCGGCGAGGTCGTGTTCCGCTCCACCAACGGCGGCGCCGGCTGGGAGCCGGCCGGGCGGTTCCCGGACGAGGAGGTCCGGCGGGTCGTCGCGGCCCCCGCGCCGAACCGGCCGGGGATCACCGCCCGCCCCGGCCTGGTCGCCGCGGTCACCCGCACCGCCGACGCGGCCAGCGCCCTGCACGTCTCCACCGACCTGGGCGAGACGTGGGTGCTGGTCGCGGCGCTGGAGCCGGCGATCGCCGACGTCGCGTGGGTCGACCGGGAAGGCGTCGCGACGCTGCTCTGCGCGACCGACGCCGGCCTGTACGAGGTGCCGGCCGAGCCCGGTGCGGTGCCGCTGCAGGTCCTCGTGGACAACACCGACCCGGGCCGCGGCTTCTCCGGCGTCCGCTCGTTCGTGTCCGAACGAGGTGCCCACGGCGTGGTCCTCGCCGCCCAGGCCAAATACGGCGTGTACCTGTCCACCGACAGCGGCACCGCCGGCACGTTCAGCCACGTGGGGCTGCGCGGCGTCGACGCCCGGGCGATCGAGATCCAGTACGACGGGCCGAGCACGGTGCTGTGGATCGGCGCCGGCGAGTCCGACCCGGCCCGCCCCGGGCAGGGCTGCCACCGGGCCCGGCTGTTCGAGGCCGACGTGCGCTGGGAGCAGCTCGCCGCCGGCTGGACCGGCGGCACCTGCTGGGACCTCGACTTCGCCGGGACGGCGGTGCTCGCCGCGACGCAGAGCGCGGGAGTCCTGCGACTGGACACCGCCAGCAAGACCCCGCAATGGGAAGCCGCCAACGTCAACGGCGGCCTGCCGCTGCGGGACCGGACCCGGTTCGAACCGGTCGCGTCCCTGGCCACCGGCACCCTGAACGGCCAGGACGGTCCCGTGCTCGCCGGCGGGCCGCGGGGCGTGTACCGCAGCGACGACGCCAAGGCATGGACGTTCACCGCCGACCGGGAGACCCGGCAGCCGGTGACGATCCCGCCGACCTGGCTGCTCTGCTCCGGCGAGCACGACGTCGAGGTGGTGCGTGCCAGTGCGACAGCCTGACATCGCGCGGCTCCTGCCGGCGGTCTACCAGGCCGCCGCGCAGCCCGGCAGCGTCCTGGTGGCGCTGCTGGACGTCATGGAGACCATGCACGCGCCGACCGAACGGCGCCTCGCCGCCGTCGACGAACTCTTCGCCGCGTACCGGGCCCCGGAAGGGTTCCTGCCGTTCCTCCTGCGGTGCGTCGCAATGGACCACATCGGACGGTCGCTGCCATCCGGCCGGCAGCGCGACCTCATCGCCCGCGCCGGCGAACTGGCCCGCAGCCGAGGCACCGGGGCCGGCCTGTGCGCGCTGCTGGAGACGGTGACCGGCGTGGCCGGGTTCGCCGTCGAGGAACCCGCGGACCAGCCGTTCCACGTCGTCGTGCGGGTCCCCGCCGGCGCCCGCGACCAGCTGCCGCTGATCCGGCTGGTGGTGCAGCAGGAGAAACCCGCCGCCGTCACCGTCTCAATTCCCTAGAAGGAGCCCTTGTCATGTCCACGAAGTGGGTCGTCACGACCGCCGCCGAACGCATCGTCCTGGACGACGCGAAGCAGGGCGGCACCACCTTCACCGTCACCAATCCCGGCAAGGCCGCGGACCGGGTCGTGTTCGAGCCGGTGCCCGGCACCGACGCGGACGGATCCTGGTTCACCGTCGACGAACCGCAGCGCCGGGTCCTGCCGGCCGCGTCCGCCTCGTTCCTGCTCAAGGTCCACGTCCCGGCGGACGCCCGGCCCGGCGCCTACGAGGTGCAGGGCCGCGCCTACTCGGCGGACTCCGCACCGGAGGAGTCCTCGGTGCTCAGCGGCCGGGTCGTCTTCGACGTCGCGGCCCCGCCCGCACCCCAGAAACGCCGGATCCCGTGGTGGATCATCGCGATCGCCGCGGCGCTGGTGGTCATCACCGTCGTCACGGTCACCCTCGTGCTCACGCTCGGCGGCGGCGAGGACAAGACCGCGCTGCCGGCGGCGTCGGCGACGGCCGCGGCCCCGACGTCCGGGCCGGTCCCGGTGCCGGACCTGGCCCGGCTGAACGAGACCCAGGCGCTGTTCGCGCTCAAGCAGGCGGGCCTGGTCGCCGGCACGATCAAGCACAAGCAGGACCCGTCCCGGCCGGACACGGTCATCGAGCAGAGCGTCGCGGCGGCCAAGACCGTCGCCGCCGGCACCGCCGTCGACCTGGTCGTCGCGGTGAAGCTGTCCCCGCCGGTGCTGAAGACCCCGCCGAACGAGAAGCTCAAGCAGATCGACGGCAGGCTCGTCTGGGAGCAGCCGGAGGCATACGTGACCCGCTGGCTGCTGTCGATGTCCGAGACGGTGTGCGTGCAGGGCGGCGCCATCCCGTACAGCTGCCTCAACTTGCCGGTGGTGTGGACCCGCACCGACACCAAGTCCTACGCACCGTCGCTGCGGGCCGCGCAGGCGCTCGGTCTCGCCCCGGCGAACGCGATCGTGAGCACCACCGGCGCGTTCATCTGGACGGTGTCTGCCGTCGACGACTTCGGCGGGTCCGGCCCGACCGCGGTCGTGCTGCCCGCCCAGATGGTGCCGTGATGGACCGCCAGACGAAGCTCGCGATCGCGGCCCTCGCCGTGGTGACGGCGCTGTTCGCCGGCGCCGCGGTGAACGGCCCGGACGACGACGGCGACGCCTTGCGGCATCCGGGCGGACTCGTCGAGTGGTTCGGCGCCAAGTTCGCCAAGACCCCGGCCGCCGACCCGGCCGACCTCAGCGCCGCCTGCCGCGCCGGTGACACATTCGTCGTGCGCGACGGCACCTGCGTGCTGAAGGTCGCCGCCGCCGGCAAGGGCCGCCGGACCGTCCGCCTGCGCACCGACAGCGACGTCGGCGTGCAGGCCCCGGCCCCCGGCCAGGACACGCTCGTGCGCAGCGACGCCAAGGCCGGCGACACCGTCACGGTGACCGTCGGTGACACCGCCACCGACATCGACCTCATCTGTGCCGGTGACCGCACCTGCACCCTCACCCTCGTGCGGGAGGACTAGCCATGGAACGCCTCCGAACCCCCTTCTTCATCGTCGCCCTGGTCGCCATGGCCCTGGTCGTCTGCGTCGAGCTCGGCGAGCAGCTGCTGGTCGGCGGCTTCGACGCCGGCTCCGCCCTCACCGACAACGCCGCCGCCCTCGGCGCGCAGGTGCCGGCCGGCGGGCACGTCGAACGCCCGTCCGGGGTGGGCATCCCCTACCTGGCGCTGCTGGACTTCGCGGCCCTGTTCACCGTCGCGCTGATGGCGGCGGGCCTGGTCGTGCCGCCACGGCTGCACGGGCGGCTGCAGGGCGTCGTGACGCTGGTCGTGGCGATCCTGCTGATCCTGGCCGCGATCGGGCTGATCCTGCTCGCGGTGGCGAAGCTGGTGCTCATGGTCGCGCTGCTGCTGGCGTTCCCGTTCGGCACGATCGCCTACCTGATCCTGTTCGGCTCGTTCCCCCGCGGGACGGCCACGGTCATCCTGTCGCTGCTGATGTTCCTCAAGCTGGTCTTCGCCGGTTCGCTGGTCGCCGCCCAGCCGAGGTTCCTGCAGAACAAGGGCCTGGTGCTGCTGACGCTCAGCTCGCTGCTGTGCAACGTGGTGGTGACGTTCCTGCACGGCCTGGTGCCCGGGGTGCTGGTCAGCATCACCGACGCGGTCGCCGGGATCGTGGTGGGGATCGTCGCGCTGATCTGGGCCGTGGTCCTGCTCGTCGGTGCCGTCGTCGGCATCGTCACCGCGGCCCGCGCCACCGCAGACACCGCCCGCACCACCGCGGCCGCCGCCGCACTGCCGGCGACCTGAGGCGCTGCCGTCAGCGTCGGCGCCTGGTGTACGGCACGTGCCCGGCGGGACAGGCGAGCGTTGCCTGCCCCGGCACCTGGCGGGCCACCCGCGCCCGGCCGCAACCGCTCAGCCGGCCCCGTAGCAGACGAACCCGGCGCTGCTGTAGCGGTCGTCGCCGTCCGCGGCGAGCTGGGCGGCGGCGAGGGCGGCCGCCTCGGTGCACCCGGTCCCGAGCCGCTTGTGGAAGTCGGTCATCAGGGTCCGGGTGGCCGCGTCGTCGACCGGGCCGGTGCTGGCCACGACGGTGCGGGTGCCGAGCTGCAGCAGCGTGCTGGTCAGGCCGAGCAGCTCCTCACCCGGGTGCACCGCGGACAGGCCGGTGTCGCAGCCGGACAGCACCAGCGTGCCCGGGGCCCGGTCCAGCACCGACAGGTCGTACATCGTCAACGGGCCGTCGGTGAGCCGCAGCGCGGAGAACAGGGCGTTGTCGGAGCGGAACTGGCCGTGGCAGGCGATGTGCCCCATGCCGGCGCCGTCCAGGGCGCGCAGCACGTCGGCGACGACCGCGCCGGGCCCGGCGAGCAGCCGCGAGCCGGGCGAGACCGCCGCGATCCCGGTGACCTCCCGCAGCGCCTGCGGCGGGTCGGCGGCACCGACGAACACGGCCGGGCCGGTCGGGCGGGGCGTGCGGTGCGCCCGCCACCACGTCGCCGCCGACGGGGTGACCCGCACGGCCCGGCCCCGGCAGCGCGGCAGCAGCGACCACGACAGCGCCTGCAGCTGCCCGGTCGGGGCCAGCACCAGGTCACGGTCGCCGACGAGGTCGTCCAGCGGGGCGAGCAGCATCCGGTCGAGGTTGGCGGCGGCGTGCTCGGCCGCGAGGGTCGCCGAGGCGCGGTGGCCGCGGCCGGTGACGAGCCGCCGCTGCGCGAACCGCAGCCCGTCCAGCTCGTCCAGGACCGGCTGGACCGGGCCGAGCGGCCGGTGCGTGACCCGGCCGCCGACCAGGACGAGGGCATGCAGGCACGCATCGACGGCGAGCAGGTCGACGAACGCCAGGTCCCCCAGCGCCGCGGTGAGCACGTCCAGCGGCGGGCCCGCGGCGGTCGCCTCGTCGGTGCCGTGCGCCTGCCAGGACCGGCGGCGCACCTGCTCCTCCAGGTCGCGCTGGCGCTGCAGGAGCCGGCCGGTGTGCGCGGCGCCGATCGGCGCGGCGGCCAGGTCGGCGTGGACGCGGCGCAGCCGGGCCAGGTCGCGGGCGATCACCGGGTCGCCGCTGGGCCGCGCCGGCGGCAGCCACAGGGTCGCGGCCCGGCACCGCTGCGACCACTGCAGCAGCTGCTCGGCCGGCTCATGCGTGACGGCCAGCCGCAGCCGGAACGCGGCCAGATCGGCGACGGTGCCGCCGCTGCGGACCCGCAGCTCGGTGGCGCCGAGGCTGGCCCGGTGCGCCTCGAACTCGCGCAGCCCGGCGTCGGCGCAGCGGGCCGCGGCGGGTGCGTCACCGCCGGCGAGGCTCGCGACCGCCCGCAGATGCCACCAACGGGCCCGCAGCGCGGCCGGGCCGCGGCGGGCGGTGCCGGCGGCGCGCGCCAGGCTCTCCGCGGCGCCGGGCCCGTCACCGACGGCAAGGGCGAGCTGTGCGGCGTCGAGCCACGACTCGCAGCCCGGCAGCAGCCAACCGGCGGCGGTCAGCTCCGCCGCGACCGCCCGGACCGCCCGCAGCGTGCCGCGGTCCGCCCGGCCGGTGCCGATGACCGCGCACAGCTCCACCGCGCGGGCCCGCGCCGCCATCAGCAGCCGTCCCTGCGCGGTGAACGCCCGCCGCGCGGCGCGGGCCGCGTCACGGGCCTCGGCGGCGCTGCCCCGGGCCAGCACGATCCGGGCGAGCAGCAGTTCCGCCTCGCCGCGGAAGGTGTCGAGGCGGCCGCGCCGGCAGATGTCGACGGCGTCCTGGGCCGCCTGTTGCGCCTCCGGCAGCAGCCGGGCGGAGCGCAGCAGCTCCGCGAGGTCGAGCAGGGCCTCGACGGGCAGCCCGGCCGCGCGGGTCAGCACCACCCGGGCCCGCTCGTATCGGGCCAGGGCGAGCGGGACGTCGCCGGCCTGTGCGGCGATGAACCCGAGGTTGTGCTGGACCTGGGCGGCCGCGGTGGGCAGGTCCAGGTCGGCGTAGATGGCGGCGGCGGCGCCGAGGTCGGCGGCGGCGAGGCGCTGGCTGCCGTGGTAGCTGTGCAGGATCGCCCGGTTGTTCAGGGCCCGAGCCTCCCAGAGCCGGTCGCCTTCGCGCCGGAAGACCCGCAGCGCCGACCGGTAACCGGCCATGGCCTCCTCGTCGTGGCCGAGCCGGCGAAGGATGAGCGCCCGCTGCATCACCGCCCGGCCCCGGCGCAGCCCGCGCAGGCTGCGCAGCGCGACGTCGATCTCGCGGACCGCGGCGGCGGGCCGGCCCAGGTCGTCCAGGACCAGCGCCAGGCTCATCCGCGCCTCGGCCGCCAGGGTCATCCGGTCGTGCCGCTGCGCGACCCGCAGCGCCGCGCGCAGGTGCCGGGCCGCGGCCTGCGCGTCGTCGGCGGAGCGCGCGGCCAGCCCCAGCGCCCGGTGCGCCACCGACGTCGCGTCGGGGTCCTTCGCCCGCCGGGTCGCGGCGAGGGCCGCCACGGCCAGGGCACGGGCCTCGTCCGGGTCGGCGGCGACCGCCTCGACGGCCCGGGTCGCCAACGTCAGCGCGGATGACTGCGGGTTCACAATCGCCGATCCTGCCATCGACGGGAACTGTCGTGTACCCGACGTATCGGCGGTGTCACTCGAACGTCACGTTGAACATGACTGACTTCGAAGGTGGACGCGTGGACCAGACCCGGCGCCTTGAGCGTTGGCGGCAGCGGCGGGCGGCGCACCTGGCCGGCCTGCAGTGGCTCGGCACCGAAACCACCGGCGGGCAGCCGGTCCGCTATGTCAGCGGCGAGCTGCTCGTCGTCGACGAGCACTACGACGACGCCCGGCGGGTCGTGGAGGGCCTCGGGCACCGCGCCGCGGAGGTGACGACCGACGAGCCGCTGCCCGGGGTGCGGCGGCTGCGGGCGCCCGGCCTCGACGCGATCCGCGCGACCCGGCGGACCCGCGAGCGGGCGTCCGACGGTGGCGCCGCCGGGCCCAACCATGTGCTGCTCGCTTCGCCGTTCGAGCAGGGCGGGCCGTTCGGCCGGCCGGTCGCGGCGGCGGCCGCGGCGATCCCGCAGTCCCCCGCCGGCGACGGCGCCGCCCGCGTCGTGGTCATGGACACCGGCGTGTGGGCCGACAGTCCGCTGCCGGTCAGCCTGTACCGGGTGGGCCTCAGCGACGTGGAGACCGACGTCGACGTCGACCGGGACAACATCATCGACTCCGACGTCGGGCACGCCAACTTCATCGCCGGGGTCATCCTGCAGGGCACCCGCCACGCGCAGGTCCGCATCGTCAAGGTCCTCGACACGTTCGGGGTCGGCACCGAGCTGGAGCTGGCGCTGCGCATCGCCGCCCTCACCGACGTCGACGTGCTGAACCTGTCGCTGGGGGCGTACACCGTCGACGGCGAGCCGCCGGTGCTACTGCGCTGGGCACTGAACCGGTTCCTGCTCGGCCGGGACCGGGTCGTGGTGGCCGCGGCCGGCAACGACGGCGTCACCGACCGGCCGTTCTGGCCCGCCGGGTTCGCCGGCGCCGGCGTGCCGTGGCGGCAGCAGGTCATCGCGGTCGCCGCCCACGACGGGCGGGTGCTGTGCCCGTGGAGCAACGGCGGCCCGTGGGTGACCCTCGCCGCGCCCGGCGCGGACGTGGTCAGCACCTACATCCACCACCCCGACTACGGCACCGGCTGGGCCGCGTGGAGCGGCACGTCGTTCGCGACCCCGCACGTGGTCGCGCTGATCGCCGAGCACACCGCATCCACCGGAAACGTGATTTCGGCGGCGAAGCAGGTGACGTCATCCTCGCCTCGATCGATCGGCGGGTACGCTGCTGTGCTGTGACGGCATTCGATCCGACCATCGCCCTGATCGAAGCCGCAGACGGCGACCAGCGAGCCTGGGACGCGCTTGTGGCCCGCTACTCCGGACTGGTCTGGGCCGTCGCGCGCAGCTTCCGCTTCAACGATGCCGACGCCAGCGACGTGTTCCAGGCGACCTGGTTCCGGCTGGTGGAGAAGCTCGGCCAGATCCGCAACGGCGACGGTCTCGGCTCGTGGCTGGCCACGACCGCCCGCAACGAGGCGATCGACATGCTGCGCCGGCGCGGCCGGGAATCACCGGCCGACGTCGCCGAGCACCTCGACCGGGCACCCTCCACCACGGACCTGCCGGAGGAGGAGGCGCTGCGCTCGGAGGAGCACCGGCTGCTGTGGCAGGCCGTGAAGCGGCTGCCGGAGCGGTGCGGGCGGCTGCTGCGGGCCATGGGGGCACACCCGGCGCCCAGCTACGCGGAGCTGGGCGCGGCACTGGACATGCCGGTCGGCAGCATCGGCCCGACCCGCGCCCGGTGCCTGGAGACGCTCCGCGGCCTGCTCACCGGCGAGCCGTCGGTGTCAGGCCCGACGGGGCAGCGGACTCTTGGTGAACGGAGGCAGGCATGACGCACCCACGTTCGGGTGAGGACCTCGGCGAGGCCGTGACGCGGATGTTCGTCGCCGCCGACCCCGTCCCCGCCGGGCTGCTCCAGGCCGCGTCGGCCGGCCTCGCCTGGCGCGACCCCGACACGGCCCTGGCCGCGCTGCTGCTGGACAGCGCCGTGGCAGGCGTCGCCGCCGGGGTGCGCGCCGACCCCGACGACAGCCAGCCGCGGCTGCTGAGCTTCGAAAGCGGCGACACCGTCATCGACGTCGAGGTCATCGTCGACGGCACCCGGGTCCGTCTCGTCGGCCAGGTGAGCCGGCCCGTCGTGGCCCCGGTCCACGTCCGGCACGCTGGCGGCGAGTGGTCCGGCGCCACCGACCGCCTCGGCCGCTTCTCGGTGCCGGACCTGCCGGTCGGCCCGCTGCGCATCCGGTGGGGCCCGGCCGACCCGGACACCGCCGCGGTCAGCACCGCCACGTTCCTCACCTGACCTGCGGCGCCGGCGGATCGATCACTCGCCGGCGCCGGGTCGGGTGCTACGGCGCCCAGGGGCCGTCGACGGACCAGGTGGTGTCGGCGGCGAAGTTCGCCGGGTTGTCGAACGGGTTGGCGTTGCTGGTGGCGGCGACGCGGCGGCCACGGTCCTGGTGAACCGGCGGGCGAGGTGCGCGAAGGCGTGCGTCAGGTCCTCGGGGCCGACCACCTCGATGTCGGCGTCGAACCGGGCGACGGCGGCGGCGAGGCTGGGCCACGACCACGATCCGAGTGTGACCCGGCAGCGGTCGGGGCCGAGCTCCTCGACGACGCCGTCGCGGGTGTAGCTGGCCACGGTGGCGGCGGGCAGGTCGAGGATCACCGTGCCCTGGCAGGGCCAGCCGCCGGAGGTGTCGGCGGAGCCGCGGAACTTGCCGATGACGTAACCGGCGACGTCTCCGCCGGGCAGCGCGCGTGGGGTGAAGCGGGGGCCGTTCGGGGTGCGCGGGACGATCCGGTCGGCGCGGAAGACGCGCCAGTCGCCGCGGTCGAGGTCCCATCCGACCAGATACCAGCGCCCGTCCCAGGTGATGACGTGATGCGGCTCGGCGCGCCGCGGCGGCCCGTCCACGGTCCCGGCGCCGGTCCTATCGCCGGTCCCGGCGCCGGTCCCAGCGCCGTAGTCGAACCGCAGCACCTCGTGGGCGCGGGCGGCCGCGCTGATCGCCAGGAGCACGCCGCCGTCGACCGGCGCGGCCGTCGTGCTCGGCCGCTGCACCGCGGTGACCCGCAGGGCGTCGACGCGGTGCCGCAGCCGGGTGGGCATGACCTGCCGGATGGTGGTCAACGCCCGCGCGGCGGCCTCCGCGAGACCGTTGCCGGGGGTGGTGGCGGCGACCTGCAGGGCGACGGTGAGGGCGACGGCCTGCTCGTCGTCGAACAGCAGCGGCGGGAGCTCGGCACCGGCGCCGAGCCGGTAGCCGCCGTCGGGACCTTTCACGGCGGCGATGGGATACCCGATCTCGCGGAGCCGGTCCACGTCGCGGCGCACGGTGCGCAGGCTGACGTCCAGGCGTTCGGCCAGCAGCCCGCCCGGCCAGTCCCGGCGGGCCTGCAACAACGACAAGAGCGCCAGCAGTCGGGCGGAGGTCTTCGGCACGCATCCGATTCTGCCCGGAGTAGGTGCCACACCCTGGCACCTACGCTTGCGAATCTTGGTCGCGTACCCAGGTCAACGCATGCCTCGACAGGAGCCGTCATGAGCATCACCACCACGACCCACCTGAACTTCCGCGGCGACGCCCGCCAGGCGCTGGAGTTCTACCAGTCCGTGTTCGGCGGCCGGCTCACCCTGGTGACCTACGCCGACGCCCACAGCGTCTCCGACCCGGCCGAGGCAGACCAGGTCATGTGGGGTCAGGTCCAGGCGGGCAACGGCTTCCACGTCATGGCCTACGACGTGCCCGGCAACCAGTCCTACAGCCCCGGCGACAAGCCGGTCTTCGTCTCCGTCCGCGGCAAGGACGCCGACGAGATCACCGCCCACTGGAAGGGCCTGTCCCAGGACGCGACCGTCGTCCAGGACCTCGGACCGGCCGGCTGGGCCCCGCTCTACGGCATGCTCCGCGACCGCTTCGGCGTGACCTGGGTGCTCGACGTCGCCGTGGAGTACACCGGCTGATCCCCCGCCGGCCGGTCGGTCCTCGTGGCCGGCGGCCTGGGCGGCACCCGCCGCGCCGTGTGAGGCTCTGCGGGTGTCTGGTCACGAGCTCGTCACCCTTGCCACCGCGTCCGGGGCCACGTTCGCCTTGGCGGTGCTGTCCGCGGTCGCCGGGTTCGGTGGCGGGGTCCTGCTGCTGCCGGTGTTCACGGCGCTGTTCGGGCTGCGGGTGGCGGTGCCGATCCTCACGCTGACCCAGCTGTCGAGCAACGGATCCCGCGCCTGGCTCAACCGCCGCGACCTGCACTGGCCGCTGGTCGGCTGGTTCGCCCTCGGCGCGGTGCCGTTCGCCGTGGGCGGCGGGCTGCTGCTCGCACAGGCGCCGCTGGGCCCGCTCAAACGGCTGCTCGGCGGGCTCCTGATCGCGATGGTGCTCTGGCGGCGGCTCGACCCGAGTCCCCGGCGTCCACCGGCCGGCGCGTTCGCGGCGGTCGGTGCGTCGTCCGGGCTCGGTTCGGCGCTGCTGGGCTCCGTCGGCCCGCTCACCGCCCCGTTCTTCCTGGCGTACGGGCTGACCCGAGCGGCGTACATTGGCACGGAGGCGGCCAGCGCGCTGGTCCTGCACCTGTCCAAGATCGCCGGCTACGGGGCGGGCGCGCTGCTGACCCGCGAGGTGCTGCTGTACGGCGTCGCGTTGACCCCGGCCGCCCTGCTGGGCGCCTGGGTCGGCAAGAAGCTCGTCGGGCGGATCAGCGACACGGTGTTCGTCATCCTGGTGGAGACTGGACTCGTGGTGGCCGGCGGGCTGTTCCTGGCCGGACTGTGAGCCGGCGTGCCGCCAGAAAGACGTGCCGTCAGGACGTGTCGTCAGGCCGTGTCGTCAGGAAAGGGAGCCCGTGAGCGCGCTGCCAGCACCGCCGTACTCGTTCAATGGTCTGCACCACACCCAGCTGGCGATCCCACCAGGTGCCGAGGACCAGGTCCGGGCGTTCTACGGCGACATCCTCGGCATGACGGAGCTCGAGAAGCCGCCGGCGCTCGCCGCCCGCGGCGGTTGCTGGTTCCGCAGCGGCGCCCTGGAGCTGCACTTCGGCGTCGAGCAGGAGTTCACCGCGGCCCGCAAGGCGCATCCCGGCCTCCTGGTCGCCGACATCGACGCGCTGGCCAAACGGCTGACCGACGCCGGCGTCACGGTCGACTGGGACGGCGACTTCCCCGGCCATCGTCGCTTCTACGCCTTCGACCCCTTGGGCAACCGGCTCGAGTTCCTCGAACCGGAGCCGGGCGTCTGAAGCGACTGAGCGGAAAGCAGCACCGCCGACACCAGGTGTCGACCCGGGACGAACACGACCGGGAGATGCGACTCGGCCTCGACCGTGACGAGTCGTCGGCCCCGGTGCCGGTAGCATCGGCGGCGTGACCCTGGTGGCTCCGACCCTGGAGCGCCTTGCGCACTCCGTCGAGGTCTTCAACGGATATGCGAACGCGGACCGGACCTGGCACGAGTTCGTCGCGCAGACGGTGCCAGGCGCGGACCTCGGCCGGGCCGACCACCGCCGGCTGCTGCACCGCTGGCTCAATTCGTGGGGCTGCCGCATCCGGTATCCGCGCGACGGCGAACCCGACCTGTTCGACGACGGGCTGGCCGCCTGGTGGGACGCCTTCGGCGCGACCCTGCCGGCCGGACCGCTACGCCTGGCCGGCGACGACGACCTCACCGCACTCGGCACCGCCTACGCCGCACTGGCGGCCGCACCGGCCGGACCCAGCCGCACGCTGGGACCGACCGCGGCCGCCAAGGCCCTCTATGCGCTGCGCCCGGACACCGTGATGCCGTGGGACGCCGCCATCGCGGTCGCCCTGCACGGCGCACGCGACGGCGCGGCCTACACCCGGCACCTCACGCTCGGGCGCGCCTGGGCCGCGGCCCTGGTCGCCGAGGCGGGCGTCGACGACGCCGAGCTGCCCGCGTTCCTCGGCCGCCCCGGCGTGTCGCTGGCGAAGATCCTCGACGAATACACCTACGTCTTCATCACCCGTCAGCACGATGCCCAGTGGCCGAGGTAGCCCGGCCCAGGGCGTGATCGGCGAGGATCCGGTTGTGGCCGCGGGCGAACAGCACCCGGCCCGAGCCCATCACCCGCTGCGCCAGCGCCTGCGCCGCCTCGGCCACCACCGGATCCTGCAGCACCGCGGCGATCTCGTCGTAGGGCCCGCGGACCATCATCTGGTCCTCACCCGCACCGTAGTAGTCCGAGTCCACGAACTGCAGGTGCGGATACCGCTCCTGCGCTACCGTACGCCGGCCGAACCCGGACTCCAATGTGGACTTCTCGACGATCATCAACGCGTCGACCGGCGAGCCGGGCGTCTTCGGCAGGACCTGATAGATGACCACAATGTCGGTGGCCCGCATGGTCAGCGCCGACAACCGCCCGGGGGTCGTGCCCGGCAGGCATGACAGCGCCCAGTACTCCCCCTCGCTCTTCGCCGCGTCGACGATCGCCGCGGTGACGTAGGCGGTCGCGACCTCGACGACCGGCTCGAAGAACTCGCCCCTCGCCAGCCGGTCGTATTTGCGCTGCATGGTCATGCCGCTGCTGCCGGCGCCGGCTTTGCGCATCCGAACGTCTCCTGCCGTCGTCGTGCGCCGGGCGTGGCGCACGCGGCGTGCACTGTCCGCCCTGGCCTTCCTGGAATGCCTTCTTGGAATGCCATTGAACACGCTCGTCACCCGGCGGCGGGCCCGGCGAACAGCTCGACCAGGACGGTGAGGCGGTCCGGCTCGCGGCCGGGGCGGAGGCGGCCGTGGCGGGCGAGGTCGGCGAGGCCGTGCAGCGCGCTCCACAGCGTCTCGGCCCGGGTCTCGTCGCCGCCGACGACCGCGGCCAGCGCCGCGAAGCCCGCCCGCAGCTGCTCCGGCGCGGCCGGCGTGGCGAACGCCAGGTCGGTCGGCCCGGAGAACATGGCCTCGTAGACCGCCGGGTGCTCCTGGGCGAACGCCAGGTAGCACTCGGCCACCGGTCGCAGCCGGAGGTGCGCGGGAACGTCCGGGCCGGCGCCGGCGAGCGCGGCGGCGATGTGGGTGAAGCCCTCGAGGGCGACCGCGCGCACGATGCCGTCGCGGCCGTCGGGAAAGTGGCTGTACAGCACCGGCTGGCTGAACGCGATCGCGTCGGCCAGGCGCCGGACGGTCACCGCGCCCCAGCCCTCGACCTGGGCGATCTCGCGGGCGGCGGCGACGATCCGGTCCCGCCGCGCCGCCCGGGCGAGCTGGGCCTTCGTGGGTGGCTTCACAACCAGATACTAGCAGTGCTAGATTCCTAGCACCGCTAGATTTCACCGAAGGAGCCACCGATGCTCGCCCTCACCATCGCCTGCGCCATCGTCGCCGCGGTCTGCACCGCCGTCATCTTCGGCACGGACACGCTCACCGCCCTCGTGCTGCGCCCCGCGTACGCCGAGATCGACGACCACGCCATGGTCCAGATCGTCGGCCGCAGCCACCGCCTCGGCGGCCAGCGCCTGCCCGTGCCGGGCGTGCTCAGCGTCGTCGCCGCCGCCCTGACCACAGTGAGCGCCCTGATCGCCGGCTGGACCGCCGCCGGCCTGACCGCGGCCGCCGGCCTGGTGCTGCTGCTGGCCTGGCTGGTCATCTTCAACCGCATCTCACTGCCGATCAACAAGGTGCTCATCGCCGCCAGCGACGCCGGCGAGACCCCCGGTAACGCCCGGTCACTGCAGGCACGCTGGGACTCGGTCATCACCCTCCGCACGGTCCTGCAGGGCACCGCTCTCATCGGCTTCTGCCTGACGATCGCCCTCGCCGGCCGCTGAGACACCGGCCGCCCTCCGACCACGGGGGGGGCAAGTAACAGCGCCCGCGGGTCCTCCGCTCCTTGATACGACCAGAACGTATCGCTCAAGGGACACATCAGTGCGGGAAGCGTTTGAGGGTGGTGCCGGCATACCGGCCGACCCTGTGTTCGTCGATCGCAGCGGCCGGCGCCGGCGGCTGATCACCGCGTTCGGCGCCGCCTTCGGCGTCGTGCTCGCGATGGGTGGCGTGCTGCTGGCCGCAGGTCTGATGGGCTCCTCGCCGGTGCCGCTGCCCGGCCTGCCGCAGGGTGGGCAGCGCGCCACGCACGGTGGTGTGGACGGCGCCGGCGCCCAATCGACCGGACCGTCCCGCCGTGCCTCGCCGACCTCGCGTCCGGGGCAGCCGGCCGGCGCCCCGCCGGCCACCAGCAGCGCCCGCCAATCGGCGACCCCCACGTCGGCGCCGGCCTCGCCCGGCAAACATGACAAGACGCATCCGGGCAACAACAGGCCGAGCAGGTCGACGTAGGCAATGGCGCGACACGTCTCACGCCGGCCTCCCCGTGCACACTGGCTCCTGCTGCTGTTCGGCAGCCTCATCCTCCTCGCGGAACTGTGCCTGCACGGGTATGTCAGCCACGCCGGCGGAGAAGGGACCGCCGCGACCCCGCACCGACCGGCCCTCCCCGCGGTCGAGCCGCTCACCGGCACCGGCCCGGTGCTGCGGATCGCGGCCGACGGCACCGTGCAGCGCGCGCAGCTGCCCGCCGGGGCCGTGGCGCTGACCTTCGACGACGGGCCGGACCCACGATGGACGCCACAGATCCTCGACGTGCTGCGACAGCACCGGGCCCACGCCACATTCTTCGTCATCGGTTCGAAGGTGAACCAGTACCCGGATCTCGTCCGGCGCATCGTGGCCGAGGGTCACGAACTCGGTGTGCACACCTACACGCACACCGAGCTGGCGGCGGTGCCCGCGTGGCGGCAGCGACTCGAGCTGAGTCTCACGCAGAACGCGATCGCGGCGGCGACCGGCCGGACCACCCAGTTGATGCGCCCGCCCTACTCCTCGACGGCCGATGCGGTCACCGCGGCGGACCTCGCCGCGCTGAGGACGGCCGGGGCCGCAGGCTACCTCGCGGTGCTCACCGACCAGGACACCGACGATTGGCGCAGGCCCGGCGTGGACGCGATCGTCGCGGCGGCCAAGCCGAAGGACGGCACCGGTGCGGTCGTCATGCTCCACGACGGCGGCGGTGACCGTTCGCAGACGCTCGAAGCGACCCGGCGGATCCTGACCGGGGCGCCGGGCGTCCGTTTCGTCACGGTGTCCGAGGGGCTCGGCCTGCCGGCGCCGCCGGCGGCGACCTTCGACGTGACCGCCCGGGGAGTGGCGCTGCGCTGGACGCAGTCGGTCGCCGCCTGGTTGAGCACGTTGCTGCTCTGGCTGCTGATGCTGGGCACCGGGCTGGCAGTGCTCCGCCTTGTGCTGCAGGTGCTGGCCGCCGGTGTGCACGGCCGGCGCGCACGCCGGTTGCGCGGCCGGGCGCGGTATCTCGGGCCGGTGTCGGTCATCGTGCCGGCGTTCAACGAAGCGGCGAACATCGCCGCGACGGTCCGGTCGCTGCTCGCCAACGACTACCCCGGGCTGGAGGTCATCGTCGTCGATGACGGCTCCACCGACGCCACCGCCGCCATCGTCGAGGGGCTACGGCTGCCGGGCGTGCGGCTGATCCGGCAGCGCAACGCCGGCAAGCCCGCCGCGCTCAACACCGGGGTCGCGGCAGCGCGCAGCGCGCTGTTGATCCTCGTCGACGGTGACACCGTGTTCGAGCCCGACGCGGTCGGGCAGCTCGTGCAGCCGTTCACCGATCCCGGGGTCGGCGCAGTCAGCGGCAACACGAAGGTCGCCAACCGGCGGGGGCTGCTCGGGCGGTGGCAGCACCTGGAGTACGTGGTCGGGTTCAACCTCGACCGCAGGATGTTCGACCTGGGCGAGTGCATGCCCACCATTCCCGGTGCGATCGGCGCGTTCCGCCGGCAGGCACTCATCGACGTCGGTGGCGTGCCGCCCGACACGCTCGCCGAGGACACCGACCTGACCATGGCCGTGCTGCGAGCGGGGTGGCGGGCCGTCTATGCCGACCGGGCGATCGCGTGGACCGAAGCACCGGCGACCCTCCGTCAGCTGTGGCGGCAACGGTACCGCTGGTGTTACGGCACCCTGCAGGCGATGTGGAAGCACCGCCGGGCGTTGACGGAACGGGGCAGTGCCGGGCGGTTCGGCCGGCGCGGCCTGATCTACCTGCTGCTGTTCCAGGTGCTGCTGCCGCTGACCGCGCCGCTGGTCGACGTCTACAGCATCTACGGCCTGTTCTTCCTGCCCGCCGCCAAGATCGCCGCCGTGTGGTGCGGCTTCACCGGCCTGCAGGTGCTGACCACCGCCTACGCGCTACGACTCGACCGGGAATCCTATGCACCGCTGTGGACCGTGCCGTTGCAGCAGATCGTCTACCGCCAGCTGCTCTACCTGGTGGTCGTGCAGTCCGCCGTCGCCGCCCTCCTCGGCGGCCGGCAACGGTGGCAGGCGATGGCACGCACGGGCCTGGCAACCACCGCGGTGCCCGGACAACCGTCCCAGCGCCGGGACGCACCATCGCTGCAGTCGCGCCGATGACCGCCGTGCCAGCCGTGAACAGCCGGCCACCCAGCGCGGCGGCGGTGTGCGGGCCGCGGCGACGCACGACAGGAATCCAGCCGTTGCCGGATGAGGACCTCGCTGCGGCACTGCGCGCCGCCGCTGACGGCGACGCGTCGGGCTTCACGACGTTGTGGCGCTCCCTGCAACCAGCGATCCTGCGCTACCTGCGGGTCGTGTGTGGCGACGCGGCGGAGGACGTCGCTTCCGAGACCTGGCTCCAGGTGGCCAGGGACCTGTCCCGCTTCAGCGGGGATGCGACGGCGTTCCGGGTGTGGCTGTTTCGCATCGCACGGCACCGCGGCATCGACGAGAACCGGCGGGCCTGGCGCCGCCGTGAAGAGCCGCACGACACCATCGATCCGCTCCGCGACGCCAACCCGGTGCAGGACGCGCTGGTGGACGTGCTCGAGCTGCACGGCACCGAATGGGCGCTCGAGCTGATCAGGACGCTTCCCGCCAACCAGGCCGAGGCGGTCATGCTCCGCGTCGTGGCCGGCCTCGACGTTGCCGGCGCGGCGAAGGTCCTGGGCAAACGGCCGGGTGCGGTACGGGTCGCCGCCATGCGAGGGCTGCGGCGGCTGGCCGCGAACCCGCAGGTCCAAGCGGCCCGCGGCACCCCGGACGGACCGACCGGCGAATCCCCGAGAGGCACCTGAGATGTGGCACCGGAATGACGTGGTGCGCCGCACCCGAAGCGGCTGGGACGACCCCGTGATCGACCGGCACACCGCCGAGCAGCTCCTCAACAGGACACCCGCGGCAGCCCAGGAGCACGGCGCGCTCAACGCGCTGCTGGCGGCCGCGACGGGTCCCGCGCGGCCGGACGAGATCGCCGGCGAGCGGGCCGCGGTGTCCGCGTTCACCAGGGAGTACCGCCCTTGTCCACGGCCGAGGACACTCGCACCACGCCCCGGACGAGGCGCCGGCATCGCCGTCACCGTGAGCGTTGCGGCCCTGCTGGTGGGGGGCACCGCGTACGCGGCCGGCACCGGCCGGCTTCCCGACGCACTGCAGGAGCTCCTGCCCGGCGCGGCAGCACCCGTCTCCGATCACGCCGCCCGGACGGCCCCCACCGATCAGGGCACCGGGCGGGCGGCACCGACGCCGCGCCCGTCGACGGGTCCGGTCCCGCAACCGTCAGCGACCGTACCCGTCGCCGCGGCCGAACTCGAGCGCCTGTGCAGGGCCTGGACAGCCTTCCGGGCCGACCCGCATGCGGGCCAGGTCACCGCCGAGGAACGACACGCACTGGCATCCGCGGCGGGCGGCGAGAACGACATCAACGGTTTCTGCCAGCGACTGCTCGACCCGACGCCACAACCTTCCGCGACCACCGGCAAGCCCGGCAACCCCTCCCCCGGCGCCGGCAAGCCCAGCCATCCGGGACGACCGCAGTCGCACTGACCGTTCCTGGGATCCGTGCCGCCATCCTCCGTCCGCCACGTCTCGCCGTCGCCGAGGCACCCGCCGAACCCACCCCGATCAGCCTCCGGTGCCGGTGGCCGCGCGATACGCCGCCACCCGCAGCATGCTGACCCGGTCCGGCCCGGGCAGCAGCTCCGGGTCCTCGCCGGGCAGCAGCTGCGAGGACACGACGGTGCGGCTGATCGCGTGCAGTGCCGCCGGTGAGACGGCGAGGTGCAGCACGGCCATGCGCCGCTCGGTCGGGTGCCAGAGGACCAGCAACCGCACCACGCCGGCCACCTCCCGCAGCGCGGGTCCGATCCGCTCGGTGCCGGCGAAGCGGGCCGCCTCGACGCGGGCCGGGCTCAGCGGTCCGTCGAACTCGCCGAGGAACGCCACCGCGGGCTGCTCCCCCGTCGCCGAGCCCGCCTGGTCGGCGTCCACCTCGAAGATCTCGTCGTGGGTGAGCTCGAACAGGCGCGGGCCGCGGGTAGCGGCGGAGCGGTCCGAGGCCGATTCGGCGTCCTCGCGGGTCAGCCAGAGGCTGATCATGGTCGTGCCGCCGTCCTCCCCGGTGAGCATCGCCAGTCCGGCGAAGCCCGGGTGGGCGGCGATCATGTCGGCGATCGGGTGGCCGTCGGCCGGCCGGGCCGCCGTGGTCTGCAGTCGTGCGAACATCGCTCCACCTCCGGTTGCTGGGGACGCAATCGTCGGTGACCGGCGGTGTCTGGGGCGTCAGTGGAACCACGCAGACTCGGCACGCAGAATCCACGCGGCGACCTGGGTCCGGTTGGCCAGTCCCAGTTTGTTCAGCAGATTCCGTACGTGCGTCTCGACCGTGCGCTCCGAGACCGTCAGCCGGTCGGCGATAGCCCGGTTCGCCAGGCCGTCCGCAACCAGCAGGGCGACCTCGCGCTCCCTGGCGGTCAGTGACGCGACCACGTCGTCCGCCACGCCGCCCAGATCGCGGAGCAGCGACGTGGCGTCGGTCAGGGTCGGTGTCATGCCGAGCCGGCGGGCCGTCCGGGCGGCCTGACCGGCCAGGTCCGCCGCCCTTTCCCGGTCGCCGCGAGCGTCCCTGGCCCGGCGGACCCTGGCGTGGGCGAGCTGCGCGAGCGCAAGGTCGGCGTGTGCGCCGATCCGCCGCTCCAGCTCCTCGGCGGCCTGCAGGTGGCCGATGGCCGTCCCGTGGTCGCCGGACGCGGCGGCGAGGCCACCCAGCACGCGGGCGAACGCGCCGCGGTATCCGTAGGTGGACGCCTGGTACAGCTGCGCGTACGGCAGCAGGCCGCGGTACCCGGCGGCCACGGTCGCGGGGTCTGCGAAGGCCGCCCCGAGCTCGCCCGCGATGGCGACGATGGCCGGCCAGCGGATGTCCTCGGGCAGGTCCGGCAGCGCCGTGACGAGCCGCGCGTACAGCGCACGGGCCGTGTCGACGTCACCGCTGGCGAACAGGTACTCGGCGGCGATCGCCAGCACGATCGGGCGCGCATCGGCGTCCACGACCGACGCGATGTCGAAGGGGCCGCCACCCGGGCCGTCACCGGATCCGCCGGCATCGGACCACGGGTCGGCGAAGCTGCCGGTCTTGCGGCGGATGTCCAGCGTGTACGCGAGGTGCTGGCCCTGCATCGAATGGTCGCCGCAGCGTTCGGCGAGCGCCTGCCCCTCGTCGGCCAGCCGCTGGGCGTCGGGGAACCGGCCGGCGAGCATCGCGCGGGCGGCCCGCGCCCGGAGCAGGTGCCAGCGGGCCACCGGCCAGCCGAGCCGCTCGGCGAGCGAGGCCAGGGCGGCGATCTCGCGGTCCGCCTCCGCGACCGCGCCGAGGCCGAGGCACCCGTCGATGCGCCACAGGCACGCCCACAGTGGCGTCTCCGGCCGGTCCGGGACCGCAGCGAGCGCGCGCAGGCCTGCGCCCATGACCGTCCGCTCACGCATCGAGTCCGGTCCGCCGGCGAGCGTCTCGTGCGCGTGCATCGCGTCCACGACGGCGGTGCTGCCGCCGTCGTGGCGCGCCATCGCCATGGCCTGTGCGCTCAGGGTGTGCGCCTGCCGGGCGAGGTCGGGAGCGGTGACCGCCAGCTGCGCGACCGCCATCGCGTGCTGCGCGAGCACCTGGGCAAGCGTCCCGGAATCGGTCCCGCCCAACGCGGTCTCGGCCCGCACGCACAGGTCGGCGATGATCCGGTTCGGCTCCTCACCGCCGATGCCTCGCACCACGAGCGCGGCGCGCGCCAGCAGGTCCGGCCGGCCGAGCCCGGCGGCGAGGTCGGCGCCGGCCACGCAGTGCCGCAGCGCCCCGGCCACCCGCAGGTCCAGGAACTCCGTCTCGGCCAGTCCGAGCAGCAGGTCGGCGTGTTCGGCCGGGTCGAGGCCGGCACCGCCGGCCAGTTCGATCGCTCGGCGGAACCAGTGCGCCGCGTCGGCGTGGTCGAGCCCGCGCAGCGACACCGCCACCGCGGCCCGGCAGGCGTCCACGGCCGCGCGGCAGCTCGGCGCGTCGGTGGCGGCGCGGACGCGGTGCCGGGCGATGTCCGCCGCCCGGCCCGCCGAGGACGGCGTCGCGGGCATGCCGGCCAGCGCGTCGGCGATGCGGCGGTGCCAGCGAATCCGATCGGTCCGCGGCAACTCGTCGTACGCCGCCTGCCGGACCAGGGCGTGCGTGAACATCATCCGGTTCGGCACGGCCGCGTCCTCGGCGAGGATCCCGGCCGACACAGCCTCGGCGAGCAGCTCCGCGAGCCCGCCCGGCGACCGGACCGCCGCCGGATGCGACGCCTCGCCGGATGCCGCAGCGACGAGCGTGACGTCGAACTCCTCCCCGATCACGGCGCAGGCGCCGAGCAGCGACCGGCAGTCCGGGCCGACGCTGTCCAGGAAGACACCTGCGAGCGGATGCAACGCGTCGGGCAGGCCACCGCCGCCGGCGTGCAGGACGCGCGCCATCTCCCGCACGAACAACGGGTTGCCGCCGCTGCCCCGGTGCACCCGGGCCGGCCAGGAAGGATCCACCCGGCCGCCGGTGGCATGCAGGTACTCGGCGACGTCGGCGGGTGTCCACGGTGCCAGCCGCAACGTCCGGGCCGCGGGCAGCACGGCGGCCCGCGGACCGAGGCCGCCGGCGTCCCGGGTCGCCACGGCGAGGATCAGCCGCGTTCCGGGAAGCTCGGCGGCGGCGTGGCGCAGCAGTTGCATGGTGGCGTCGTCGGCCCACTGCAGATCATCAAGCGTGATCAGCAGGCCGGCCGCCGGCACCGCGGCCAGCAGCGCGCCCGCGGCCCGCTCGATCGCGACGAACCGAGCCTGCGCCGGCGGGCCCGGTCCCAGCTCGAGGAGGTCCGGCGACAGGCCCAGCGCACGGCCCGCGGCGAACACCCGCGACCACGGCCAGAACGCCGGTACCCCTTCCTCGGCCACAGCCCGGCCGGACAGCGCGACCATCCCGGCGTCCGACGCGGCCCCGGCAAGCCACGAAAGCATCGTCGTCTTGCCGATGCCCGCCTCGCCGCACAGCACGACGAGTGCACCCTGCTGCGCCGCGGCGCCGGCCACGACCCGGGCGAGTTCTTCGAACTGGTGACGGCGGCCGACCAGGTGCGCACCCATACCCGCATTGTGCCGGGCGAGCCGAGCACCGCTTGGCGGCGGTACTCGGCTCGCCGCCGATCACCGGTCCCGTCGTCGGATGAGGCTCAGCTCTGGCGCAGCGGCGGCAGCGGAACGGGCACCCCGAGCGCCGTCGCACCTGCCCCGACGCCGCCCTCGCACGTGTTGGGCGGCGCGGTGCCGATGCCACGCGTCGAGGGCCGCTCGGCCGCCCAGAACATGAAGCCCAGCATGCCGGCGGTGGTTCCCGCGCCGTTCGGCGCAGCCGTCTGCACATACGGCGCGAGAGCCTTGGTCACCGACGTGCCGTAACTGGTGCACTCCGGGCGGACCTTGCTGCCCTCGGCGATGTACAGCCCGCCGGTGAACTTCGCCGGCGCGAGCGGCGGCACCGGCGGACTGAACTGTGACTTGCCGTCGATGTGCTCCTGCCAGTTGCTCTGCGCGGTCGACGCCGACGGCTGCCGCGCCGGCACCATCGCGTTGGCGAAGTCGAGCACAGGGGCGTCGGTGCGCAGCCAGTCGGCGCTCGCCTTGCGGTTGACGTCGATGAGCCAGCGGTCTCCGGCGGCGACGTCGATGGTGAGCCGCGCGGTCGGGTCGGTGCCCGCGGCGTTGTACGGGTGGACCGCCCGGTACGCCGAGATGAAGTTCTGCAGCTGCGTCAGGTTCGGGCTGCTGTTCTGCTCGTAGTCGATCTCGATGCCGACGCCGAACTGCGTCGCCACGGCGGCGGCGCGCTGCCCCAGCAGCGTGCCGTTCTGCGCCAGCGCGGTGTCCCAGTCGCCGGTGTAGGTGATCCCGCCGATGGAGAACATCACCCGGATGCCCCGGGCAGTGAAGTAGTTGACGATCTCCTGGGTCATCCCCCGCGGCACACCGTTGACGTTGCCGGCGTCGGTGGTCTGGTTGAGCAGCCGCAGCGGGTTGACGAAGCTCAACACCACCAGGTTCACCGACGGCCGGCCGTCGCCGCGGTCGACGAGCCAGTGGTTCTGGCTGTCGAACTCGGCCGCGGTGCGCACGGCCGCCCACAGGCAGGCGTCGTTGCTGCAATGCCACGCGCCGAAGACGGACACGGGGGTGACGGCCGCGGCGGCGGGCGCCGCCGGGCCGGCCAACGGGAACAGCGCCAGCAGCACCGCGGCGAGCAATGTGCCCGCGCGTCGACGTGAACGGACCGACCGCAACATGGTGGACCTCCAGGCTGACTGAAAAGACTCTTTGCTGAAACAGCGCCGTCGGCGGTGCCGCCGTTACACACCCCGGCGGTTTCGTGTAACGCGCCACGGGGCTGCGCCGCCAGTTCAAGCAATCGCCGTACGACAACTGCTGAACGTGACAACTGCTGAACGTGACAACTGCTGGACGAGACAACTGCTGAACGAAAGGAGTCGGTATGCGACGAAGTCTCACGCTGACCACGGTCGCGCTGGTGGCCGCCGCCCTGATCCCGGCGACACCGGCACGGGCTGCCGTCACCTCCGCGCCGGGAATCGTCTTCGCCCCCAACCCGGTCCAGACCCTGGGCCGTGAGGACCTCACCGACGCCAAGGACGCCGACCTGCCGGTGTTCGCCGCGGCGTACCGCCGGGTGACCTTGACCGACCTGGACGGCTCCGGCGGGCTGGCCGGGCGGTACGTCGTGGTCAAGAGCTCCACCGGCAAGGCCGCGACCCTGGTCGACGGCGCGTTCCCGGCCTGGCACCGCGACTCGGACCAGTTCGAGCAGGTGATGGGCTACTACTGGGTCACCACGGCCCAGCTGTATCTGCAGCACCTGGGCTTCGGCTCGACGCGGCGCCCGGTCAACCAGCGCCGGATCGAGCTGCGCATCGACCAGTACGGCGGCGACAACTCGTTCTTCCGCGACGACAAGGCGAACATCACCCTGGGCAAGGGCGGCGTCGACGATGCCGAGGACGCCGAGGTGATCGTCCACGAGTACGGCCACTCCGTGCAGGACGGCCAGGTCCCCGGCTTCGGCACCACCCTGGAGTCCGGCGCCATCGGCGAGGCGTTCGGCGACTACCTCGCCGTCGCCGTCACCAGCTGGGCGACCGGCACCCCGACGGCGACGCCCGAGGCATGCGTCGCCGACTGGGACTCCACGTCGTACACCAGCAGCACTCCGCACTGCCTGCGCCGCCTCGACGGCAACAAGCACTACCCGGCCGACGTCATCGGCGAGGTGCACGCCGACGGCGAGATCTGGTCACGGGCCCTGTGGGACATCCGCACCGCGCTCGGCGACACCCGCGCCACGACCCTCATCGTCGAGGCCCAGTTCGCCTTCGCACCCGACACCACGTTCGCGGCAGCGGCCCAGGCCACGGTCGACGCCGCCCAGCGGCTCTACGGTCCCACGGCGGCCGCGGCCGCGCGTTCCGCCTTCACCGCCCGCGGCCTGCTGTAGGCCGACAAAGCGCCGGCAAGCGCCGGCAAAGCGCCGTCCGGGCCCGCCGGTGCCAGCCGGGTCCGGACGGCGCCGCATTTGCCGGCGCGGTCCGTAGCCGGCAGGCGACGATGGTCAACCCGCACCGGCCTGCGAGGCCCCCGGTGCAGGTGCTGGCGTGACCTCGACGACGAGGTGCTTGGTCACCGGCTGTTCGCTCTGGGTGCTGACGTCGGCGATCCCGCACAGGACGTTCAGCTCCGGCATGTACCCGGCCGCACAGCCGGGTGGCAGGTCGTAGCGCACCGCGCGGTACCCGTGGACGGTGCGCTGCGTGCCGTCCTTGGAGAAGCTGGTCACGTCGACGAGGTCGAACTCGTCAAGGCCCCGGCCGCGCATGTCGTCGTCGTTCATGAAGATGACCGTGCGGAGTCCCTTGAGGCCGCGGTACCGGTCGTCGTTGGAGTAGATCGTCGTGTTGAACTGGTCGTGGGAGCGGATCGTGGTGAGCAGCAGGCGCCCGCTGCCGGGGTCGGTGTCGTGCGGCAGCGCTGGGTGCGAGAACTCGGCGCGGCCGGAAGGCGTCTGGAACACCCGTAGGCGGGCCGGTTGGGCGATCCGGAAGCCGTGCGGGTGGCGGGCGCGGCGGTTGAAGTCCTCGAAGCCGTCCAGGACGCGGGCCATCGTGTCGCGGATGCGGTCGTAGTCGGCCGCGTAGTCCTGCCAGGGGGTGCCGCTGTCCGGCAGCGTGGCCCGGGCGAGGCCGGCCAGGATGGCGGGTTCGGAGCGCAGTTGCGGTGAGGCGGGCTCCTTCATGCCGTAGGAGATGTGCACCATCGCCATGGCGTCCTCGACCGTGACGCCCTGCTCGCCGCCGGCCTGGCGGTCCCGTTCGGTGCGGGTCAGGCACGGCAGGATGAGCGCGCGGCGGCCGTGCACGAGGTGGCTGCGGTTGAGCTTGGTGCTCACCTGCACGGTCAGGTCGCAGTTGCGCAGCGCCTCGGCGGTGTACCGCAGGTCAGGGCTGGCGAGGGCGAAGTTGCCGCCGAGCGCGACGAAGACCCGCACATCACCGCGGTGCATCGCCTCGATCGTCTCGACCGTGCCGAGGCCGTGCTCGCGGGGCGGCCGGATCCCGCAGACCGCCTCGAGCCGGTCGAGGAACTCCGCGGCCGGGCGGTGGTTGATGCCGCAGGTGCGGTTGCCCTGCACGTTGCTGTGCCCGCGGATCGGGCACGGACCGGCGCCCTCGCGGCCGATGTTGCCGCGCAACAGCAGCAGGTTGACGATCTCACGGACCGTGTCGACGCCGTGCTCGTGCTGGGTCAGGCCGAGGCACCAGGCGATGACCACGCGTTCGGAACGCAGGTAGGAGCTGGCGAGCCGGCGGATGTCGGGCTCGGTGACGCCCGAACCGTGGACCAGGTCCGGCCACGGGGTTGCCGCGACGAGCTCGCGGTACTCGTCGAACCCGTGGGTGTGGCGGTCGATGAAGTCCCGGTCCAGGACGCCGGGTTCGCGGGCGGCGGTCTCGAACACGGCCTTGGCGACGCCGCGCAGCAGGGCCATGTCGCCGCCGATGCGCACCTGCACGCTCATCGTGCCGATCCGGGTGGTGCGGAAGGTGGCCATGTCGGCGAACTCGTGCGGGACGATCGTGCGCCGGGAGGCGGCTTCGCGCAGCGGGTTGATGTGCACGAGCTGCGCGCCGCGCCGGTCGGCGTCGGCCAGCCAGGTGAGCATCCGCGGCGCGTTCGAGGCGGCGTTGTCGCCCATCACCCAGATCGCGTCGGCGGCCTCCCAGTCGTTCAGGTCGACGGTACCCTTGCCGGTGCCGATCGCCGCTGCCAGCGCCCGGCCGGTGGCCTCGTGGCACATGTTGGAGCAGTCCGGCTGGTTGTTCGTGCCGAACTCGCGGGTCCACAGCTGGTAGAGGAACGACGCTTCGTTGCTGAGCCGCCCGGACGTGTAGAAGGCCGCCTGGTCGGGGCTGGGCAGTGCCCGCAGCGTCGCGCCGACGAGCGCGAACGCGTCGTCCCAGGAGATCGGCCGGTACGTGTCGCTGGCCGGGTCGTATTGCAGCGGTTCGGCGAGCCGCCCCACCGCCTCGAGGTCATGGTCGCTCCACTGCGCCAGCTCGCTCACCGGGTGCGCGGCGAAGAAGGCGGCGTCGGCGTCCGCCCGGGCGAGCTCCCAGGTGACGTGCTTGACGCCGTTCTCGCAGATGTCCAGGTGCAGGCCGTTCGGATCGTCGGGCCAGGCACAGCCCGGGCAGTCGAAGCCGCCGTCCTCCTGGTTCATCACGAAGAGCGCGCGGACGCCCTCCATCGGCTCCCCGGCGCGCCTGAGCACCGCGCCGACGCTGCGGGCGGCGCCCCACCCGGCGGCCGGATGGTGGTACTCGTGGCGGGAGTACCCGCCGTGTTCCGCCGGGCCGCGGCCGAGCGCCGGCACGCCGGGCACCGCGCCCATCATCCGTTGTTCTGCGTCACCGGTCTCGTCGGACTGCGGCACGGCCGTTGCTCCTCTCAGTGTCGATGTCGGTGGTTGCCAGGCCGAACGTGGCGACGGCGCAGGCGATCAGGCAGCCGACGCCGACGGCGAGGGGCCAGCCGGAGCCGACGACGCTGGTCAGCACGACGCCGGCGAGCAGCGTGACCGCGGCGGCAACGGCCTGCGCCATCCGGTGCGGGGTCCCGGGACCGGTCGCCGGTCGGGTGGCGGCGGCCGCAGCCGGCTCGGCCGCCGGGTCCAGGCGTCCCCGTAGGAAGAGGTGGAACAGCAGGACCAGCGACGGCACCAGGACCACCGCACCGGCGGCGACCGCGACGATGACGGCGAGCAGCGTGGTCCGGCCGGCGGCGGCCTGTTCGACCGTGAGCCCCGGCAGGGCGAACGGGCGTTGCGCCAGGGCCCAGCCGGCCAGGGTGGCGGCCACGGCGAGCGCCGCCGTCACCCGCGACGGGCCGAACCGGCTCCGCCAGACCAGCACCAGGGTCGCCAGTCCCGCCGCCGCGGAGATGCCGACCATGACCGCACCCCCGTCGCGGGTGAGGCCGTCGTACAGGGCAGGTGCGTCGGCGCGAGCGACGAGCAGGCCGGCGAGGGCGAGGCCGCCGGCGACCACGCCGGAGCCGAGGGCGCGGGCCCGGAAGTCGAGTTCCAGGCTTTGCTCACCGAGCCGGCGCGCGTCGGCGGCGAGGTACACCGCCGCGAGGTGACCGCCGGCGGCCACGCCCAGCACGCCGATGACGACCGAGGTGGGATTGAGCCAGCTCGTGACGGCGTTGCCGGCCGCGTTGCCGACGGGGACGCGGCCCGAGGCGATGCCGCCCACGGCGGCGGCCAGCGCGAACGGCGTCAGCATCGAGGCGACCGCGAACAGCACCTCGACCAGGTGCCGGCCGCGGCCGCCGCCGACCTGGCCGCGCAGCGCGTACGAGACCCCGCGCAGGATGATCCCGACGGCGGCGATGAACAGCGGCGCGGCGAGCGTCGAGGCGATCGAGCCGAACACGACCGGGTACGCGGTCCAGCACACGGCCAGCACGAAGATCAACCACACGTGGTTGGCCTCCCACACCGGACCCATCGCGTGCCGGGCGTGGTCGCGGGTCGCGGCGGGGTCGGTCCGGCCGGGGCGGGTCAGCAGCATCCACAGGCCGGCGCCGAAGTCCGCGCCGGCCAGCACCGTGTACGCGGCGAGACCGGCGAGGATGAACACCATCGGGACCTCAGCCATCGTCGTGCACCTCGACGGGGATCCGGCTGAAGCGGCGCAGCAGCCACCCGACCGCGACGGCGAGCCCGGCGTACACCAGCACCAGCGTGCCGTACCCGACGGGGATGCCGGGCGCGCCGGTGACCGCCTCGGTCGTGCGCATCACGTCGTACACGACCCACGGCTGGCGGCCCACCTCGGTGGTGACCCAGCCGGCGAGCAGCGCCACGATCGACAACGGACCGGCCGCCACCGCGGCGCGGTAGAACCAGCGCGACCGGGGCAGGCGCCGGTGCCGCAGCCGCACGTACAGGAACAGCAGGCCCAGCAGCGCCAGCAGCGTGCCGATGCCGACCATCGTCTGGAACGCGAAGCGGACCACGTTGACGGGCGGTATGTCGTCCGCGGCCACCGCGTCGAGGCCCATGACGGTGCCGTTGGGGTTGTGCAGCGCCAGCAGCGACAGCAACCGCGGGATCTCGAGGCCGTAGACCACCTCGTGCCCGTTGTACCAGCCGCCCAGGTGCTCCGGCGCGCCCCGGGTGGTCCGGCCCAGCCCTTCCAGCGCGGCCAGCTTCACCGGTTGGTGCTGCGCCACCTCACGGGCGGCCCAGTCGCCGACGATCACCTGCAGCGGCGAGGCGACCGCAGCGGTGGACATCGCCACGGTCAGCGCCGTCCGCTCGTACCGGCGCCGCCGGCCCCGCAGCAGCGCCCAGGCGTACGGCGTGGCCACCGCGAACCCGGCGACGATGTATCCGGCGAAGTACATGTGCACGAACTCGTGCCAGAAGTAGCTGTTGCCGAACAGTGCCCCCCACGGATCGGCGTCGACGACCACGCCGTCGCGCATCGTGAAACCGGTGGGATGGTTCATCCAGCCGTTGACCGCGATGACGAACAGCGAGCCGGTCACCCCCGCCACGACCACGGGCACACCGCACAGCAGATGCAGCCGTGGCGGCAGCCGGTCCCACCCGTAGACGTAGATCCCGATGAAGATCGCCTCGGTGAAGAACGAGAAGCCCTCCAACGTGAACCCGAGGCCGAACACCGCACCGAACCTCGCCATGAACTGCGGCCACAGCAACCCCAGCTCGAAGCTCAAGATCGTGCCGGTCACCACGCCGACGGCGAACAGCGCCAGCATCACCTTCGACCAGCGCCGCGCCAGGGTGGCGAGCACGGGATCGCCGGTGCGCAGCGAACGCCACTCGCAGAACAGCACCATCGTCGGAAACGCGATCCCGAAACAGACCAGCGGGATGTGCACGGCGAACGACAGCGCCTGCATCTGCCGCGCCTGCCACAGATAGTCCGGATCGACCGGCACGCACCACCTCCGGCGTTCGTCGCCCTGACCGTTCGGTCGGTCGGGCCGCTACCTTCCCCGTGCCGGTCAGAAGATGCCGGCGACATCGGGCCCGGGAGCGGTGGGTGGTACGGCGCGGTTCGACGGCGCGCGGGGGCCGTCCGTCGCTAGGCTCCGCGCATGGGGACCGGGGCTGTCGTCGCGCCATCGGTGCATCTCGACGCTGCCGACCACACCCGGCTCGGCGCGCTGGGGATCTCGGTCGAGGGTGACCTGGACGGTGTCACGGACCGGCCGTCCGCCGGCGACGGTTCGGCGCCGCTTGCGGACCTCGCCGCCGCGGTCCAGCTGGGCGCGGACCGGGGCGCGCTCGTCGCGGTCGGCGACCGGGGGCGGGATTCGCGGGCGTGGCACCGGGAGGGCGCCCACCGGCTCGCCGCGGCGACGGAGGCCTCGGCCACCGCATCCGCCGCGCGACCGCTGGCGCTGGTGCTGATCCCGGCGGCGTCGGCGCCGCAGCCCGGGCCGATCGTGGTGCTCTCACCCGCGGAGTCGGTCTCCTCGTACGAGCTGTACGTCGGTGCCGCGCTCGCGGCCGCGTCCGGTCGCCGGGTCGAGCACCTCAACGGCCGTGGCTCGCAGGGATCCGCCGGGCATGCGGACCTGCCCGCGCGCGCCGCGGCCCGGGCCGGCGCCACGCAGTGGCGGGAGCGCGCCGAGCCCCGTCCTGAGCGGGCACTGCACGGCCTCGTCACCCGCCCGGCCGTCATCGTCGTGCCGGTCCCCCCGGGCTCGGCCGATGCCGCGGCCGTCATCGCGGCCCACGCCGACGCCGATGTCGTGCTGGTCTTCGACGCCGCGCACGCCCGCTACTCCGCCACGGTCGCCCGGGAGGTGGCGAGAACGGTCGAGCTGGCGTTCGGGGTGGAGACGAGCCTTGCGGACCGGCAGAGCACCGACCGGCCGGCGCGGTCAGCACCGGCCACGGAAAAACCGGTCCCGGCCGGCGCGCCCGCGGCGACGGAACGCATCGGCGAGTTCCCCGCGATCCGCGCCTCCGACGTGATCCACGTCCGGCTCACCGACACCACGCTCGAGCTGACGAACCGCACCCGCCATCGCGTCCGGCTCTGCGTCGCACTGGGATCCGCGGTGGAGCCCGGCCGGGCGCGCGCGGCGTTCGAAACGCTGCTGGAGCCCGGGATGTCACTCGCGGAACCGACCGACGCCGTCGCCGACCTGGCGCCGCCCACGCGGGTGCTGCGGCACTGGAGTCACGGCTCGGCCGAGGTCTACGAGGGAGGCGACCGGCGGCTCCTGCGGGTCGAGGCGTCGGTGCTCGCCGCCGACGGCCGGACACACGCCTCGCGTGCCTACGAGCCGCGCAACGGCCTGGATTTCTCCGTCACGGCCGGCGATCTCAAGGCATTGCTCGGATCCGGGGCGGCGAGGACGTTCCAGTTCGACGTCGCGCCGCCGCGCGTCGTGGCGCGGGCGCCCCGGGACCTGTTCGTGGCGTTCGAGTCCGCGTTGAGCGTGGGCACCAGCATCCTGGCCAGGTCCCCCTCGTGAGGCCACCGCCGGGCCGGCCCCGCGACGCGCTCAGGTCTCGTCGAACCGGACCCGAATCCTGACGAGCGCGGTGTGCACGCTCGCGCGGTCCGCCAGGTAGGCGGCGACGGCGCCGGCATCGGCGTCGGCGGCGAGCGGCGCGGTGCCGATGGCGAGCACGATGTAGCGCCGGCCGACGGCATTCGCGGTCCAGTCGTCGGTGACGTCGTGACTGAGCCACACGCCGGCGGGTGTGCACAGCTCGACCCGCATCGCGCGCAGCGACGCGTAGAGCACGTCGGTGCCGATGGGCAGGATCTCACCGTCGACGTCCAGCCGCCTCAGGCCCAGCGCCGCGATCGTGTCCGCGAACGTTCCGTCGTCGTGTGCCGAGATCGGATGCACGAGGACGAAGGCGGTCGGCTCACCGAACGGATTCAGCGCCGACCAGGCAGTCATCCCGATGTCCACAGTGGAGGCGGTCGTCAGTGTCGGTTCGCTCACGATTTCAGGCTACCGAAAACCGGTCCGGGAGGACGCCGGTTGGCGCGACCCTCAAGGGCACCACGTCACCGGCGTCCGCACCGGACAGACCCGAGCGGAGGATCAGGATGCGGGCCACGCCTTGGCCTTGGCCTTGGACCGGTCGTACCAGATCACCGGCGCCGGCTTGTCGTCGAGCGGCAACGACTCGACGAACTGTGTCGTCACGTCGAGATGGTCGGCGACCACCTTGACCGGGTTCGAGGCCAGCCACTTGTTGGCGGAGATGTCGGAGTACTCCGGGTACTTGAAGATCTCGACGAAGATCAGCTTCTCGTCGCCGGTGTTCTGCACGTAGTGGCCGGCCACCAGGGGCACGATGCCGATGTCGCCCGCCGTGTAGTCGAAGGTGCGGGCGAGCCCGTTCGAGTCGAAGATCGTCATCCGCGCCTGGCCCTGGATGTAGTACTGCCACTCCGCGGCCTTCGGATGCCAGTGCAGTTCGCGCATGCCGCCCGGCTCCACCTCGACGAACGCCGCGGAGATGGTCTTGGCGGCCGGGAACACGTTCACGTCGACGATCCGCACGCGGCCCGCCTCGGACTCGATCGGCTCGACGTCGGCCATGTGCAGGGTGAACGGCGAGGGCACCTTGCCCGCCGGCACCGGCCGGTCGACCTCGGCGATGGGGCCGGGCAGGTCGGCCCGGAAGATGTACTTCTCGGACTTGGGGAGGCTGCCGATCTCGGCGACGGTCTTCTTGAGGTTCGCGGCCACGACGTCCTGCGGCGTGTGGGCGAACCAGTCGGACAGCAGGAACGTGAAGTTCTCGGAGAAGTCCGGGTCGCTGAACACCAGCAGGAACTCGACGCCGTCTTCCAGGCCCTGGATCGAGTGGGGAAGCCCGGCCTCGAAGTTCCAGAGGTCGCCCGCCTTGACGTCGTCGATGAACGACCTGCCGTGCTCGTCGATCGCCGTCAGGCGGCAGCTGCCGACGAGCACGAGGGCCCACTCGGCCTCCTTGTGCCAGTGCAGCTCGCGATAGGCGCCCGGCTCCAGGGCCATGTTCACCCCGGCGACGTCGAGCGACGACGGGATCTCCCGGTTGGTGACCTCGCGGGCCCAGCCCCCCTCCTCCAGACGCTGGTGGGCGTCGGAGAACGAGTACTTCATGTTGGCCATCGTGCCGTTGTCGGTGGCCGGCGGCACCAAGATGTCCGGGTTCTCCCTGTCCCGCCAGATGTCCCGGGGGCCGAGATCGAACCAGCCCTTGTTGTCGGACTCCCTGATCGGGTGAGGGATGCTTTGCACGGCGGTCACGCTGTCTCCTCCCATTCATGGGCAACAGGTTCTCGCCGAGCGCCATACCCGGGTCCCGTCGCTTCACGCCCGGGGACCGCGGCGGCACGCCGCCCCGCAGTCGCCTCATCCGACCGGCGCCCCGGTCAGCGACGGGGCGGGTTGCGTCTGCGGGTCAGCGGAGGCAGCAGGGGCAGCAGGGGTACCTCCGGGGACCGGTCCGACGACCACTTGGCCGGTGGTGCGAACGTGAACGCGGCGAGGGCGAGCAGCACCGCGTCGTAGTTGACCCGCCAGCCGGCGAAGTCCCGCCATGCCTGTTCGCGGTCGGTCTTGACCGGGACGCCCTCACCCGCGAGTTCGTCGTAGACCTCGTCGAACTCGTGCTTCGCGACCGAGATCTGCTGCCCGGGCCACTGCGGGTCCGGGTCGAAGCCGATGCCGAAGACGCCGGCGATCTTCCGCAGGGTGATGTAGCCGGCCCTGATGCACAGCTGCGCCTCGGTCGATCGTTCCTGATCCAGTGTGGACGCGGTGATCGAGGCGGCGTCCAGGACCGCGCCCGCCGCGGTCACCCAGGAGCGCCTCGGGTCGGGTGAGCGGAAGTAGGCGATGGCCGGAAGCGAGGTGTGGGTCTCCTCGATGTCGGTGAACCAGCTCTGCCAGGTCCGCCACACCTCGTCGAGCCGGTCGAGCCCGTCGATGCGGGTGTAGCGGATCAGCAGTTCGGCCGGTGAGGGCGGCGACCCGGCCCGGATGTCGAGCCCGGCCACGGCCGCCTCACGCCGGGAGAACGACGCGTAAGTCGAGGGCAGGTAGCTGATCAACATGGCGATCACGCCGATGCCGAAGGCCGCCTGCGTGAACGCCAGAACGGTGGACGGGAGATCCTTGGGCACCACGAAGCCCAACGTGAACATCGACGAACCGCTCAGGACGACGGCGTGGCGCACCGGCCGGACGCCCAGCGCCCAGTACATCAGCACGTAGCCCGAGCCGATGAGCAGCAGCCAGGCGACCGCCAGGCTGATCAGGCCGAGCGGCCCGTACAGCGCCATGGCACGTTCCTGCTCGACGTAGTCCTTCGCGTACCGGTACCGGAGGTGGAACGGCACCCGGACGCCACGGAACACCCAGCGGGTGAGCAGCATCGGCGTCGCCCGCGGCACCACCAGGGTCTGCACCGCGGAAATGGCGGTCGCCAGGACCGTCACCGCGCCCGCGGCGAACACGACAACCGACGGCAGCGTCCCGGCCATCGTGCCCATGGTCAGTCTCCTTGCCGTCGGCCTCTGCGACACGTTCGGCACTGCCACGGTCCACGACCGCTACGTCGTCATGAACAAACCGCCGGGTGCCGACACCGCCCAGTGTGTCAACGTGACCGGCTCCAGATTCCCGGTCACGGCAACGCGCGGCGGCTCGACGCCCCGATCACCCGCGTCGAGCCACCGTTGCCGGCGGGGCATCCGCCGCGATCTGCTGCACCACGGCCGAGGCCATCCGGATCGAGCCGATGCCGGTCGGGTGGAACGGGTTCGCGCTGTCCAGCCCCTGGATGTCGGCGCCGAGACGGTCACTGTCGGGCGTGCACAGCGGGGCCAGCCGCGGCGTGGCGACGCTGAACTTGTACTTGTGCGCACCGCTGACGAGCACGTCGTTGAGTGCCGTGTTGCGGTTGGACAGCAGCGTGATGTTCGTCGGGTCGAGCCCGTTCGCGTTCGCCGGACCCTTCGCGTCGGCGCAGTCCGCGTCGGGGTTGAACACGTCGTACGACGTCATGACGATGATCTGCGGCCGGCCCGGCAGGTTGTCGAGGGTCTGCAGCAGCTCGCCGTAGTCCCGGTCGAACGCGGCCAGCCGGTAGTCGAACTCCCCCTGGGTGAGGTTGTCGTGGCAGTCGGCGACGGCGTAGCAGTACGTGAGGAAATCACCCCAGGCGAGGTCGTTCGGACCGATCACGACCGCGACGTATTTCAGCCCCCGCACCTGCTGCAGCAGCCCGACCTGGCTGGGTAGCGTCTGCCCGCCGCGCACCTGCGGGCCGAGCAGGCCGCTCGGGATCGACGCCCCGGAGCAGGCCAGGTTCAGCACACGGGCACCCTGCATCCTGCCGATCTCCCCGGCGAGGGAGTCCGAGCTGCGCCCGCAGGCGGTGTCGTCCGCGGTGGCGCCGGCGACCGGGGCGCCCCCGACGCGCGCGGCACGCGAGTCGCCGATCACCGCACCGGCGTAGCCGGTGACCTTCGGGCCGACCGGCATGGGTGCGAGGTGCCGGGTGCCGACGAGGTCGGCGAGCGACCGGACGCCGTGCAATCCCTGCACCGTGCCGGTGTACGCGAGGGCCCCGGCGCCGGCCCAGGCCAGCATCGTCACCGTGACGGCGACGGCCGTCATCCGCAGGCTCTGCGCCACGCCGCGGTGCCACAGCTGCGACACGGACTGCTGCCGGTGCGGTGCCCGGCTCTGCCGCCGGAGGGTGGCCAGCACGCGGATGTAGCCGACGGCCGCGGTCGCGGCGAGGGTGAAGGCGAGCAGGCCGAGCGTCGCCCAGCCGTACCAGCGCAGGAATCCGTTGCCGACCGCGGACATCGCGGCGGCTCGCACGTGCGGCCCGGTCGTGGGGTCGATCGCGGCCGCGGCCGCGGCGTTGCGCTGGATCGGGCCGAGCGTCAGCTGGGGGCGCAACGGTCCGAAGACCTGCAGCGGCGCGATGTCGATGCGGGTGTTGCCGATCTGCACCAGCTGGGCCGGGCCGGACAGCGACAGGCCGGGCGGGCGCGCGCCGACCGACAGCTCCTGACCGGCGATCGCCAGCTCCTGCGGCGGTGTCAGGCCGACCGTCGCGGGGATGCCGACCAGCAGGCAGAACGCCACCAGGAGCACCGTCGGCAGGGAACGTGCCTCCCGCAGCACGGCACGCAGCCCGCGCGGCCGGGATCCGTTGTCGAACGTCACGACTCTCTCAGCACTTCCGTTCATGGGCACCAGGGCACCCGCGCTCACCTCCCGCGGACGGCCGCAACAGTACCCGGCACGGCGCCCCGGCAGCGTTGTTCGCGGGCCGGTGTGATGCAGGCACACGAGGGTACGGCGGGGATTCCGGCTGGACACAGCGACGCAGGTCCGCAGCGAAGGGGGCAAGGCAATGAACAACCGACCACACAACACGACCACCAACACCGGCATTCCCACGTCCAGCGACGAGCATTCGCTCACCGTCGGCGCCGGTGGTCCGAATCTGTTGCAGGACGGCGTTCTGATCGAGAAGCTGGCCCACTTCGTCCGTGAGCGTGTCCCCGATCGCGTGTATCACGTCAAGGGCAGCGGTGCCTTCGGCTACTTCGAGGTGACCGACGACGTCACCCAGTGGACCAAGGCCGCCTTCCTCAACAAGGTCGGCAAACGCACGCCGATCCTTGCCCGGATCTCGACGGTGGCGGGCGAGGAGGGGTACCCGGACACCGACCGGGACGTGCGGGGCTTCGCCGTGAAGTTCTACACCGAAGAAGGCAACTACGACATGGTCGGCAACAACACGCCGGTCTTCTTCGTCCGTGACCCGATGAAGTTCCCCGACTTCATCCACTCGCAGGAACGCATGCCCGACAGCGGCCTGCGCGACAACAACATGCAGTGGGACTTCTGGACGGGCTCGCCCGAGTCGGCGCACCAGGTGACGGTCCTGATGAGCGACCGGGGCACCCCGCGCACGCTGCGGCACCTGCACGGCTTCAGCAGCGACACGTACATGTGGCAGAACGCCGGCGGCGAGAAGTTCTGGGTCAAGTACCACTTCAGGACCGAGCAGGGCATCCAGAACATGACCGACGCCGAGGCCAGGGCCATGAAGGGCGAGGACCTCGACTACCACCGGCGCGACCTGTGGGAGGCGATCGGCCGCCAGGACTACCCGGCGTGGCGCCTCGAGATGCAGATCATGCCGTACGAGGACGCGGCCGGCTACCGCTTCAACCCGTTCGACATCACGAAGGTCTGGCCGCACAAGGACTATCCGCTGATCCCGGTCGGCCGGATGGTGCTCAACCGCAACCCGGAGAACTTCTTCGCCCAGATCGTGCAGGCAGGGTTCGAGGTGTCGAACATGGTGCCGGGCATCGGGCCCAGCCCGGACCGGATGGTGCTGGGACGGATGTTCGCCTACGGCGACTCGCAGCGGTACCGCACCGGGCCGAACTACGCCCAGCTGCCGGTCAACCAGCCGCTCGGCGAGGTGCACAACTACAACAAGGACGGCCCGATGCGCTACCACCACAACGGCAACCAGCCGGTGTACGCGCCGAACAGCTACGGCGGGCCCAAGGCCGACGCGCGGCGCTACCGCGACGCGGGCTGGTTCGTGGAGTCCGCCGAGATCATGCGTACCGCCTACGAGGCGCACCGCGACGACGACGACTTCATCCAGCCCGGCACGCTGTACCGCGACGTGATGACACCCATCGACCGCGAGCACCTGGCCGGCAACATCGCCTGGCACCTGAACCAGGGGGTGGAGCGCTTCATCCAGGAACGCGCCGTCAACGACTACTGGGCAAAGGTCGACCCCGACCTCGGCGCCCGCGTCGCCCGCGAGATCGGCCTGACGGCCGCGTCGCGATAGCGGCTCCCTTATGGCTGGGCCGCCGTGCGGCACTGGACGCCGTTGAGCAGGAAGGCGTCGGGGATGCCCGCGGCGCCCCGGCCGTCGATCGTGGTCCCGATGTCGTGCACCGACGCGCCGGCCGCGAGGTCCGGGTGGCCGGGCAGGGGCGCCACGCTCACCCGCTGCCCCTGCTGCAGCCAGACACCGTTCCAGCCGTCCCGTATCCGCTGGCCGTCCTGGAGGTCGAACTGCAGCGCCCACTGCCGGACGTCGGCGCCGCCGGTGTTGGCGATCGACAGGGACACGGACGCGCCGCGGTCCCAGGTGTCCTTCACCTGGTACGTCACGCTGCACGTCGACCCCGCCGCGCTGTCGGACGGGGAATCACCGGGCGGTGCGCCGGCGTCGGTCGTTGGTTGCTTGGCCGGGTCCGAGCTGCCGGCCCGCCAGGACCCAGCGGACACCGCCGGACGTATCTGGCCGGCCACGGTGGCGGTGACCGCCACCCCGGCCGCGGCGGCCAGCACCGCCGCGACCGCCACCGTCACCGCGACGCGGCCGCTCCGCCCGCCGCGTCGCGGTGGTGTCGCCAGCAGCTCCACCGTGCCGGTCAAGGTTCGCGGTTCGGTGTCCGAGGGCGGCGGGCCGTTGTCCACCGCGCCCACCCGCACCCCTGACAGCGCGGCGAACTGGCGGGCGAGTGTGGCCGCGGACGGCCGCAGCACCGGCTCGGCGGCGACACAGTCCTGGTACAGGGCGGCGACCTGCAACGGCATTCCCGGGATCACCGGCAGCGGGGTCGGCCCCGGGTCGCCGCGCAGCAACCCGTCCCTGCGGTTCGCCGGCGGCCGGCCGGTCAGCGACGTGAACAGCATGACGCCGAGGGCGTAGACGTCGGCCGCCGGGCCATCCGTCTCCCCGCCGGAAGCCCGGCGCACCCGGGGACCGGCGAGTGCGGCGATGCCGAAGTCGACGACTTTGACGCCGGTGTCGGTGAGCATGATGTTGCCGGGTTTGATGTCGCGGTGGGCGAGGCCGCGGGCGTGTGCGGCGGACAGCGCGGCGGCGGTGTGGGCGCAGACCTCGACCGCGGCGCGCCAGTGCAACGGTCCGCGGGCCAGGCGGGCGGACAGTGTCTCGCCGTCGAGGAGCTCCATGACCACGAACGGTTCGTCGCCAGCCACGCCGTAGTCGTAGACCGCGGTCACGTTGGGATGGTTCATCAGGGCGGCGGCGGCCTGCGCCTCGGCCTGCAGCCGATCTGCGTCCGGCAGCCGGGTGCTGAGCAGCTTCACCGCCACCCGCCGTCTGAGCACCTCGTCAAAGGCCCGCCAGACGACCGACATGCCGCCCTCACCGATGGGCTCGATCAACCGATACCGACCAGACAACACCCTTTGTTGCGCAACCACCCGGAACAGTCTGCCACGCGCCTGGCCGCCGGCGTCCCGAGCGGAATCCCGGTGCGCCTGCCGGACCACCTCGCCCGCGGACGGCCTAAGTCCAGGCGACTCGGGCAGTAGACCGAGGTGCTCCGTCCGCACAGGCGAACGACCCCTACTGCTGAGGAGGACGACATGCACAGGCACGCTGCCTACGTCACCGAACTGCTCGGTACGTTCTTCCTGGTGTTCACGGTCGGCACGAGCGTGCTCACCGGGAGCCCACTCGCGCCGCTGGCCATCGGCGCCGCGCTGATGGTCATGGTGTACGCCGGTGGCCACGTATCCGGCGGCCACTACAACCCGTCGGTGACGATGGGTGTGCTGCTACGGCACCGGATCACGGTCGCCGACGCCGTCGCGTACTGGGTGGCCCAGATCCTCGGCGGTGTGCTGGGCGCCGCCCTCGCGTACTGGGTGGTGAACCCGAGGCGTTTCGCGACGCTGTCCCTGTCCGGACGGTCCTGGCTCGCGGCGGCGCTCGTGGAGGCGTTGTTCACCTTCGCGCTGGCCTACGTCATGCTCAACGTGGCGACGAGCCGCAGCAACCCGAACAACTCCTTCTACGGCCTGGCGATCGGGTTCACCGTCACCGCCGGCATCGTCGCCGTCGGCCCGATCTCCGGCGGCATGTTCAACCCGGCGGTCGTGGCCGGCGCCTTGGTGATGGGGCTCATCACCTGGTACACCGCCGCGATCTACCTGGTCGTCCAGCTGCTCGCCGGTGCCGTGGCCGGTGTCGTGTTCCTCGCGCTCAATCCGGACGAGGTGGAGTCGAGACCACGGGTCGAGGAAGCCGTACGGTGAACCGCGTCCTGCCCGGCCGGCTGTCCACGCCGACGCCGCCGCCGTGCCCCTCGACGATCGCCTTGACGATGGCGAGCCCGAGCCCGCCGCCACCGGCCGAGTAGCGGCGGGACGCGGCGCCCTGGGTGAACCGGTCGAAGACCTGGGGAAGCAGCTGGGCCGGGATGCCCGGGCCGTCGTCGACGACGCTGAGCTCGGCGTGGTCCCCCGACACGGCCAGGCCGGTGGTCACCGTGGTGCCGGGCGGCGTGTGGACCAGGCCGTTGGCCAGGAGGTTCGCCACCGCCCGGTGCAGGCCGGCCTCGTCGCCGGTCACGATCACCGGCTCCTGCGGCAGGTCGAGCCGCCAGCCGTGGTCGGGGCCGGCGACGCGCGCGTCACTGACCGCGTCGATGACGAGCCAGGACAGGTCGACCGGCGCCGTGGCCGGCGGCCGCTCCGAGTCCAACCGGGCGAGCCGGAGCAGATCCTCCACCAGCACGGTCATCCGCATCGTCTCGGACTCGACCCGGCGCATGGCGTCGGCCACCTCCGGCTGGACACCGGCCCTGCGGCGGGTCAGCTCCGCGTAGCCGCGGATCGCCGCCAGCGGCGTGCGCAGCTCATGGCTGACGTCGGCGCTGAACCGGCGCAGCCGCGTCTCACCCGCGTGCCGCGCGGCGAGAGCCTCGGCGACGTGGCCGATCATGCGGTTGAGCGCGGCGCCGACCCGGCCGACCTCGGTGCGCGGGTCGGCCTCGGGGACCCGCACCGCCAAGGCGACCTCGCCGCGATCGAGTGGCAGCTCGGCGACCCGTTGCGCGGTGGCGGCGACCCGCTCCAGCGGGCGCAGCGTCCTGCGCGTGATCAACCCGCTGAACACCGCCGCCAGGACCAGGCCGACCAGGCTGACACCGGCCTCGACGGCGGCGAGTTGCAGCTGCGCGGTCTGCAGCGGGGCCAGCGGACGCCCGATGATGAGCTTGTCCCCGTCGGCGGACCTGGCGGCGAACAGCCGATAGTCGCCGAGGCCGGGCACGTGGCGGGTGACCGGGCGGTCCAGCGGCAGACCCCTGAGCGCCGTCGTCTGCTGCGGGGACAGGTTCTGCTGCGCCCCGGTCGCGGTGTCACGCAGCCCGGAGTCCGTCACCGTCTCGCCGACGATCCGGGTGAGCACGGTCTGCGCGTCCACACCCGGCGCGTTGGTCAACGGGTTGTTCACCGGCGGCGAACCCGGCACCTGGATCTTGCCGTCGGTCTTGTCGAAGGACACCACGCGACCGGACGTCGTCCCCAGCTGCCGGTCGAGCTGGGCGATCTGCAGGCGGTGCACGACGAGCCCGGTGACGACGCTGAGGGCGACGCACACCGCGGCGAGCAGCACCACGTTCTGGACGATCAGTTGCGTACGCAGCAGCCTGGACGCCCACCAGCGCGTCCACCGATGCGCCCACCGATGCGTCCACCGGCGCGGGTGCTCAGTCGGCGGGTCGCAGGACATACCCGGCACCCCGCACGGTCCGGATCATCGGCGCCCGACCGGCGTCGATCTTCTTGCGCAGATGGGAGATGTACAGCTCGACGATGTTCGTCTGGCCGCCGAAGTCGTAGTTCCAGACCCGGTCGAGGATCTGCGCCTTGCTCAGCACCCGGCGTGGATTGCGCATGAGGAACCGCAGCAATTCGAACTCGGTGGTGGTCAGGGCGATCGGCTCATTCGCGCGGTACACCTCCCGGCTGTCCTCGTCGAGCGTCAGGTCACCGACGACCATTGCGGTGGGCTCGGGCCTGGCCATGGCGCTCGTCCGCCACATCAGCCCGCGGAGCCGGGCGAGGAGTTCCTCGAGGCTGAACGGCTTGGTCACGTAGTCGTCGCCACCGGCGGTCAGGCCGGCGACCCGGTCCGCAACGCTGTCCCTGGCCGTCAGGAACAGCACCGGGAGCTCGGGGGCCTCGGCGCGGAGCCGGCGCAGCACCTCCAGGCCGTCCAGGTCGGGCAGCATGACGTCCAGGACGACCGCGTCAGGCAGCACCGAACGCGCGAGGCGGACCGCGGTGGCGCCGTCGCCGGCGTGGCGCACGTCCCAACCTTCGTAGCGCAGCGCCGTCAGCAGCAGGTCGGCCATCGCCGCCTCGTCCTCGACCACGAGCACCCGCACCGGCCTGCCGTCGGCTCGGCGCAGCTCACGTCCGCCTCGCGCCGCGACGGGTGGCATCAGATCCGTGCCGGTCCGGGGCGCCTCGTCCACAGCGTCACGGATCCAGCTCGATCACGGGTCTGCGCATGAGGCTCCTCGTTGAAAACAGGACTCCGTCAGGCAGGGCACAGGTTGCAGATAGGTCCGCTACCCAGCATGGGACCCGCGACACCGGCCGTGGCCGGATTCCAGAACGGCCCGGACTGCACGAGAAGGGTGAGGCCAGGATGCGTCAGGCCGACACGAACGACCGGAAACTGAACGGCGACATCGAGATGCGTCAAGGCAACGGGAGCCACGTGGGCACCGCGCTGTGGCCGGTGTGGGACTCGACGCTGCACCTGATGGTCACCGATCGAAGCCGGCTCGCCGCGGCCCGGAAGCTGGTCATCGAGCAGGTGACCGCCATCGACGAGGCGTGCAACCCGTTGCGCCCCGACTCGGAGGTGCGCGCGCTGCGGCGGGCCCGGGGCCGACCGGTGCGGCTGAGCCCCCTGCTGGCCGAGCTCGTGGCCGTCTCGCTGCGCGCGGCGCTGCTCAGTGACGGCTGCCTCGACCACATCTCGCTCGACCGCATCTCAAGCGAGGTCCTGCGCGCACCCGGCGAGCCGGCCGGGACGATGCTGGATCTGAGCACCATGGCCAGGGCGTACGCCGTGGACCGTTGCGCGCGGCTGGTTCACGAACGTTGCGGCGCCGGGGTACGCGTCGCCATCGGCGGCGACATCGCCGTCGCTGGGCAACCTCCCGCCCGCGGGTGGGCAAGCCTGATCCGGTCGGCTCCGGCCGCTCGCGACCCCCTGCTCACCCTGGATTGCACCATGTCGACCACGGCCGGTCCGCAGTCATCGGACCGCGATGCGTCGACGCGTTCCACGGTTCGTCCGGGCAGCCGCTCGGCCGTCCCGCTGTGGCGGTCCGTGTCGGTCGCCGCGGCGCCGTGCACGTATGCCAAGGCGCTCAGCATGGCCGCGATGATGCGCGGCCGCGCCGCACCGGACTGGCTCCGCGGACTCGGTGTGTCGGCCCGGCTGGTGGCCACGAACGGTGAGGTGATCACCGTGGGGCGCTGGCCGGCGCACGGGCTCGGATAGCCGTGGGGCCGGCGTGGTAGGGGCACAGGATCCGTTGGCCGGTCGGTACCGGTTGATCGAGCCCATCGGTGAGGGCGGCATGTCGGTCGTCTGGCGGGCCTATGACGAGGTGCTCAGACGGCGGGTGGCGGTGAAGCTGCTCAGCACCCGGCTGCCAGACGCGGGCCGGCTGCGCGCCGAGGCACAGGCCGCCGCCCTGCTCAACCACCCCAACGTCACCGCCGTCTACGACTACGGCGTGGCTGGCGACGAACCGTTCGTGGTCATGGAGCTCCTCGACGGCGAGACACTGTCCGCCCGCCTGACCCGCGGACCGTTGCACTGGCGCGCCGCGGTCGAAGTCTGCGCCCACACCGCCGCCGCGCTGTCCGCCGCACACGCCCGCGGCCTCGCCCACCGCGACATCAAACCCGGCAACATCATGCTCACCGACACCGGCGTCAAAGTCGTCGACTTCGGCATCGCCGCACTCGCCGGCCGTCCGGTGGACGGCCCGGTCGTCGGCACACCGGGCTACCTCGCTCCCGAGCGCCTCGCCGGCGAGATCGGCGGGCCGGCCGTCGACGTCTACGCCCTCGGCATCGTGCTGTTCCAGTCGTTGACCGGACGCCGGCCCGCCGGCGTCGACGGGCTGGTGCGCGACGACGTGGAGCTGACGGTGCCGCTGGTCCCAGGGATGCCGCCGGAGGTCGCGGCGCTCTACCAGGAGTGCCTCGCCGTCGACCCGGGCGCGCGGCCGTCCTCGGCGACCCTGGCGAGCCGGCTGGCGGCCCTGGCGGGGATGGGGACGGGCGCGTTGGACGGCGGCCCGCCGACCTCACGCACCGGAACCGAGCGCACCGGGACCGAGGACCCGCGGACCGCGCCGCCACGCCGCGGCCCGCGGGTTCCTCGCACGGTGCTCGGCGCGGCGCTGGCCGCCGCCGTGCTGGCGGCGCTGGCGCTGACCTTCGGCACGCTACGGCTCCCCAGCACCGGTCTGCGGGCCGCACCGTCGTGCACGGTGGGGTACCGGGTCACCGAGATCTGGCCCGACGGCGCAACCGTCGCACTGTCGATCACCAACACCGGCAGGACCGACATCACGCGCTGGGCGCTCACCTTCGACCTGCCGGACGGCGTGCGGGCACGACCCGGCTGGAACGGCACCTGGCGTCAGCAGGGCACGCACGTCAGCGTCGCCGCCACCGCGGACAACGCGTACCTCGCCGCCGGCGCGTCGGTCGGCGACGTCGGCACGAACGTCGACGGCAAGGACGCCGGCACTGTCCCGGAGCGCTTCACGCTCAATGGAAAACCCTGCCGCAGCGGCGCACCGCTCTCCTGACGCGGCCCCGCACATTCACCCCGAGATCAGTGCGCGGCCGCCGGTGACATGGCCACCGACCGGGTACCGCAGCGGAAAGGCGCAACGAGACCGGGAGGTGATGCGCCGCGTCCCGGTCCAGGCTCGCAGGGCGGACATACGGTCCGGTGGTGCCGCCGTGGCTGGCCGAGGTGGTGCGGCCGCGCCCGATCTCGCCGCCGTGGCCGCGGATGATCCGTGCGCCACTGGTGATCTGCCTGCCGCTTGCCGTGGCAATGATGACCGGGCACCTGCTGACCGGCCTGCCCGTCGCGATGGGTGGCCTGATCAGCTCGGTGGTCGAGCGCGGCGGCCCGTACCCCGGACGGGCCAAGCGGCTCGGCACGGTCCTTGTCCTCGGCAGCGCGCTCGGCCTGACGATCGGGATGCTGACCTACGGCAGGGGCTGGATCGCGGTAGCGGTGATCATGGTGCTGGCGCTGGTGTCGGCCGTGATCAGCGCCGCCGGCAACGTCGGCTCGGTCACCGGGATGCAGCTGCTGCTGTTCGCGGTGCTGGGCACCGGCCCGCTGGGGATGATGGGACCGTGGTGGTCGGTCGTGGGCCTGTTCCTCGCCGGAGCCGCCTGGGGCACCGGGCTGTCCATGCTCGGCTGGTTGTTCGTCCCCCACGCGCCGGAGCAGCGCAGCGTCGCCGAGGCGTACCGGGCCGTCGCGCGGCTGCTTCGCGCGATCGGCACGCAGACGTTCGACGACGAACGGGCCCACCTCACGACCGCGCTCAACACGGCCTTCGACGAGATGCTCGCCGCACGAGCCACGGTGGGCGGCCACGACACGCGGCAGATCCGCCTGATGGCCGCGCTCAACCAGACCCATCAGATCGTCGAGGCCGCGATCACGCTCGCCGGCGAGGGGACCCGCCCGCCGCCGGCCGCCGCCTGCTACCTCGACGCCGTCGCCGACACGATCCAGCACACCGCGGCGGGGCACGCGCCCGCGCTGCCGCCCGCGACGGACACACCCGGTGGCCGCGCACTGCACGAGGCCCTGGCCGGCACCTCCGACGTCCTGGCCGGCGGTGCCGTGGCAGCGCGCCGACCCGCCGCACGCGGGCACGAACAGCTCCGGGCCTCCCTCGCCGCGGTCCACCCCGGGCGGCTGGTCCGGCTGTTCGCGCTGCGGCTGGTGCTGTGCACGGGCGTCGCCGCGGTCGTGAGCGAGGTCGTCGCGATGCAGCGTTCGTACTGGGTGATCCTGACCGTCGTGGTCGTGCTGAAGCCGGACTTCGGCTCGGTGTTCGCCCGCGGCCTGCAGCGCGGCATCGGCACGGTGGTCGGTGCGGTGGTGGGCGCCGCTCTGCTCGCGACCGTGCCGTCCGGCCCGCTGCTGCTGATCCCGATGGCCGTCCTCGCGTTCCTGCTGCCCTACGGGTTCAGCCTCAACTACGGCCTGCTCGCCACCCTCCTCACCCCGCTGGTGGTCCTGCTGATCGACCTGCCATCCGGAGCCGGGTGGCAGCTGGCCCAGATCCGGCTGGTCGACACCCTGGTGGGCTGCGCCATCGTGCTCCTGCTCGGCTACCTGCCGTGGCCGAGCAGCTGGCACGTCGATGTCGCGGCGCGGTTCGCGGACACGGTGTCGGAGGTCGGGTGCTACCTGCAAAAGGCGTTCGGCGAGCGGCCCGCCGGCCGCTACCTACCGCGGCGCGAGGCCGACCGGCGGCTGTCCGACCTGCGCACCGTGTTCCAGCAGTCGCTGGCCGAGCCGGCCCGGATCAGCCGGCCCGTGACCGCCTGGTACCCGGCGGTCGTCGCGCTGGAACGCACCCTCGACGCCATCACCGCCACCGCGGTCGTCACCGACCGCGGCGCGGCCCCGCCCACCGGCTCGGCCGTGCACCAGCTGGTCGATGCGATCGACGCGATCGGCGAGTCCGTCCGCCACGCCCACCCGCCGCCCCGGCAGCCGCTGCCCACCGAACCGGCGGCGAGGCCGGTCGCGGATGCCGTGTGCACGCTGGAACGGCTGCTGTGGCGTCCGGGGGATGCCACGGCGTGACACGTGCCCGCCCGCCGGCGCTCCCGCGAGCCGGTCCTCAGGACGGCAGGGGGAGCCAGGCGAGGACGTCGCGGATCTTGTCGTCCCAGTGGGTCCACTCGTGGGTACCGGCGCTGAACTGGGCGGTCAACGGGACGCCGCGTCGCGTGCAGGCGTCGCGGAAGCGGACGTTGCCGTCATACAGGGCGTCCTCCGTGCCGCACCAGGCGAACAGCGGCGGCGGGTCCGTGACCTTGTCCAGCAGCGCGAGGAGGTCGTTGTCGCTGCCGTCGAACGGGGTGTCGCCGAACACGCGCCGCCACATGAGCGGGTCGACCTCGGAGACCATCGTGCGCATCCGGTCGCCGAGGTCGAGCACGCCGGAGAGGCTGGCCGCCGCGCCGAAGCGCTCGGGGTGGCGCAGGGCGAGCTTGAACGCGCCGTAGCCGCCCATCGACAACCCCGCCACATAGGTCTCCTCGGGGCGGGCGGACAGCCGGAAGAAGCTGCGCGCGATCGCCGGCAGCTCATCGGCGACGAAGGTCCAGTACGGGCGGCCCCACGCCTCGTCGGTGTAGAAGCTGCGCTGGACCTGCGGCATGACCACGGCGATGCCGAGCTCGGCGACGTACCGCTCGATCGAGGTGCGCCGGGTCCAGATGGTGTCGTCGTCGCTGAGGCCGTGCAGCAGGAACAGCGTCGGCACGTCGCCGTCGCGGCCGCTGCCGGACATGCCGATCTGCCCGGTGGTGCGCTGGGGCAGCACGACCGTCATGGAGGTGCTGAAGCCGAGGACGTCGGAGAAGAAATCGCAGCGCATCAGAGCCATACCTCACCCTAAGGTGGGTGGGTGGAACGCCGCGCCAACGCCGCCCTCGCCGCGTTGTCGGTGGCCACCTTCACGTTCGTCACCGTCGAGGTGATGCCGATCGGGTTGCTGACCCTGATCGCCGACGACCTGGGACGCACCCGGGCCGAGGTCGGGTTGCTGCTCACCGGGTATGCGGCGGTCGTGGTGCTGCTGTCGGTGCCGATGGCGGCGCTGACGCGCAAGATGCCGCGGCGGCTGCTGCTCGGCGCGACCCTCGGGGTGTCGGCGGCGGCGACGGCGGTGTCCGCGCTCGCGCAGAACTACGCGACGCTGCTCGGCGCGCGGCTCGTCGTCGGGCTCACCCAGGCGCTGTTCTGGTCGATCGTGGCATCGACCGCGACCGCGATGTTCCCGCCGTCGCAGCGCGGCCGCACGGTCGCGCGGATGTCGATCGGGGCGTCCCTGGCGCCGGTGCTCGGCGTGCCGCTCGGCACGTGGCTGGGGCAGCAGCTGGGGTGGCGGGCCGCGTTCTGGGTGATGGCCGTCGTCGGCGCCGCGACCTGCGCGGCGGTGGTGGCGCTGCTGCCCGCGGCGCTGCCGTCAGGGGCCACCGCCGCACGGGCCGTCGCCCCGGACCGGCGGCGCTACCTGCTGCTCCTGCTCGTCACCGCGGTGGGGATCACCGGGGCGATGGCCGCGCAGACATACGTGACGCCGTTCCTGCTGGACGTGACGCACTTCGCCGCGTCGTCGCTCGGGCCGCTGCTGCTGGTCTCCGGCGCCGGCGGGGTCGTCGGCACACTCGTCGTCGCCCGGTTCCTGGACCGGCACCCATGGCCGGCCCTCGCCGTGCCCCTGGCCCTGCTGTGCGCGATGGCGGTCGTGCTGTTCACCGCGGGCACGGTCCAGGTCCTCGCCGTCATCGCCCTCGCGGTCACCGGCGCGGCGTATGCGGCCTTCGCGGCCGGGGTGCAGAGCCGGGTCCTGCAGGTCGCACCCGGCACCACCGACATGGCGTCGGCCGGCAGCAGCGCCGCGTTCAACATCGGCATCTCGGCCGGCTCGTTCATCGGCGGGGTGATCATCGAGGACGTGAACGTGCGGACGGTCGCCCTCGCCGCCGCCGTCCTCATCGCCGTGGCCCTCGCCGCGCTGCTGACCGACCCGCTGCTGCCCCACCCACCGCTGCCCGACCCGCTGCTGCCCGATCCGCTGCTGCCCGATCCACCGCTGCCGGCGGCCGGCCCGCAGGCAGCGGCGCCCGAACCGCCGAAGGCCGCCGCATATCCGGAAAAGTCCGGTCATCCGAACGTGTGACCGCTGTCGGATCATCTACATTCCGTTGTGTATCAGCCGGAAAACGCCGGTACATCGACCCGGCTTAACCGCTTCCAGCAGCCAGAACACCGATACGGAAATCCACCTGCGCGAATTGCTGATCGGCCGGAAGTGTACTCGGCGCGATGGGCGGGCTCCCCTACGATCGGGCTAGTTCAGGCACTTTTTCCGCGGGGTCGGCGTGAGGGGGCAGGCAAGTGGCGGACGAGCAGACCGCGACCGTCCGCACCACGCCGGCCGAGAAACGAGCGCTGGCGCGGCGCCTTCGCGACGCCGACACCCACCGTGCCTACGCGGCCTGCAACACCCTCACCGGCCCCCTCACCACCCCCACTGGCCCCCACCTGCCGGTCGTGTACAGAAGCACGGCCCGCCCGGCGCAACGGTTCATGCTCAGCGTCCTCATTTCGCTGAACTTTCTCACCGCGATCGTCTTCATCGGCTGGCTCGCGCTGCCGCGGCACATCCCGGGCGCGATGTCCGGCGCGTCCGCCGCCGACTGGCACGTGATCGTGGCGCGGGTCGCGTTCTGCTTCGTGATCCTCGTCGAGTTGGTGCGGCTGCTGCAGAACCTCGCCGTGTGGGTGTTCGCGTGGAAGGCCGCCGACCCGGTGCCGATGGTGCCGGAGCCCGGGCTGCGCATCGCGATGCTCACCACGATCGTGCCGGCGAAGGAGCCGATCGACGTCGTCGAACGGTCGCTGAAGGCGATGCAGAGGGTCCGCTACCCCGGCCACGTCGACATCTGGATCCTCGACGAGGGCAACGACCCGCGGGTGAAGGCGATGGCGAAGAAGCTCGGCGTGAAGCACTTCAGCCGCCGCGGCATCCCGGAGTTCAACCAGCCCGACGGGCCGTTCCGGGCCAAGACGAAGGCCGGCAACCACAACGCGTGGCGCTTCACCCACGAGCACGTCTACGACGTGGTGGCGCAGATGGACCCCGACCACGTGCCGCTGCCGAGTTTCCTGGAGCGCACCGTCGGCTACTTCCGCGACCCTGACGTCGCGTTCGTCGTCGCCCCGCAGGTGTACGGCAACATGTACGGCGGCTGGGTCGTGCACGGCGCGTCGGTGCAGCAGTACCTGTTCAGCGGCCTCATCGAACGCGGCGGCAACGGCCTGGGCGCGCCGCTGCTCATCGGCACCAACCACCTCTACCGGCCGCTCGCGTGGGCGCTGATCGACGGGTACCAGGACAGCATCATCGAGGACCATCTCACCTCGATGGTCGTCATGGGGTCGAAGAACCCGCTCACCGACCACCGCTGGAAGGGCGTCTACACCCCGGACGTCATCGCCGTCGGCGAGGGCCCGACGACCTGGACCGACTACTTCAACCAGCAGAAACGCTGGGCCTACGGGGTGTGGGAGATCCTGCTGCGCCGCAGCCGGCCGCACCTGAAGAAGCTCAGCGCCGCGCAACGGCTCTGCTACGGCCTGGTCCAGTCCTACTACCCGAGCGTCGCGCTGTCCGCGGTCTCCGGGACCCTCGCCACCGCCGCGTACCTGGGCTTCGGCATCGGCGCGATGCGGGTCGAGTGGCAGCTGTGGCTGATCCTGTGGTCGGCGAGCATGGGCAGCTGGGCGCTGCTGTGGCTGTGGCTGCGCCGGTTCAACCTCGCGGAGCACGAGCGCCGCGAGCTCGGCGTGCACGGCATGCTCCTGGCGTTGTTCGCGGTCCCGGTGTACGTCGTTGCCGGGGTCGCCGCCCTGCTGCGCCGTCCGCTCGCGTACGCGGTGACCGCGAAGGGCCGCCTCGCCAGCGCCGACAACCCGAAGTCGTTCCGGCTGCACGCCGCGTGGGCGGGGGTGTCCGCGGCGCTGCTCGGGGTGAGCTGGTGGCTCGGCCACCACTCCGACGCGCTGCGGTTCTGGTCCGCGCTCAGCATCGTCGCCGGGATCTCGCCGCCGCTCATCGCGTGGATCACGTGGCTGCGCAACCGGCGGATCACCGTGCAGGAGGCCGACCTGACCCAGCAGACCGGCCCGCTCGTCATGACCGTGCGCGGCAAGGCCGCCGTGGTCCGCGAGTCGATCACCACCACGTCGACGATCCGGCTGTCGGACCTGCCGCACGTGCCGGGCCTCGACCTGATCGTCCCCGGTGGGCGGCCCGCGCCCGTGGTCGAGAAGGAGCCGGTGTGATCACGCTGCCCCGGCTCATGCTCGCCGCGCTGCTGCTCGTCGGCGGCTACACGTTCGTGGTCGCGCCGAGGGTCGCCGCCGAGACCGGCCCCGCGGTCCGCTGGGAGACCAAACGGGCCGAGCCGCGCCCCACGTTCACACCCGGCCCCACCCCGCAGCGCCCCACGTCGTTCCCGCAGCAGGGCAAGGCGTTCTTCGGCGTGTTCACCTCGCGCGGCCCAGCCGACCTGACCGAGTACGACGGGTTCGTCGCCGCCGCCGGCAAGACGCCGCAGGTGATGATGTTCGCGCAGGGCTGGGCGGTGGCCAAGACGTTCGACCGGCAGCCGTTCGACCGCATTATGAACCGCGGCATGCTGCCGATGCTCGCCTGGGAGCCGTGGAACTTCCGCTCCGAGTCCAAGCAGGACCGGCAGCGCGGCGAACAGCCCGACTACAAGCTGTCGAAGATCACCGGCGGCGCCTACGACCCGTACGTGAAGGCGTGGGCCGAGGGGATCAAGAACCTCGGCTACCCCGTCGCGATCCGCTTCGCGCACGAGATGAACGGCTACTGGTATCCGTGGTGCGAGTCCGCCAACGGCAACCGCAAGGGCGACTACGTCGCGGCGTGGCGGCACGTGCACGACCTGTTCCGCGCCGCCGGCGCCGACAACGTCATCTGGGTGTGGAGCCCGAACGTCGCCTACGACGGCTCGACCCCGCTGCAGCAGCTGTACCCGGGCGACGGTTACGTCGACTGGGTGGGCCTGTCCGGCTACTACGGCACCGGCGGCCTCGAGCAGTACCAGACCTTCGACCAGATCTACCGCAAGACCCTCAACGAGGTCCGCAACATCAGCAAACGGCCGATCGTCATCACCGAGGTTGCCGCCACCGACGCCGCCGGCCGCAAGGCCGAGTGGATCACCGACCTGCTCAAGACCCTGCCGAAGCACCCGGAGATCATCGGGTTCCTCTGGTACGAGTCGGTCAAGGAGACCGACTGGCGCATCGCGGCCACCCCTGCGGCGTCGAAGGCGTTCGCCACCGGCATCGCGCAGCAGTACTTCACCGCCACCTACTCGCCCGACATGGTGCCCCGCACGGCAGTCGCCGCGGCGACCCCCAAAGTCAGTTAGCAAGGAGCACCCCGTGACGGGATACGTCGTCGGCATCGACCTGGGCACCTCCAACACCGTCGCGGTGATCCGCTCCCCCGACGGGCGGCGCCGCCCGGTCCTCTTCGACGGTGCGCCGCTCATGCCGTCCGCGGTGTTCCTGCAGGACAACGGCCAGCTCGCGGTCGGTCGCGACGCCCAGCGCCTGGCCCAGCTCGACCCGGGCCGCTACGAACCCAACCCGAAGCGCCGCATCGACGAGGCCACGGTCCTGCTCGGCAACACCGAGGTCCCGACCCGGGAGATGCTCGCCGCCGTGCTGCGGGCCGTCGCCGTCGGCGTCGCCGAGGTCACCCGCACCCCACCGCCGGTCGTGCTCACGTACCCGGCGTCGTGGGCGCACACCCGCCGCTCCCTGCTGCAGGAGGCCGCGGCCCTGGCGTCCTGGCCGCAGGTGAGCCTGGTGCCCGAGCCGGTCGCCGCCGCCCGGTACTTCATCAGCGCCCTCAACCACCCGCTGCCCCGCGGCGCGGCCATGGTCGTCTACGACTTCGGCGGCGGCACCGTCGACATCGCCGTCGTCCGCCACGACGAGGCCGGCTTCACCGTCGTCGGCGCCGGCGGCCTCGAGGACGTCGGTGGCCTCGACATCGACGCGACCCTCGTCGAGCACGTCGGCGGCCAGCTGCGCCGCTCGGATCCGGCCCTGTGGCAGCGCCTGCAGCACCCGGTGACGTCGCAGGACCGCCGCGACCGGCGGCTGTTCTGGGAGGACGTCCGCGGCGCCAAGGAGATGCTGTCGCGCACCGCCACCGCCCCGATCTCCGTGCCCGGCGTCGAGGCGGCGCTGCACCTGACCCGCGACGAGCTGGAGGCGCTGGTCGAGCCGATGCTGCGCCTGACGATCGCGGAGACCGCGCGGGTCGTGGCGAGTTGCAAGCTGGCCCCGAACCAGCTCACCGGGATCATGCTCGTCGGCGGGTCGTCGCGGGTGCCGCTGGTCGCCCGCATGCTGCACCGCTCGCTCGGCATCGTGCCGACCGTCCTCGAACAGCCGGAGCTGCCGGTCGCCGAGGGTGCCGTGGTCCACCCGGCGGAGCTCGCCGGGGCACCCGCCACCGGAACGGCGTCGGTGGGTGGCCCGCCGAGGCAGACCTCCTACCAGACCCAGGGCTACCCGGCGCAGCAGGTCACGGGGCACAGCGGCGTCGTCTACGGCACGCAGTCCTCCGCGGCCGTCCCGGTCTCCCCCGTCTCCCCCGCCGACGCCCCGGTGTCGGCGGTGCCGGTCTCCGGGATCCCGGTGTCCGCCGCGCCCGTCTCGGGGTTCCCGGTGTCCGCTGTACCGGTGTCCGCTGTACCGGTGTCCGCACCGCCGGAGCCCGTGTCCGGTTCCCCTGCGCCGCCACCGGTGGAAGCGCCCCCAGGAAAGCGGCGCCGCCTCGCGCTCATCGCGGCGGCGGTCGTGGTGCTGCTGCTCGCCGCCGGTGGCGCCGCCTGGTGGCTCACCAGGCCGGACCCGCTCGGCTCCTGGGAGACCCTGCCGAAGGTGCCGACCAAGGTCGGAGACTCCCCCGTCGACATCGAGGGCGCCGGCGCGGCGTTCCTCGACGACAAGCTGTACATCATCGGCGGCTACACCGCCGACAACCCGCGCGAGCAGCTGAACACGGTCTGGATCTACGACACCAAGTCGGGTGCGTGGAATGCGGGGCCGCCGCTGCAGTTCGCGACGACCCAGATGGCGGTGGTGGTGACGCCGGCGAAGGAGCTGTACATACTCGGCGGCTTCACCCAGGCCGGCGCCACCGAGAACACCTATCGGCTCGAAGGCGACGCCTGGGTGGAGAAGACCGAGCTGCCCGAGGCCCGCCTGGCCGGTGCCGCGGTCTGGGACGGCACCACGATCGTCTTCGCCGGTGGTGTCGGCAAAGACCGCAAGGCGAAAGACACGATCTGGACACTTGCCGACGACGGCGAATCCTGGACTGTCGCAGGCAAGCTGCAACACGCCCGCACCAAACTGACCGCGGGCACCGACGGCGCCGGCACCGTCTGGTTCATCGGCGGCAGCGACGAGGGGCAGACGTACGCGGACATCGACGTGCTCGTCAAGCAAACGGTCACGCCGAGCACGATGAAGCTGCCCGAGCCCCGCCAGGGCGCCTCCGCCGTCGTCCTGGAGGGCCACGGCCTGTGCGTCCTCGGCGGCAACAACGGCGACAAGTACTTCCAGTGGTGGTGCGAGGAGGACGGTGTCGCCGATCGGCTGCCGAAGCTCGCCGTCCCCCGCGCCGGGATGGCCGTCACCACCACCGGCAGCACCGTGTACGCGGTCGGCGGCTACAACACCGCGAAGAACTCCAACGGCAGCCGCGACGCGGAACGCTTCACCGCCAAGGAGTCCTGAGCGCTACCGCAGGTTCAGGCCGCCGTCCAGGACGATCACCTCGCCGGTCAGGTAGGTGTTGGCGATGACGGCGGCGATGAGGTCGGCGACGTCCGACGGCTGGGCCGGCCGGCGCATGGGGCTGGCCGTGTTCCACAGCGTGTGCGCGTCGGCCCAGTCCGCGGTCAGTGGCGTGTCGACGAGCCCGGGCGCGACGGCGTTGACCCGCACGTCGGGGCCGAGGGCCGCGGCCAGCAGCTTCGTGACGTGGTTCAGCGCGGCCTTGCTGGCGGCGTACGCGATCGAACTGCCCTTCGGGCGGACGCCGGCGTGGCTGGTCACATTCACCACGCAGCCGTTGGACTCCCGCAGCGCGGGCAGCGCCGCCGTGCACAGCAGCCACGGCGCGATCAGGTTGACGTCCAGCAGCCGCCGCCAGTCCGCGGCCGTCAGCGCCTCCAGGTCCGCGTGCGGCACCGGCCAGCTGATCCCGGCGTTGTTCACCAGCACGTCGAGCCGCCCGTGATCGGCCAGCACCCGCGGCACCAGCCCGGCCGCGGCCGCGTCGTCGGCCAGGTCGGCCTGCAGGTAGGCCCCGCCGAGCTCGGCGGCGAGGGCGGTCCCGGCGTCACGGCTCGACCGCGAGTGGATCACGACGGTCATCCCGTCGGCCGCCAGCCGCCGCGCCGTCGCCGCCCCGATCCCCGACGCCGACCCGGTCACCAACGCCACCTTCCGCATCACGCCAGCCTAAGGTCCGGCACGCCACCGCCGGCGCGCCGCCCGCCCGTTCCCGCCGTTCCCGCCGCGGCGTGTCCGCAGATCACCCTCTGCCTCGCGCCTGACGCAGGCCCTCCTGTGCATTGGTGACGACGGAGTGATCGGCGCCGAGTGTCGCCGGGGTCGCCGCCAGGTTCGCCTCGAACAGGGCGATGGCCCGGCGTCGATGCCCGGCGGCGAGGTGCGCGTGGGCGAGGTTGTTGCGAGCAGCCAGGGTCTCCGGGTGGGCGGCGCCGTGCACGCGCATCTTGTCGGTGAGGGTGGCCTCGAACAGGGCGATGGCCCGGTCGAGTTGCCCGGCCGAGCCGTAGGCCGCGGCGAGGTTGTTGCGGGCGCTGAGGGTGTTCGGGTGGTCCGGGCCGAGCACCAGTGTCAGGTCGGCGATGCTGGCCTCGTGCAGCGGGATGGCCTTCGTGAACTGGCCGGCCTGCTGGTAGGCGGTGGCCAGGTTGCTACGGCACGCGAGGGTGTCGGGATGCTCGGCGCCGAGGACCCGCGTCATCTCGGCAAGTGTCGCCTCGTGCAGGGCGACGGCCTTGTCCGCCATCCCGGCCTTTCGGTAGGCGATGCCGAGATTGTTGCCGGAGACCAGTGTTTCAGGATGCTCGGCGCCGAGCAGCCGGGTCCGTTCGGCGAGTTCGGTCTCGAAGTGCGGAATTGCCATTTCGGGTTGCCCGGCCGCCATGTAGGCACCGGTGACGTTGCTCCGGCAGATCAACGTGTCCGAGTGATCCGGCCCGTAGAGCCGGAGCGCGTCGGTCAGGGCGGCCTCGTACAGCGGGATGGCTTTGCCGAGCTGACCGGTTGCGGTGTAGGCGTTGGCGAGGGTGTAGCGCGCGGTGAAGGTGTCGGGGTGGTCGGGGCCGAGGATGCGTTGTGTGTCGGCAAGGGCGGCCGCGAGGTGCGGGATGGCTCGGCCGGATTCCCCGGCTGCCTGGTAGGCGCGGCCGACGCGGCTGCGGGACGTGAGCGTGTCGGGATGGTCGGGGCCGAGGATGCGCAACTCGTCGGCGAGGGCCGCCTCGAAGTGAGGGATGGCCACGTCGAGTCGACCCGCCACGGTGTAGGCGTTGGCAAGCTCGACGCGGCAGCTCACGACCGCAGGGTGGTCGGGACCAAGGACGTGCCGGGCGTTGGTGAGCGCGTCCTCGCGCAGCCGTATGACGTGCTGGAGTTCTCCCGCCGCGGTGTACGCGTCAGCGAGCCTGGTGCGCGCGTGGCCGGTGAACGGGTGGTCGGGGCCCAGCGCCCGCTCCATGTCGGCGAGGACGGCCTTGTGCAGCGGCACGGCCGAATCGAGCTGTCCGGCCGCCTCGCGGGCACTGGCAAGGTCGCTGCGGGCAAGCAGGGTCTGCGGATGGTCCCGACCGAGCGCGCGCTCCGCGTCGGTGATGTTGGCCTGCAACAACGGCACGGCCCGGTCCAGTTGCTTGGAATCCAGGTAGGCGCGGGCGAGGTTGCCACGGGTGATCAAGGTGTGTGGGTGCCCGGGGCCGAGCACGCGACCCATGTCCGCGATGATGTCTTCGTACATCAGAATGGCGCGGTCGTTCTGCCCGCTCCTGGAGTAGGCACCGGCCAGGTTGTTGCGGGCGGGGAGGGTAAGGCCGTCATGGGGCCCGACGACCCGCTCCAGGTCGGCGACGACGCCTTCGAGCAGAGGAACAGCCCGATCGAGATGCCCGCCTGCGCTGTAGGTGCTGGCGAGCGTGTTCCGCATGCTCAGGGTGTCACGGTGGTCGGGACCGAACACGCGTTCGCTGACCTTGACGGTCTCCTCCTGAAGGGAGACCGCGCGATCGAACTGGCCGGCGTCGGCGTAGGCCTCGGCGAGCTTGCTGCGGGTGGCCAGGGTACCGGTGGCGTCGGGTCCGAACAGTCGCTGCATGTCGGTGACGGCGGCCTCGTACATGGGAATGGCCACCGCGAGCTGGCCCGTGGCATGCAGGAACGTCGCGGCCATCTCACGCAGCAGTGGTGCGCGATCCCGCGTGCCGCGGCGGTAGCTGTCGTGCGTGGCCGAGGCCAGCACATGGGGCAGCAGCGTCCGCCAGGCCGGCCACCCCTCAGGCGTTGTCGCGGTCTGCTTGGGCACGTGCTGGAAGAGCAGATCCTGCACGGACCAGATCGCGCGAAGTCGAACGAGGGTCGGCAGTGGACGGCGTACCGCGGCGGCAAGGAGCCGGTGGACCGTGATGGCATTCGGATCACGCCGGACGAGGCTCCGCTGGGCGAGCGCGCCGACGATGTCGCCGAAGCGGATCTCGTCGCGTGCGGCGTCGGACAGCGGCGCCGGCAGCAGCTCGGGGTGTGTCGTGAAGAGGTCCAGCGGGATCGGCTCCGGGCCGAGGAACGCACACAGCCGCAGCAACTGCTCGGCAGGCGCCGGCCGTTTCATCGGCCACCATCGAGGTCTGCCAGGGTCGTCCAGGCTCGATCGCGACACGTCCCACACGGTGGCGACGGTGTGTTCGTAGCCGAGAACGTGGCCCTTGTCGAGCAGTTCCTCGCCGCGCGTCCGGAGCAGGACCAGATAGTCGCCGGGCGGCGTGCCGGTGGTGGCGAGGTAGGCGGCGGCCTGCTCGACCGCGAGCGGCAGCCGGTCGAGCCACTCCACGATCTGCGCGGCGATGGTCTCGTCGACGGCCGGCACGTGCCGGTGCAGCAGGCTGACCGCCTCGGCGACGGTCAGCACGTCGACGTCCACCTGGGAGCCGAGGGCCTCCCAACCGCTCCGGCGGCTGGTGATGATGATGTGCCCTGTGCCTGACCGCGGTACCCAGTCCACCAGGCCGGTGGGCTCGCCCCCGGGGCCGATCGGGTCGCCGGCGTTGTCAAGGACCAGCAGCCACCGCAGCCCGGTGGAGCTGAGGGCGCGTTTGACCTGAACCGCTGTCGTCGGCACGTCCGTCACCGTGACCCCGAGCGCGGGGGCGAGCGCGGCAATCTGGCCGGGGACGAAGGCGGGTTGTTCGGCGTCGATCCAACCGACGAGGTCGTAGTCGTCACGCCGGCGATGCACGTACTCGGCGGCAAGCTGGGTCTTGCCGACCCCACCAGTGCCCCGGAGCGCCTGGACAGCGACGGCGGATCCCCAGTAGAGGCCGGTCTCCACGTCAAGAAGGAGGTCGTCCCGGCCGACGAAGTGGGGGTGGTGACCGGGCCAGCCACCAATCACCTCCCGTCCGCCAGCGGCGCCGGTTGGTGCCGCGGTGCCGACAGCGGCGCGGAGCGTCCGGATCAGCCCCGATGAGAGGACCTGGCCCACCCTGACGCGCTCATACTGAAGGTTGAACGCAATCAGCTCGGGAAAGGCCTCGCCCTCCAGCAGCAGCGGATGCACCGGCCTGCCCCGGTCCAGGGCCCGCCCAACTTCCAGCCGCACCCATGGCCTGCCGGCCGCCGCGGGGGACATCACGACGATCAGGGCCGCGCACGCGTCAACCCGGTGGCGAAGTTCCCGATCCCAGCGTTCCCCGCTGGTCAGACCTGTTTCAGGTTCCCGGTCGAACCAGACGGGCACCCCCGCGTCGGCGAGAACCTTGGCCAGCCAGTCGACCGCGGCGGCATCGGCGTGAGCGTACGAGATGAAGACATAGCTCACGCGAGCACACTCCCTCGAGGCATGCGACGACCAATATCGCAGCATGCCCCCTCAGGCTGGGCCAACCCGACGATCGTCCACATCTCCTCCTGCGGCCATGAGCGGAAGTCACCAGTCAGTCCGTCGACGCGATGGCGTCTTTGATCGCCTGCGCGTCGCTGTCGAGGAGCGACCTTTCACGTTCCGGCGGCTCGGCCTTGAGGGTCCAGCCGTCTCCTACGTAGCGAGGGATGACGTGCAGGTGGAAGTGGAAGACCGTCTGGAAGGCGGCTTCGCCGTCACAGAGGAAGACGTTGATTCCCTCGCAGCGCATGGTTGAGCGTCGCAAGGCCCGTGCCATGTCATGACCGACCGACCAGACGTGAGCGCTCGTGGCTCGATCGAGGTCTTCGAGGCCCACCGCGTGCTTGCGTGGCACGACGAGCAGATGGCCGGGTGTGACGGGGTTCAGGTCCATGAAGACCACGACGGTCTCGTCCTCATGCACCACACTGGCCTCGCCCTGTCCGGCCACGATGGCGCAGAAGATGCACCCCTGCGCCGCCGATGTCGCGCTCTGTGTCATGCGCGCCATGGTCCCAGCGCGCCCAGACAGGTGCTACCGAGTTGTTGCTGCGGGTGGCCGCACCTGGGCACGTGGCTTCAGCAGGCATGCAGCGCGGTACTACTCTCCGCTGCATGCCTGACGATCACGTATACGGTGTGCGGCTCTTCGTCCCGGGCGCTGCGGCGACGATGGCTCAGTGGCAGGGCGCGCTCGGACGGTCCGGTCTGACGCTGGACGATGAGTCACTGACGTCGCAGCACCTTGGCTTCCGCGCGCTGGCGGAGTGGGTGGACAACGACGGCTCGTTCGGCGAGGCGTTCAGTCACGGCACGGTGTCGGCGGAGGAGCAGCACGCGATCGCCGCGGCCGGCAGTGCCTTGGTCCTGGATCTGCCGGTGTACCTCGGCGCGGCGGCGGGCGAAGTGGCGACACTGATCGCCGCGCTGGGCGACGCCGGAGCGCTGGGAGTGCGGCTCGAGCAGTCGAAACTGGGCTGGTCCGTCACCCACTGGCTGCGGAGTCTCGAGGGCGGCAACCCGTGGATGCTCTACCGCTGCGCCGTCGTGGTGCTGCAGGACCACGGCGTGTCGCGTTCCTGCGGCATGCACGCGTTCGGGTTGCCGGACGCGCGGGTCGAGGCCCCACCGTCCGAGGCCAACCGGCTCCTTGGCGAGTTCAACGTGTACCAACTGGCGGAGGAACCCGTGCTGGTCAGCGGCGACACCTTCAGGCCCGACCTGGAGACCCCTCGCCGCCGCCTCGAACGCTGGCCCGATGACGGGTACCCGCCGGGCCACGCTTGCCACAACCCCTTTGGCGCCTGGCGTCTGGGCGCCGAGGGAGGCGAGGCGGACTCGCGCAGCGAACTTCGACCCGTGTTCATTCCCGCGCTGGTGGCCCTGCTCACCGCCGCCGAGGCAGAGGCCGGTCGGAGCCTCCGCCGCGACGAGGTGGAACGCGTCACCAGCGAAGGCATCTGCATGATGATGCCCCACGCCGACGCGCGGCAGCTCGAACGCAGTCGCGGTTACGCAGACCTCGAACCCGAGCTCGCCTGGAGGCAGTGGCAGGTCCTGCGCGAGTCCCGAGCCTGACAAACGCCGCGATCCGCGACGCGTACCGCTGACGGACGAGCGCTCAGGTGGAAGAGGATGTCGATGATTGACCAGGATGTGGCGTGGTACCGGCGGATGCTCGACGCACGGCCAGATCTGCTCTACACCCCGTGGTGCTGGACGGTTGTGCAGCCGTTGACCAAGGCGGTCACCGTGGCGGAGGTCGTCCGGCGGCTCGGCGGGGAGCCGGCAAGCGTGGAGGACCGCGCTGGATGGAGCTTCGACGAACCCGACGGGACCTTGCATCTGCGGCAGGTGGGGCCCGCCGTGCTCATGTGCCAGACCGAGGGTTGGGAAGGTACCCGGGACGAGGCCCTGCGATGGTTGTCCGACGGCGCCTCGGTGCACAGTTCCTGGTGGAGTGACGCCAACGCACGCAGTTTGCTCTGCTACGCCGCCTTCGGCCGGGTGCTGACGCGACTGGAGGACCTCGCCGACGACGAGCCCACCGGTGAACAGCCCACCGCCCTTGACGAGGACCGCACCGTGCTGCGCGACGACCTGCGTTACCCGGCACAACTGGCCTTCGTCGAACGGCGTACCAGCGTCCGGCTGGACCACGCCTGGCTGGATGCGCCCCACGCGACGGTGGTCATCCGCAGGCCGATCCCGGACGACCCGCAACCGCCGGGCACGTTCGGCTCGACCGACCCCGATCTGACCGCCACGTTCCTGCTCGCCGACGAACCCACCCAACGCGACGCGCTGCGCTGGCTGCTCGACCTGCTCGCCGACGAGCAGGACCTGCGTGGCGAGCCCGCGGTTCGCGCCGTGCTCGACGCGTTGCCCGGGGACTGGCCGACCGGCGAGGACCTGTCGCATCAGTTGCGCATGCTGCAAGCGGCGCTGACCCGGGCGGTCGACACCAGCCCGGGAATGTCGGCCGAGCGCTGGCAGCACTACTACCGCATGCGCGCCGGTGAGGCGTTTGCCGCGACGGTACCCCGTCCGCCCGGGCCGTCGTACCGAACGGACGCGTTGTGGTTCGCCCAGCAGGCGCTGCAACAGCGGTGGCCGACCGTCCGCGCGGAACTGTGGCAGCGGGCACGGCGGTAAGGCCGGTAGCGGACGTCGGCCGCTGACCCCCGCAGCGCGGCAGGTGCATGCGACCCGCTCCGGCGCGCGCGACTTCTGGCAGTCGGGAAGCTAGCGGACCGCGACGAGTGCACCCTCGGCCACGACCGTCTCGGGACGCTCCAGCGTCGTCGGGGCCACCGCGATCGCGCGGTGCAGAGCGGTGCTGGCCAACGGGATCCGGCTGGAGCCGCCGACCAGGAACACTGTGCCCAGGCGAGCGGCGGCCGGGCCCGCGGCCCACAGCGCGGACTTCGTCGCGGCCACGGTGCGCTCGACGATCGGAGCGGCCACGGTCTCGAACTGCTCGCGAGTCACCAGCAGTTCGTCGTCGAACAGCGGGACCTGAATCAGTGTCGAGGGCGCCCGCGACAGCATCTCCTTCGCGGTGCGAACGTCCTCGTGCAGCGTCCAGCGGGCGCGGCGATCGGCGGGCGTGGTGGGATGCTCCAGGCGTACCCAGGCCGCGGGGTCGCGCCCGGCGTAGACAGTGGCGAGGTGGCGCAGCAGCGCGGCGTCGACGTCGCGGCCGCCGGTGTCCGTCAGGCCCTCGGCCGCGGCGACGTCGAAGCCGCCGTCGCGGTGCACCAGGACCGTGGCGTCGAACGTGCCGGCGCCGAAGTCGTACACCACGATCGCGGCGTCCGGCTCCACCGACGCCCCGTGCAGGCGGGTCAGGAAGCGGGCTGCGGCAACCGGCTCGGGCAGCAGGTCAACCGCCGGGGCACCGGCCCGGGTCGCGGCGGCGATGAGCGTCTCGCGGCGCGTCGGACCCCACGCGGCCGGGTGGGTGATGGTGACCGGGGGCGTGGCGCCGTCCAGCGTGCGTCGCGCTTCGTCCAGGACCCGGGTCAGTACCGCAGCAATCAGGTCGGCAACGGCGAACTCGCGGTCGCCGAGCAGCAGGTGCCCGTCGTCGATGCAGCGCCGCGGGAGCTCGTCTACCGAGCCTTCACCGATCCGGACCACCTGGCGGCGTGGATGGCCGCCCGGGTGGCGATTTACCCGAACTTCGTCCAGCGCCCTTCGGATATCACCTCGACGGTGCCGTCAACGACCTCGATGGCCGTCTGTTCGTCGATGGCGTAGGCCGGGGCGCCGATGTCGGCGGCCCATCGTTCTGCGTTGGCCAGGGTGTTCATCGGGAAGGCGTCCAGGTGCGGGAAGATCGAGAAGTCGACGACTCCCAGGGTGCGGTCGTCCGGTGCGGACGGCCACTCGACGAACTGCGCGCCGATGCGGGGCGTCATCACCATGTTGCCGGCACTCACGCCGACCCAGACCGTGTCGGGTAGCGACGGCAGCAGATCGGCCAGGCCGGACTCCCGCATCCAGTGGCACAGGTACGTCGCGTCGCCGCCGTCGACCAGGAGCACGTCGGCCTCCTGGACCCAGGGGACCCATCGCTGCGTGCCGATGGTGGGCAATGCGGTGAGCTCGAGGACACCGAGCGACGCCCAGCCCAGGCCGGACAGGTGCTGAAAGTCGGGCTCGGCGGCGACGAAGCCCCGCACCGATTTCGGACCGCACATCGGGTGACCCCACTGTGCTGTCGGGACGCAGAGGGCGTGGCACTCGGCGATCGGCTTGCCGAGCAGCCGCACGAGCGCCGTGTGGATGCTCGGGTTCGTGACGCCGCCCGAGGTGAGCAAGAGTTTCAAGATGCCTCCGAACTCGCGCGGGAGGTGGATGTGCCTGACGACTGGGGAACGAGCCGGACTCATCGTAGGCCGATGCCGGGATTGTTACTCGGAGGCCGGGAGCAGCACGCGGAACGTGGTGGCCCGGCCCGGGTCGCTCTCGACCTCGGCGGTTCCCGCGTGTGCGGTGACGATCGCCGCGACGATCGACAGGCCCAGTCCGGTGCCGGTCTTCTCGCTGGTACGGGTGCGGGCCGGGTCCGCGCGGTAGAACCGTTCGAAGACGCGCTGCGCCTCGTCGGGGGCGAGCCCGGGCCCGGTGTCGGTCACCTCGACCACGGCCTGCCCGGGGCGGCGCGACAACCGCACCGTCACGTCGGCGTCGACGCCTGTGTGCGTGAGCGCGTTGGCGACGAGGTTGGCGATGACCTGGCGCAGCCGTTGCTCGTCGCCGGTGACGACCAGCGGCGCCGGCGTGGCGACGTCCAGCGCGAGCGGTCGGTCGCGCGCCACGGCGTGGAAGCCGTCGAGGACGTCGGAGGCGAGCGCCACCAGGTCGACCGGCTCCACGGCCAGCGGGCGCTGCTGGTCGAGGCGGGCCAGCAGCAGCAGATCGTCGACGAGCACGGCCATCCGCCGGGACTGGTCCTCGATGCGCCGCACCAGCCCGGCGGTCTCCTGCGGGTCCTGGACGGCGCCGTGGCGATACAGCTCGGCGAACCCACGAATGATGGTGAGCGGCGTGCGCAGCTCGTGCGAGGCGTCGGCGACGAACCGGCGCATCTGCTCCTCCGACGAGCGGGCGGTCGCCTCGGACGCCGACCGGGCCGCGAAGGCGTCCTCGATCTGCTCGATCATCAGGTTGAACGCCCGGCCGAGCCGGCCGACCTCGGTGCGCGGGTCGAGTTCGGGCGCCCGCCGGGACAGGTCGCCGGCCGCGATCACCGCCGTGGTCTGCTCGATCTGGGCGAGCGGCCGCAGGCTGGCCTGGATCAGCCAGACGGTCAGGACGGCCACCGTGGCGACGATGCTCAGCCCGACCAGCAGCACGAACCAGACCAGCCGGCCGACAGTACCGTCCACATCGGACAGCTGGGCGCCGATGACGATGTGCTGGCCGCCCGGCGCGCTGACGGACAGGACCCGCCACCGCATCGTGCCGTGCAGGCCGCGAACCGTGAACGGCCCGGTCCTGGACAGGTCGGCGCGCTTGAGGTCGGGCGGGTCCGCGGGTAGCTGGCGCGGCAACGAGCTAACCAGCCTGCGGTTGGTGTCCAGCGACTCGATGAGGAACAGGTCGGGAAACTTCAGGCTCGCCTTCTGGTCCTCCGGCACCGGGAATTGCAGCTCGGTGTGCCCGGCGGTGAGCTGCTTGCGGGCCTGGTCGCCGAGGTCGGCGAGCTGGCGGTCGATGCGGCCGGTGAGCTCCTCGCGCAACGCGGTGACGGTGGCCACGCCCACGACCGTCACGGCGCTGGTGACCAGCCCGAGCACCGCCACGACGAGCTTGACACTCAGCGGCGTCCGGCCGAGCACGTCGGCCGGACCCGGCCACGGCGGGACCCGGCGGCCGATCCTGGGCGTTGCCTGCGATACCAAGCGCATCCAACATGGTGCGACCGGCAACCTTGAGCCCGGCTGCGAACCACCATGGGATCTGCTGGGACCCGGGGTCACGGTCCCGGTCACCTGGGCGCCGCATGGGTTCGGATGGGAGCGACGCGCGCTCACAAAGCGGTCCGGGTCGATGTCGCAGAAACTGTTGACAAACTTAACTGTATTGACGTTCCCTGATGGAAAGGTCGACGTCGGTGGGCGGACCGGTCGGCAACAGATGGCTCTCACCTGCCGAAGGAGCGACATGACCCTCCGAAGAAGACTGGCGGTCCTGGCTGCCGCCCTCCTCACCGTTCCGCTGATCACCGTGATCTTCTCCGCCTCGCCGGCCGGCGCGCACGGCTGGGTCACGAGTCCACCGAGCCGCCAGGACCAGTGCGCCACCGGTGTCGTGGCGAACTGCGGCTCCATCCAGTACGAACCGCAGAGCGTCGAGGCCCCCAAGGGTTCCCGCAACTGCAGCGGCGGCAACAGCAACTTCACGGTGCTCGACCAGGAGAACAAGGGCTGGCGCGTCACGAACATCAGCAGCTCGACGACGTTCTCGTGGCGCAACACCGCCATGCACCGCACGCTCAACTGGCAGTACTACGTCGACGGCAACCTGCACCAGACGTTCACCAACGGCAACGCGCAACCGCCGCAGGTCGTCAACCACAACGTCACCGGGCTGCCCAGCGGGCGGCACAAGGTCCTCGCCGTCTGGAACATCTACGACACCGCGATGGCGTTCTACGCGTGCGTCGACGTCAACGTGGGTGGCGGCGGCGGTGGCCCCACCACCCCGCCGCCGCCGACCGGCAACTGCGGCGCGGCGTGGAGCGCGTCGGCCGTCTACACCGGGGGCATGACGGTCTCGCACAAGAGCCGCAAGTACACCGCTCGCTGGTGGACCCAGGGCGAGGAGCCGGGCACCACCGGCGAATGGGGCGTCTGGCAGGACAACGGCGCCTGCTGATCCGGAACCTCCTGGTCAAGAACAGGGCCGTCCGGCTCGGGGTGTCCCGGGCCGGACGGCTCCGAGCACCCGATCGAGCGGAGCCCGCGCCGATGCACCTGCGCAGCCTGAGCGTCGCGGCCGAGCGCCGCCTGAGCGTCGCGGCCGTTGTCGCGGTCGCTGTCGTCGGTCTCGGTCTGGCGGCGTGTTCCGGCACGTCGCCCGGTTCCGGACGGGTACCGGTCGCGGCGCCGACCTCCGCCGGCCACGACCACCAGCACCCCGCCGGCGGACCGGTTGGGTCCGGCGCGCCGGGCGGGACGGTCGTCGTGCACGCCGCCGACGAGTTGCGCGCCACGTTGACCCAGCTCGCGCCGAAGTTCGAGGAGGCGTTCCCGGGGGTCCGGGTCGCGGTGGAGTACGGCCGCGGCGCCGAGCACGCCGGGCACATCCTCGCCGGTGCACCGGTCGACGTGTTCGTGTCCGCGGACGCGGTCGCCACCACCCAGGTGACCGCCGGGCACGCCCGCGGTACGCCCGCCGTCGTCGCCCGCAACCCGATCGTCATCGCCGTCCCGCCGGGCACCGGGATCGCCGGCGTCGCCGACCTTCTCGGCACGCGGGTGGCGTTGTGCGCCGAGACCATCCCGTGCGGCCGGATGAGCCGCGCCGCGCTCGCCGCCGCGGCCGTCGACGTGCGCCCCGTTTCCGTCGAACCGGACCCGGCCGCCGCCCTGACCCGGGTCCGCACCGGTGCCGCCGACGCCGCGCTCGTCTACCGCACCGACGTCGTCGCTGCCGGCAACGACCTGCGCGCCCTCGACTTCGCCCAGGCGCTGCGCATCGCCGACGAGTACACCGCCATCAAGGTCTCGACCGGCCCCAACACCGTCGGCGCGGACGCGTTCGTGGCATTCCTCGGCTCCGCCCTGGCCCGGCACGTCTTCGCCGACGCCGGCCTGTCACCCACCTGACCGGCGGACGAGCCTGTTGGCCCGTTAACGCTGCCGACTCTTACATTTAATAGTGTTAACTGATAGCTTCCTCACCATCGATCCATCGATGGTGAGGAGTTCAATGAGATCTCAACGTCGTAAGTTCGCACTGGCAGCGGGCGTGGCACTGACCATCGTGACGACCATGGTTCTCGTGCCCACGATCCAGGCACAGGCCGGCAGCGCCGCCGTCCAGGCCGCCTGCACCGCCCCGGTCTGGGCGGAAGGCAACACCTACACGGCGGGCACCCAGGTCACGTATCAGGGCCACACCTACCGGGCGCTGCAGACGCACACCGCCTACCCGGGCGCCGGCTGGACCCCGTCCACCACGCCGGCGCTGTGGACGGATCTCGGCACGTGCACCGGTGGCGGCGGCCCGACCACACCCCCGCCGACCACACCGGCGGGAACCCCGTCCGCACCGGGCAACTTCCGGGTGACCGCGACCACCAACACCAGTTTCTCTCTGGCGTGGAACGCTTCGACGGGTACCGTCACCGGCTACCGCGTCTACGAGGGCAGCACCGTGCGGGCGACCGTGACCGGCACCACCGCCACGGTGTCCGGGCTGGCGGCCGGCTCGACCCACACCTACACCGTCAAGGCGTA
>NZ_JBFAPO010000009.1:57795-265352 GCF_040676755.1 Dactylosporangium sp. NPDC049525 | reverse complement strand
GGCGGGGCCGCTGCACCGCCTGGCGCCGCCGCACGGTGCCGCCGTCCGGCGCCGGTTCCTGGTGCTGTGGTCGGCGGCGTCGGCGTCGGTGGTGCTCGGCGGCGCCGCGCTGATCGTGCTCAAGCCGCCGCTCGGCGTGTTCTGGTCCGTCGTCGCCCTCCTGGCGGTGCTCGTCGCGGTGGAGGCCGCGGCCCGGTCCCGGCTGCTGCGGCTCCTGCGCCGCGGGATCATGACCGCGGCGGTCCTGATCGCCGGCTGGGCCCTGGTCGAGTCCGTCACCCGGCACTGGCGCGTCGCCGTCGCGGCGCTGCTGGCTGTCGGCGCGATCGCCCTGTGGATCGCCAACCTCCGCGCCTGGCTCGCCCGCCGCTGACCGCCACCGCCGCTGACCGCCACCGCTGACCGCGCCTCTCAGCCGCCCGGTACGCCGGCGTCCACGGTCGGGCGGGTCGCCGCCGCCGGATCGAGGGCGGCGGTCACGACGAGGGACTCGATGCCGCGCAGGCAGGTCTCCAGCATCTGCGGGGAGACCGCCGCCGTGTCGACCCGCCAGGTGAGCTCGACCGCGCCGTCAGCGGCGTCGACGTGCAGGAAGCAGGTCGCGTCCCACTCGTTGGAGCTCGGCCCCCAGCGCAGCGCGCTGTGCGGCAGCGCGCCGGTGATCGCCGCCGGCGTGGGTACCTCGAGGGTGGGTGCCTGCGCGGCGGAGCGGCGGCGGTCGTTGAAGTAGCAGCCCGTGTCGAGCTCCACCCCGCGTTCGGCGCCGACCCGCTCGACCAGCGCCCACAGGTCGCGGGGGTGGTAGTAGGCGTACATCCCGGCGGTGAGCTGGCTCTTGAAGGTCCGCGCGACCGCCTCGTCGAACGTGCAGCCGCCGGTGTCGATGACCGCGAGCCCGGCCTGGGCCAGGTTGCTCACCGACTCGGCGAACCCGGGCCGGAAGCGGTTGCTCACGACGATCCGGAACGCGCCGACCGGTTGGCCCGACAGGCGGCCGAGCATGACGGCGTACGCGGCGAGCAGGATCGTGCCGCTGTGCACCTTGGTGCGCTCGGCCACGGCGGCCAGGGCGAGATGCGTCGCGGGTGAGGTGAGGGTCGCCTCGCACCACCGCTTGGGCTCGGGGGTGAGCGTTGCCGGGAAGCGGCGGGGTTCGATCGCGCGCAGGTGCCGCTCCCAGTACCGCAGCGACGCGTTGTGCTGCCGCAGCGCGGAGGCGCCCTGCTGGGCGGCGGCGAGGTCGAGGGGTTGCACGCCGCCGACCGGGGCGAGGTGGCGGCCCGTGCCAGGCTCCAGGTTGGCGAGGTCGGCGATCAGCGCCTCGAAGCCGTAGCCGTCGATGACCATGTGGCAGTAGAGGGCGACGAACCACAGGGCGCGGTCAGGGTCCGCAGCGTCGGCGACGACCGCCATCCGCACCGGCCAGTCGGTGTACGGGTCCCACGGCGCCGCCTCGTACCGGGCCCGGATCGTGCCCGCGAGGCGTTCGGGGTCGCCGTCGTCGTCGTACACCTCGAGCGTGATCGCGCCGGACGCGGCGAGGACCTGCTTCGGCGGCCCGTCTTCGGCGGCGAGCAGGCGGGTCCGCAGCGACTGGTGCCGGCTCATGATGAACCCGAGCGTGGCGACCACGTCCCGGACGGTCGTGCCGGCGTCCAGCGCCATCGTGCCGCCGGCCCATTCGGTGGCCTCGACGACCTGCATCGACCGCCACGCGGCGAACTGTCCCCAGGTCAGTTCCCCGACCCCGCTGCCTTCCCCTTCGAAGGGCACGGTGATGCGCATTGTCACAGGGATTTCCAGTTCTTTCGTCGAATCGGGCAGAAGCCTGCGCCGGGCGCGTTTCCGCACGACACCGGCGCAGTATCGACGTCTCTGCGTCCTTAGAGCGAGCGCACGGCCTTCATGGTCACTCCCCCTTTCGCATGGCTACCCGTCGATCCGCATGCACGGATGAGGGACGTCCGGCAATGCCCGGCAGCCTAACGTTTTTCGATACCGGCACGGAAGTGCGGAATGAATGGTCGCACCCGAAAGTGGTCGGATCGAGGGTTCGCGCAAGGGGGATGAATGGGATTCATGCATTGAATGCAATGCATGACATGCGTTAATCATTGTCAATATGGTCCGGTCCGGAAATTTCCGCACCACGGTGCGAAAAAGGACATGGCTACGCGGGTGGTGCGAGAAAGCGCTGCATCATGTCGACGAACACGGCGAACCGGGTGGCCATGTCGAGGTCCGGGTCGAGCAGCCATTGGATCTGCAGCCCGTCGGCAACACCGCACCGGCCGTCGCCGTCGTCGCGACGGTCGCCGGCTCGTTCTTCAACTGGGGTGACGCGGTGGCGTTCGCCGTCACGGTCACCGACCCCGAGGACGGGCCCGTCGACTGTTCGCGGGTCACGGTAAGTTTCGTGCTCGGCCACGACAGCCACGGCCACGGCGACGCGTCCACGACCGGCGGCACGGGCGTGCTGCCGACCCCCGCGGACGGCGCCGACCACGCCTCAACCGGGTCGAGTTCGGCCCCTGATCTGCGCGCCGGCGGGCGGCGCGGGGCTCCTGTCCGCGGGAGCGCGGCGCCGCAGCCGTCGCATACTGTCGTGACCGTGGCCCGGACGTCGTTGACCGGGCACGGCGGCAGGAGCGGCGACGGGCAGGGTGGCATGGCGACGATCGGTGACGTGGCGCGGCAGGCGGGGGTGTCCCCGAGCACCGTGTCGTATGTCCTGAGCGGCAAGCGCACGATCTCGGAGGAGACCCGGCAGCGGGTGCTCGCCGCGGTCGAGGTCCTCGGCTACCACCCGCACGCCGGCGCCCGCGCCCTGGCCAGCAACCGGTCCAACGTCATCGCGCTCATCATGCCGCTGTACACCGGGCTGTACGTGCCGGTGCTGATGCAGTTCGTGATCTCGGTCGTGACCGCGGCCCGGCGCTTCGACCACGACGTGCTGCTGCTCACCCAGGACGAGGGCGAGCAGGGCCTGGAACGGGTCGCCGCCAGCTCCCTCGCCGACGCGCTCATCGTGATGGACGTCGAGCTGCACGACCGGCGGCTGCCGCGGCTGCGCAGCCTCGGCCGGCCGTCGGTGCTCATCGGGTTCCCCGCCGACGCCGCCGGGCTGACCTGCATCGACCTGGACTTCGCAGCGGCCGGAGCGGCCTGCGTCGACCACCTCGCCGACCTCGGCCACCAATGCGTCGCCCTGGTCGGCTCACCCCCGGAGGTGTACGAACGGGAGCTCGGCTTCGCCAGCCGCACCGCCGCCGGGTTCGACGGGGCGCTGCAGCGGCGCGGGCTGCGGGGCACCACGGTGCCGTGCGAGCCGACCCCGGACGCGGTCCTCGCGACGGTGACGGGGCTGCTGCGCGACCACCCGGACCTGACCGGTGTGGTCGTGCACAACGAGCCGACGGTGCCGCCGCTGCTGGACGCGTTCGCCGCGCTCGGCCTGCGCGTGCCGCGGGACGTGTCGGTGGTGGCGATCTGCCCCGATGAGGTCGCCGAGCGTGGCAAGCCGCGGCTGACGTCGGTGGCCATCCCGGCGGAGGAGGTGGGGCGGCGCGCGGTCGACCTGCTCATGGCGAAGCTCGACGGCCGGGCGGTGCCGGAGGCGACGCTGCTGGCGCCGGCGTTGACGGTGCGCGACAGCGCCGCCGCGGCCCGGAACACCCGATCCGGGTCGCGGCGGCGCTGACCTCACACCCTGAGCAAAGCCCTGCTACGACACCGTGAACGTGGCCAGGCGCACCGGGCCGCCGAACACCAGGTACACGTCGTGCCGGCCCGGTATCCTCGCCAGGGCGGCGGTGACGGTCGTGTACGCGTACCCGTCGCCTGTGGGTGGCACCGCGAGCGTGGCCAGGAGCGGGCCACGGACCGGGTCGTCGAGGCGCACCTGGACCGTGGTCGCCGCGCCGGCGTTGGCGAAGCGCCCCGTGAAGGCCGCCGGGCCGCGTCCCAGGTCCGCGTCGGTGTAGCGGACCCACTGCCCGGCGGCGGTCGCCGCAACCGACGTGCCGCCCGCCTTCGCCTCGTCCAGCAGCGTCGTGCCCCGGTTCCCGTCGAAGTGCTCCGCCCGGGTGGTGCGCCGCAAGTCGCGCGGCGGGATCGTCTCCCCGCGGACCCGCAGCTGCCCGGTGGCCCGGATGTCCGCCGACGACGCGCCGACGAGCAGGTCGTGGGTCGCGTCCTCGACCACCCACCGGTCCCGGGTGACGTCCCAGAACCGCAGGTCGGAGCCGGCGAGGGTGAACATCACCCGTTTCGTCTGCCCGGGCTCCAGGCGGACCCGCTGGAAGCCGCGCAGCGCCTTGACCGGCTGCTCGACCCGTGACGTGCGCTGGTGCGTGTACAGCTGGACGACCTCGTCGCCGGCGCGGGCGCCGGTGTTGGTGACGTCGACGCCGACCCTGACGGTGCCCCGCTGGTCCACAGTGGACGCGCCGGTGCGCAGCGTCCCGTAGCGGAACGAGGTGTACGACGGCCCGGGCCCGATCGGGTGGAGCGGGTCGCCGAAGAGCACGTCGGCGAGGGCGTGCCCGGTCTCCTGCCCGCCGTGGCTGGTCCACAGCAACGCCGGCACGTTCGCCTGTTCCCAGTTCAGCGCCGTCGGGTAGCTGTTCTCCACCACCACGACCGTGTTCGGGTTGGCCGCCTTGACCGCGCGGACCAGCGCGGCCTGCCCCTCGGCGAGGTTGCGGTCGGGCCGGTCGTGGTCCTCGCGGCCGTTGACGAACGGCATGCTGCCCACCACGACGACCGCCGCGTCGGCGCCGGTCGCGGCGGCGACGGCGGTGTCGACGCCGCTGCTGATGACCTCGCGGGTGAACGGGGTCGCCTCCTGTGCCGTGGCGGCGCCCAGGTTCAGCGTGCCGTCGGCCTGCACGACCAGGTACGGGGTGCGCAACGACAGCGCCCGGTCGTAGGCGGCCTCGTAGCCGGCGTAGCGGATGACCGTGTTGCCGTCGGCCCGCCGTTCGAGCTTGAGCTGCTGCTGGACGAACCAGCCGTTCGGCTGGGCCTGGTCGTTGACGAACCCGAACCAGTTGTAGCCGACGGTGCGGCCGTTGGCGGCGCTGCGCAGGGTCACCACCCCGTTGCCCCAGTCGAAGACGTCGAACTGGGCGGCGGTGCCGGCGGCGCCACCAAACACCCTGATCGGCGCGCCGGCCGGCCCGGCGCCGCCGGTCAGGTAGCGGCCGGTGCCGGTCTGCCGCAGCGCGATCCGGTCGACGCCCTCGCTGAACGCGACGTCACCGACCCGTTCGGCGATCCCCTGCCGCGGGGTCACCTGGTAGGGCGCGTTCCCGCCGTACCGGTCGCTGTGGACGGTGTCGGCGAGCGGGCCGAGCACGGCGACCTTCGTCGGGCCGCGCAGCGGCAGCACCCCGGTGTTCTTCAGCAGCACCATCGACTCGGCGGCCGCCTCGCGGGCCAGGCGGGCGTTCGCGGCCTCGTCGGCGGTGACCCCGCCGTCCGGGTCGAACTCGCCGAGGTGGAAGCGCAGCGCCAGGTCCTGCTTGACGGTGTCGTCGATGTCGGCGGGGGTCAGCAGCCCCTGGTCAAGGGCGTCGTGGATGGCGGCGATGGTGGCGGCGGGGTTGACCAACGGCCGGTCCGTCCAGGTCCGCAGCAGGTCGAGGTCGGGGCTGACCGTCGCCGGCCGCCCGTTGATCAGGTTGTACGACGCCATCACGGACATGCGGTGCCTCCGGACGTCAGTGGAGGTGCACGGTCACTTGGTGGGCGTCGGCGTCCGCGTCGATGAGGACGCCGCCGGGGTCGGCGGCCGGGGAGGGAGTGAGCCGGCCGGCATCGACGGCCGCCACCGTCGTGATGCCGACCAGCTGCACCCGCCAGGGCGCCGCGCTCCCGTAGTCGCGGCGCACCTCGACGGTCGTCCCGGCCCGGCGCACCGTGAAGGTGGCACCCGGCCGGCCCTGCGGTGAAGGGATGTCCACGGTCGTGCCCGCGCCGTCGGGCAACTCGTAGACCCGCAGGGTGACGCCGTCGGCGTATGGGTAGTCGGGGCGGTCGTCGCGTGCGCCGAGCGGCACGACCGAACCGGGCCGGACCAGCACCGGCAGGTCGCCGATCCCGTACCGGCGCCGGATCCAGCCCGGTCCGGTCAGCACCTCCCCGCCGCGCAGGTCGGTCCACCGCCCCGCCGGCAGGTAGAAGGTGACGTCGCCGCCGACGCTGAACACCGGCGCGACGAGGATGCCGCCGCCCAACATGTACTGCCGGTCCAGGTGGGCGCAGGCGGGGTCGTCGGGGAACTCCAGGGCCATGGGCCGCAGCACCGGCAGGCCCTCCCGGTGTGCGGTGACGGCGGCGCCGTACAGGTAGGGCATCAGCCGCGCCTTGAGCCGGGTGTACTCGCGCAGCACGGCGACCGCGTCGTCGCCGAAGTGCCACGGCACCCGGTAGGACTCGTTGCCGTGCAGGCGGCTGTGCGAGGACAGCAGCCCGAACGGGATCCACCGGGTGAACACCGCAGGGTCGGGGGTACCTTCGAAGCCGCCGATGTCGTGGCTCCAGAACCCGAACCCGGACCAGGCCAGGGACAGCCCGCCGCGGAGGCTCTCCGCCATCGACTCGAACGTGGAGGCGCAGTCGCCGCCCCAGTGGACCGGGAACTGCTGCCCGCCGGCGGTCGCCGACCGGGCGAACAGGACCGCCTCGCCGTCGCCGCGGTGCTCGCGCAGCACGTCGAAGACCGCCTCGTTGTACAGGTGCGTGTAGTAGTTGTGCATCCGCAGCGGATCGGCGCCGTCGGCCCAGACGACGTCGGTGGGGATCCGCTCGCCGAAGTCGGACTTGAAGCAGTCGACGCCGAGGTCGAGCAGGCCGCGCAGCTTGTCCTGGAACCATTGCCGCGCCCCGGGATTGGTGAAGTCGACCAGACCCATCCCGGCCTGCCACTGGTCCCACTGCCACACGTCGCCGTCGGCCCGGCGGACCAGGTAGCCCAGCGCGGCGCCTTCGGCGAACAGCGCGGAGCGCTGCGCGATGTACGGGTTGATCCACAGGCAGATGCGCAGCCCCTTCGCCTTGAGCCGGGCCAGCATCCCGGCCGGGTCGGGGAAGGTCACCGGGTCCCACTCGAAGTCGCACCAGTGGAACTCGCGCATCCAGAACGTGTCGAAGTGGAACACCGACAGCGGCAGCCCCCGCTCCGCCATGCCGTCCACAATGGACGTCACGGTCGCCTCGTCGTAGGACGTGGTGAACGACGTGGACAGCCACAGCCCGAACGACCAGGCGGGCGGCAGCGCCGGGCGGCCGGTCAGCGCCGTGTACTTGCGCAGCACGTCCCGCGGCGTCGGCCCGTAGATGACCAGGTACGACAGGACCTGGCCGGGGACGCTGAACTGCACCCGCGACACGGCCTCGGAGCCGACCTCGAACGACACCGGGCCCGGGTCGTCGACGAAGACGCCGTAGCCGGCGCTGGTCAGGTAGAACGGCACGTTCTTGTACGCCTGCTCGCTGCTGGTGCCGCCGTCGGCGTTCCAGACGTCGACCGTCTGGCCGTTCTTGACCACCGGCCCGAAGCGCTCGCCCAGGCCGTACACCAGCTCACCGACTCCGAGGTTCAGCTGTTCGCGCAGGTAGTGCCCGTCGCCGGTGCGCAGCGCGGCGAGGGCCTTCGGCGCGCTGGTGGTGAGGATCCGGCCCTCGGCGAGGAAGTCGAGGCGCCACTGCTCGCCGAGGGAGAACCGGGCGCTGAGCGCGCCGGCGGTGAACGTGACGGACTCCTCGTCGCGGGTCACCTTGGCGTCGGCGGCCGGGTCGGCGTCGATGCGGAACCGGGGTCCCCGGGCCCGCCCGCCGGTGTGCCGGCTGACCCGCACCGCGATCACGTCGGGCGCGGGGGTGGTGCAGTCCACGGTGATGAGGGGCGTGTTGAGGGTGTCGCCCCGGCCGGTGACCCGCCGGGTCGGCGCGTACACCGACAGGCTGTTCGCGCCGACGGCCACGTCGCGGACGTGCACGGGGTACAGCGGGTGCACCCCGTCGCGCAGCTGCCAGTACCCGTCGCTGAACTTCATGCACGCTCCATCTGCTGGACGGTCATTTCACCGAAGGCTGGCCGGTGCGCGCAGAACGGTGTCGAAGCGCTTCGACAGCGAAGTTACGAACAACCGATCGACGTGTCAACCGGCCGCCCCGTGCGGCCAGGCGGGGGCATGAAACTTCCATGGGACCTGCCGGTGCGCGACAATGCTCGGCGTGGGGGTACCGGACGCGCAGTTCCTGGCAATGGTGGGCGGCCTGGCCGAGGTCGAGCGGGCGCACGCCGCGGACTACACGGCGTTCAGCGTGCACGGCAAGCGGTTCGGCTACTACTGGCCCCGCACCCACACCACCGGGCTGAAGCAGACGATCTCCGAGCAGATCGCCCTGGTCGCCGAGCGGCCCGACGTGTTCGAGATCCAGTTCACGTCCGGCGGGTTCGGCTGGGTCGTGGTCTACCTGGAGCGGATCGAGGCCGACGAGCTCGGCGAGCTGCTCTACGAGGCATGGCAGCTGTCCGCGCCCGAGTCACTCGTCGAGGAACACCCCCTCACCTCCACGATCACCTCCGCCTGAGGCGCTAGTCTGCGGGGCATGTCCCTCAGCGCGGAGTTCGAGCAGGCCCAGATCGACGTCAAGCAGCTCGACCAGCGTCCCGGCAACGACGTGCTGCTGCGGTTGTACGCCCTGTACAAGCAGGGCACCCACGGCGACACCGACAGCAAGCGCCCCGGCGTCTTCGACCTGACCGGCCGCGCGAAGTACGACGCCTGGAAGGCCCTCGCGGGCACCTCCCAGGAGGACGCGCAGCGCCAGTATGTCGCCCTGGTCGCGCAGCTGCGCGCCTGACCGTCAGCGGGGATCGGGCCGCTGGGTCCGCTCCCCGAGCACCGTGCGATACAACGCCTCCCGCAGCGCCAGCTCCCGCGGGTCGTCCCAGAGGTGGAACCCGGCGCGGTTCATAGCATACGCGAAGCCGACGCCGGTCTCCGGATCCGCGAACCCGAACGACCCGCCCGCGCCGGGCGTGCCGAACGCCTCGTTGCCGGCCGCGCCGAAGCGCAGTCGGGGGAACGGCTTGACGTAGCCGAGCGAGAAGATGGTCGGCACCCGCAGCACCACGTCCTGCAGCCCGCCGCTCGGCGGCTCGGCCGGGCGGCGCAGCGCGTCCAGCGTGGCCGGTGCGAGCCGCAGCGTGCCGCCGCCGGTGGCCGCGTCGCCGTAGGCCCGGGCGATGGCGCGGACCTCACCGGTGCCGTTGGCGGCGGGCAGCTCGAGGCGCCGCACCTCCGGCAGGTTGTAGTTGCCGGTCTCGGACAGCACCTTCGGGTTGGCGAATGAGCGGGCGGTGACGCTGCGCGGGTTGAGGAACCCGAACACGAACCCGCGCGGCATGGTGCCCAGGTGCAGCAGCAGCTCCGCCGGCTTGTACCCGTGGATGAACGCGATCCGGTCCGGATCGACCGTGTCGGGCACGCCGACGTGGAACTCCATCCCGTCGCCGGTCGTGTCCCCCTCCGGGGCGCCGAGCGGCGCGGCGATCTCCTCGGCGAAGAACCGGCCGAGCGACCGCTTCGCCGGGTCGACGCGGCGCAGGAGCTCACCCTCGTACCAGCCGAGCGAGATCGCGTGATACCCGTGCCGGGTCCCCGGCTCCCACGCCGGGCGCTGGTCGGCGAGTGCGTCGGCGACCACGTCGAGGTCGGCCAGGTCGGCGACGGTGAGCGGCCGGTCGATCGCGGCGAGCCCCGCCTGGTGCGCGAGCAGCTGCCGGACCGTCACCGCGTCCTTGCCGTTGCGGGCGAACTCGGGCCAGTACGTGGCGACGGTCGCGTCGTAGTCGATCCAGCCGCGGGAGTGCGCGACCGCGATCGCCAGCCCGGACACGCCCTTGGTGGTGGAGAACACGGTGACGAGCGTGTCCCGCTGCCACGGTTTCCTGGTGCGGCCGTCGCGGTAGCCGCCCCACAGGTCGACGACCTTGCGCCCGTCGCGGTAGACGGCGCAGGCCGCCCCGATCTCGCCGCGCTCGGCGAAGTTGCGGCGGAACGCGTCGGCCACCGGCCCGTAGCCCTCGTCGGCGTCGCCTTGGACCAGGTCGGGCGGAACGTCCACTTTGAACACCATGACGGCCTCCTGCGACGCGCCTTTGCGTGCGCAGACCATACACCTGACCGCCGAGCTTTCGGCACTATCTGTGCACGATGATTCGGCGCACTACAGCGGGTGTGCGACGCGCCACGGTTCGCGGCGCAGGAGGGCGTCGGTGGCGGCGAGGACGGCCGTCGCGGTGGTGAGGAACAGCGCCGCGGCCAGCAGGATCCGTACCTCCGGGTAGGTCGGTGGCGGGAGCAGCGCGGCGCTCGCGGCGGCCAGCCCAGCGGCCGTGGCGGCCGACACCTGCGCCAGCCACAGGCCGACCGCGCGGCGGGTCCGGCCGAGCCCGGCGGTGACGTCCCGCACGGTCAGCGCGGCGGCCGTCACCGCCACGGCCGCGGCGCCGGCGACGGTCAGCCACGGGGTGCCGAGGTCCATGGCGTACCGGACGGGCAGCGCCGGCACGAAGAACAGCGCCGCGAACCAGGCCAGCCCGGCCGAGACGGTGCGCACCCCGGCGCCGGCCTCGCGGGGCGTGGCGGCCCGGCGGCGGGCGACCAGTCTCGCCGCGGCCAGGGCGGCGGCCGCCACCGCCGCGACCGGCACGAGGCGCGGGACGTGGCCCAGGTTGTAGAGCAGGGCGGTGTCGTACACCACCAGCACCAGCACGCCGAGTGCCGCGGCGGACCCGACGGCGAGCAGCACGTCCACCCCGGACTGCGGTTTCGTGGAGCGCAGGTCGCACCGGCCGGCGAGGGCCGCGGTCGCGACGCAGGACACGGCCCGCAGGATCAGGTCATCGGTCGTGTACGGGTTGCGCAGCCCCCACTCGACCAGGCCGAACACGACCGAGTATGCGACGCACGCGGCCCACAGCACCGCGGGGGCGGTGAGGACCCGGGCGCGGGCCGGGTCGAGCCAGCGGCACACGCACAGGTAGGCGAGGATCACGAACGGCAGTTCGAGCAGCGCCTGGACCCGCAGCACGCTCACCTCGAGGAGGTCCGGCGCGGGGAACGCGGCCGCGACGGCCCGCATCGCGCCGCCGTCGGCGAGGTCGAACCAGCCCGGCGGGAGGTACCGCGCGATGAAGGACGGGTCACCGCGGCGGACGCGCAGGACGTACACCGTGAACAGCAGCTGATTGAGATAGATCGCGGCGGTGACGGCCCCGAGCCAGAACCCCGGGCCGCGGGCGGCCTGCGTCTGCCGAGGCCCGGACTTCCAGGTCAGCGGCACGCCGACGAGCACGGACACGACCACCAGCGCGTCGACGGCGGCCCCGACGCTGATCATGCCGGAACGATACCGGCGGGCCCGCTGAACGCGTGTTCAACGCCGAACACTGGTGATTTCGCCGATACGGCACGGGCCACGACCTGCACACACTGACACCCATCGAAGTTACGAAGGTGTTTCGAGAGGAGTGCAGCGTTGCGAACAATCCTGCTCAGGCTGGCCGTCGTCCTCACGCTCATGGGCGGCGGGGTCGCCGCGGTCGCCACCCCGGCGCTCGCTGACGAGATCGGCCAGGCACCCACCGCCGCCAACATCACCGGCAACGGCAGCTTCGCGACCACGTCCGCCAGCATCTCCAGCCTGGTCACCGGCTTCGGCGGCGGCCGGGTGTACTACCCGACGGCCACCGGCACCTACCCGGTGATCGCCATCTCGCCCGGCTTCACCGCCACCTGGTCGAGCCTCTCCTGGATCGGCCCGCGCCTGTCCTCGTGGGGCTTCGTGGTCGTCGGCATCGAGACGAACAGCATCTACGACCAGCCCGGCAGCCGCGGCAGCCAGCTCCTCGCCGCGCTGAACTGGGCGGTCAGCTCCTCCCCCACCGCCGTGCGGTCCCGCGTCGACGGCAGCCGCCGCGGCGTGGCCGGCCACTCGATGGGCGGTGGCGGCACCCTGGAGGCGCTCGCCGCCGACACCAGTGGGCTGGTCAAGGCCGGGGTGCCGCTCGCACCTTGGAACAGCGACAAGACCTGGAACAACGTCAGCGAGCCGGTCCTGATCGTGGGCGGGCAGGCCGACACCATCGCGCCGGTCTCCTCGCACTCGGTGCCGTTCTACAACAGCCTGGCGGGGCCGAAGACGTACGTCGAGCTGACCGGGGCGAGCCACTTCTTCCCGCAGTCGTCGAACGCCACCACGTCCCGCGCGCTGGTCTCCTGGTTCAAGCGCTGGCTGAACCAGGACGCCCGCTTCACGCCCTTCACCTGCGGATTCTCCGGTGCCGCGGTGTCGAGCTTCCGTACCAACGCCTGCTGATCTGCTCTTCCTCGTGTCCCCGTCGCCCGTGCGGTCACCCCGCGCGAGCGACGGGGACACGCCCGTGTCCCGCGACGATGGGTGTGCCGGTTCAAGCGACAGTTGGGGGCTCTCACATGGAGGAACGCGCGTTCGCCGCGGCGGTCGCGGAGCAGGCCGGGCTGAGCAAGGAGGAGGCCGCCGACCTCACCCGCGCCACCCTGGAGGCGCTGGGCAACCAGCTCAGCGGCGGTGAGGTGCGCGACCTGGCGCTCGACCTGCCCTCCGGCCTCGCGCAGAGCCTGCCGGAGCGCTCCGGCGGCGCGCGTCCGGTGCCGCTGCGGGAGTTCGTCCGCCAGGTCAGCGAACGCACCGGGCTCAACGAGGCCGAGGTCACCCGCGGTACGCGCGCCGTCCTGACCACGCTCGGGCAGGCCGTGTCCGGCACCCACGTCCAGCACGCGCTCGCGCAGCTGCCGGCCGAATACCGTCTCCTGGTCAGCCGCCCGCCATCGCGCCGATGATCAGCAGCGGCTCGGCGCCGCTGGCGACCCGCTCCGGCAGTGGCTCGTCCGGGGAGTCGTTGGAGAGGTCCTCCTCGCAGCCGTACAGCCGTACGAAGGCCCGCCGCTGCCCGCTGGCCCGGTCGCGGATGGTGCCGCGCAGCATCGGGTAGCGGTCCTCGAGCGCGTCCAGCACCAGGCGCTGGGTCACCGGGCCGGTGAGGTCGAACTGCACCTCGCCGGTGACCTGCGCCAGCTGCCGCAGGTGCGCGGGAAGCACGACGCGGATCATGGCAGCGTCTGCACCTCCACCGACAGCACCGCCGGCAGGTCCCGCACGATCGCCGTCCAGCTGTCGCCGGCGTCGGCAGAGACGTACACCTGACCGCCGCTGGTGCCGAAGTAGATGCCGCACTCGTCGAGCGTGTCGACCGCCATCGCGTCGCGCAGCACGTTGACGTAGCAGTCGGACTGCGGCAACCCTTCCGTCAGCGGCTGCCACTGGTCACCACCGGTGCGGCTGCGGTAGACCCGCAGGCGCCCGTCCGGCACGTAGTGCTCCGAGTCGCTCTTGATCGGCACCACGTAGACCGTCTCCGGCTCGTGCGCGTGCACGGCGATCGGGAAGCCGAAGTCCGTCGGCAGGTCCCCGCTGATCTCCCGCCACGAGCCGCCGGCGTCGTCGGTGCGCATGACGTCCCAGTGCTTCTGCATGAACAGCGTGTCAGGGCGGGACGGGTGCATGGCGAGCCGGTGCACGCAGTGCCCGACCTCCGCGTCCGGGTCCGGGATCTGCCCCGACACGAGACCCTGGTTGATCGGCTGCCACGTGCCGCCGGCATCGTCGGAGCGGAACGCCCCGGCCGCCGAGATCGCCACGAAGATCCGGTCCTTGCGCACCGGGTCGAGAATGATCGTGTGCAGGCACATGCCGCCGGCGCCGGGCTGCCACTTCGGCCCTGACGCATGCGTGCGCAGGCCGGTCAGCTCCTGCCACTCGCGCCCGCCGTCCGTGGAGCGGAACAGTGCCGCGTCCTCCGCACCCGCATACACCGTGTCGGGGTCGTCCCGGGACGGCTCCAGGTGCCAGATCCGTTTGAACTCCCACGGGCGGGGCGTCCCGTCGTACCAGAGATGGTCGCCGACCGCGCCCTCATAGGAGAAGTCGTTGCCGACCGGCTCCCAGGTGTCGCCGCCGTTGTCGGAACGCTGGATCAGCTGACCGAACCAGCCGCCGGACTGCGACGCATACAGCCGGTCGGGGTCGGCCGGCGAGCCGTTGACGTGGTAGATCTCCCAGCCGCCGAAGTGCGGTCCGTCCACCTTCCAGTCCTGGCGGTCCCCGTCCGCGGTCAGGATGAACAGGCCCTTGCGCGTCCCGACCAGCACTCGCACGCCGCTCATGCCGCACCTCCCTGCCTCGCATCGTGCCACGCTCCCGGATGCTCGCAACCCCAGTTCACCCGGTCGCGCGGTTTTGTCGTACCTGGTCGGCAGAATGGGTCGCATGGTTGGGAAGTTGGAGATGGTCGTGTTCGACGCGGCCGACATCGCGGCACTGTCGGCGTTCTACCGTGGCCTGGCCGGCTGGGCCGAGTCCAGCGCGGACGGCGCCTGGATCACCCTCGACACACCCGACGGCTGGCAGATCGGCCTGCAGGCGGTGGCCGACCACCGCCCGCCGCGGTGGCCCGGGCAGGAGCGCCCCCAGCAGGCCCACCTCGACCTGCGCGTCCCCGACCTCGACGCCGCCCTCACCCGCGCCGTCGACCTGGGCGGGACCCTGCTGAACAAGAGCGACACCTGGTATACGGTCGCCGACCCCGCCGGCCACCCGTTCGACCTGTGCCTGAAGGCCGACGACCCGAACACCACGCTCATGGGCGTGATGCTGGACTGCCCCGACGCGAAGACGCTCAGCGCCTTCTACTCCGAGCTGCTCGGCAAGCCCGTCACCTATGAGTCCGACGGCATCGCCATGATCGGCGAGGACGGCGCCCAGCCCGTGATGTTCCAGCAGGTGACCGGCTACACCGCGCCCCGCTGGCCGGACCCGGCGTATCCGCAGCAGGCCCACCTCGACGTGCTGGTGGAGGACCTGGACGCGGGCGAGGGTGCGGCGCTGGCCCTGGGCGCCACGGCCACAGGCGCCCGTGGCCAGACCTACCGCGTCTACACCGACCCCGCCGGCAAGCCCTTCTGCCTGACCAGCCCCACCGACTGACCCTGTCCCGGCCGCCCCCTCCTTGCGGGTTCCCGTCGGTATGGCCGGCCGGTGTGAGACGGGTGAGGGCGGGTAGGGGTTGCGCCAGCCAGCACGAGAGATGGGAGCACCGCTCATGAGCGAGGACCCGATCATCTCCGGCGTGCCCGCGGCCGCGCGGACCGCCGAACCGGGCGGGCGGGCGGTCAACGTCCGCACCGGCGCGGATCAGCCGTGGGACCCCGAGGACCTGGCCGTGGCCGAGGGCAGGGACCCGACCCCGAAGAACATCGAGCGCAGTCGCCGCAAGCTGGAGGAGCTGGGCGCGGCGGCGATCGAGAGGACGGTCCCGTAGCCCGCCGCCTGGCGGCGGGCAAGGTATTGCACAGCCAGGACGCAACCGATCGGGCCGGCGCCGCCGATGACGGCGCCGGCGGCACGGGTGTTCAGCAGGCCGGGGTGTCGGTGCAGAGCCGCTCGGCGGCCCGGCCGGCGGTCACCATCGTCGCCTGGGCGTCGCGATCGAACACGACCTCGTACTGGGTGACCAGATCCCCCTGCCGGATCAGGACCAAGGCACGGGCGACGCCGTCACCGAGGCTCACCTCGAGCAGCAGCGCGTCCTCCCCGGTGAACCGCTGCGCCCCGACGGTGATCGACCTGCCGCCGCCGGGCCGGCACGCCGCGACCCGATCGCGGACCTGCTGGAGGTATCGTGCGGCGTCGCCGGGTTGATAGCGGGCGACGTACTGCGACATGACGTTGCCGTCCTGCGGCGTGCCCCGGACCAGCGACCTGTCCCGCCTGGCCAGTTGACCGATCTGGCCGCCTGTCTCGCAGCGCAGCTGCGACATGCTGAACTCGTAGGTCCAGTCGTCCTGCTCCCCGGCCGGGGCGATCCGGTAGTCGGGGTCGACGTCGGCGGGCGTCAGGAACAGGGCATCGCCGAGCGTCCCCGTCGGCGGGGTCAGGGACCTCCCGGGTTCCGTGCTCACCATCGGGGACTTACTCGCCGTTGAGGACTTGCCCGGCTCCGTGCTCGCTGCCCGGGACTTGCCCGGCTCCACGCTCGGTGCTGGGCTGCGACCTGCGAACGCCACGCCGCCGGCCACCAGCGCGACGGCGAGGGCCGCCCCGACCACCGCCCCGGCTCTGGCCCGGCGGGTCCGGCGGCGAGCCAGGTCGCGCACGACCCCGGCGGGCGCCCACGGTGCCGTCTCGGTGTCGTCGAACAGGGTCTGGAACAGCGGGTCAGGCATTGGTGTACTCCCCCGTGAGATCCGTGCCGAGCAGCCCGGCGAGCCTCCTGCGACCACGGACCAGCCGGGTCTTGACGGTATTGGCGGGCACGCCCGTGTGGGCCGCCACGTCGGCGACCGTCAGGTCGAGCAGGTGGTGCAGCACCACCGCCTCGCGGTCCGCCGGCGGCAACTGCCGCAACGCCCGCACGAGCGCCACTGTGTTCTCACTCGGCGGTTCGGCCGCCGGCCCGGTGCCGTGCCGGCGGTGCGCGACGATCGCGTTGCGGGCCTTGCGCCAGCGGCTGGCGCACAGCCGGTACCCGACGGTGCGGACCCACGCCTCCGGGTCGTCGTACCCCGCGATCGTCGACCACCGCTGCCACGCCCGGACGTACGCTTCCTGCGCGGCGTCCTGCGCGTCGGCTCGGTCGCCGCACATCGCGTACAGAAACGTCATGACCCGTTGGCGGGTCCCCCGGTAGAACTCCTCGAACCCGTCGTCCTCGGCCAACCCCGTGCTCCCTCCGGCGTCCACTGGTAGCAACACCCGCCAGAGGGCGGCACGGTTGACCCCTGGCGCCGTCTGATTGCAGCACCCTGGTTGCACGACTGCACACAGTCCGGGCGCGCACCTCGCTGTGCGCACCCGGACCGTGGACTGTGCGGCGCGACGGTCGTCAGCCCGAGACGAACGCCCGCACCTGGGACAGGATCGACGTGTCGGTGAGGTAGGTAAGATGGTTCTCGCACGCCACGTAGGTGTTGGTGGCGCCACTGAGGACCGTGCTCGTGTAGGGCAGGATCACCCCGTCGCACGGCGAATACCAGGTCCGGTAGGCGACGGTGCCGGGCGTCTCGTCCCCGGCGGACAGCGTGGCGATGAACAGCGACCCCGGATACATCTGCTGGCACGTCACGAAGATGAGACACGCACCGGCTGACGTGGTGCCGTGGTTCGCCCCGGCCAGTGAGGCGAGGTGCGCGACGTTGGCGGTGCCGCGCAGCTGCTTGAGATACCAGAGACTGACAAGGCCACCCATCGAATGGTTGACGATGTCCACCTGCGACGCACCGGTCGGCGCCTTCACCCGCGACACGAAGCTCGCCAGCCCCTGCGCGTTGGCAATGTTGCTGCCGTAGGAGTTGTACTCGTACGCGAACAGCTCGCTGCTGCCATACCCAGCGGCCCGGAACACCGACTGCGCAGTCACCCAGTTCGACGCACTGCCAGTGTAACCATGGACAAACGCAGCGCAGGCCAGCAGAAGCACGAGAATCCGACGCATAGGATCTCCGTTCAGCGGGACAACAGGGGTACGACCAGGCGGGACCGCACCTGAAGAGCCTGCCGACCGCACCCCCTTTCGCGCATCGGTGGAATCGCCTGCGCCCCGCTCCCCGACACCGCCACCGACGTAGTCGTCGCCCGCCACCCTCACCGCACCACGACGCCAAACCGCCCCCGCACCACCAGGCATTGGGGCTCGACCCGCCGCCCGGGCATGGTGCACGGCAAGCCTGGTCGCGGGACGCAGCCCGCGACCGGGCGGACATAAGGCCGGACCACCAGGCGTGAGGCCACGTCACACCACCGGACATGAGGCCGGACCACTGGGCATGGGGCCGCGGCACGCCACCGGACGTGAGGGTGGACCACTGAGCATGGGGGCGGCACCACCGGGCATGAGGACGGACCACTGGGCGTGGGGCCGCGGCACGCCACCGGGCATGAGGCCGGACCATTGGGCGGTGGAGGCGGCGCACCACCCGGCGTGAGGCCGGACTACCGGCATGAGGGCGGCACCACCGGGCATGGACCGGCACGCAACCCGCACCACCGGGCGTGGGGACGATGCACAACCCGCACCACCCGGCATGGAACGGCACACACCCGCGCTACCCGGCGTTGGGTCGTCTCGCGGCCGCCGGAGAGCCCGAATCTCACCGGGACCGATGCCGCGGCGCAGCCCGACGTCGGCACGGACTCGCCACCGGACCGGCAAGACCGCACCGCGATGACCACGACGGCCGACCGCACCGCCATGGCAATGTCCCGCACCCGCCACGCGGAGGCCCTCTCGGCAAGCCCGCGGTGAGCGGACCGGCCAGGGAATACGCAACCGCTGTGCCCGCCGCCGCACTCCGTCCATGTCGTGACGCACCGAACCCCACATCGGCCCGGTGCACAGGGTCTCGACGATGCCGATGTTGCCGGGCAGGCATGGGATGTCGTTGCGGCCGCCCCGGAGTGTCGCCGCAACGGCCGGGCGCGACGTTCGCAGATACGTGTGCCGCGTCGTCGGACGCAGGCGCCTGGGCCAAAGCCGTCGCCGAAGCCGCCGCCGAACCCGCAGCCGCCTCCGATGCCGATGCCGATGCCGATGATGGCATTGCCGGCGGCGGCGACGGCGGCGGTGCTGGTGGCGGTGCTGGTGGCGGTGCCCATGGCGAAGGCGATGCCGGTGGCGGCGAAGGCGGTGCGGGTGGCATCGGCGATGCCACCAGCGTCGTTGCCAGTGGCGGCGGCGGTGGCAGTGGTGGTAGCTGCGACGCCGGTAGCAGCGGCGGTGCCAGTGGCAGCCGAGGCGGCGACGGCGCCGTTGGCGGTGCCGTTGGCGGTGCCGTTGGCGGTGCCGTTGGCGATGCCGATGCCGATGCCGGTGCCGGTGCCGGTGCCGGTGGCGGTGCCGGTGGCGGTGCCGGTGCCGGTGCCGGTGGCGATGGCAATGGCAATGGCAATGGCAATGGCAATGGCAATTTCGGTGCGGATGGCGGCGGTGGCGGCGGCGATGGCAATGGCGATGGCAATGGCGATGGCAGCGTTGGCGATGCCGGTGGCAGCGATGGCGATGGCGATGGCGATGGCGTTGGCGATGCCGGTGGCGGTGGCGGCGTAGGTGATGGTGGCGGCAGCGCGGGCGCAGGGGGCACGACCGCGGATGCGTGCGCCGAGATCACCGATGGCGAAGTGGGGCGCGCAGTCTCAGGCACCGCAGATGTGGGCACGGCTGACGCTGGTCTTCGCGGCGCGGGCATCGTAGACGCAGGCACGGCTGACGCTGGCCTTCGCGGCGCGGGAATCGCAGACGCAGGCACCGCAGGCACCGGCTGTCGCGGCGTTGGCCCGGCAGACGCAGGCACCGCAGGCACTGGCCGTCGCGGCGCGGGCATCACAGGTGCGGGCATGGCAGGCGTTGGCCTTCGCGGCGCGGACACCGCAGACGCGGGCACCACAGACGCCGGCCTTCGTGGCGCGGGCATTGCAGGCGTGGGCACCGCAGGCGCAGGCCTTCGCGGCGTGGGCACCGCAGGCGCAGGCACCGCAGGCGCGGGGCGAACCGCAGGCTCCGGCGTGTGGGTCTCCACCAGTGCTCGGGTGCTGCGCAGGCGGGCCAGTTTTGTCGCGTGGCGGGCTGCCAGGCCATGTGCGCGGGCCTCGGCGAACTCCGCCCTCACCCGCAACTTCGCCTCGCGGCGGCGTTGCCACTCGGCCGTCTGTGCGGCGAGACGAGCGTCCCAGTCGATCGACCCGACAGGCGTGGTCGACCCGGAATCCGGTGCTTCCAAAGAGAAATACGGTCGTGGCATGTGCCGCCTCCCCCCGGTAGGCGCCGCCCCTCCATTCTCGAACCCGCACACTTCCGTGTCCAGTCCGATCGTGGGGTCAGCACCACCATCGACAGGCGGGTTGGCGGGCTGGTTCAGGAATCGACGCACTTCGTAGCGTGGACGGAGTCGCACAAATACGCGGGGCGTCGTGAACGGAAGAACGGCACACATCGTGGTGGCGGCGGTTGCCGCGGTGCTACTGGTGTCCACTGTGGACGCGAGTAGCGCCGTGGCCGCAGAAGGGGGCTCCGGGCAGCAATTGCAGAGTGCGCTGGACGACCTGCGGGACCTGGGGGTGGTCGGCACTCAGGGGCAGGTGTCGGTCGGGTGGCAAGGCACGGCAGCGCGCAGCGGGGTCGCCGACCGTACGACCGGCGCGCCGATGCCGGCGGCCGGAGCGTTCCGCATCGGCAGTGACACCAAGACGTTCGTGTCGGTGGTGGTGCTGCAGCTGGTCGGGGAGCACAGGTTGGCGCTGGACGACACCGTCGAGCGGTGGCTGCCCGGTGTCGTGTCGGGGAACGGCAACGACGGGCGGCGGGTCACCGTGCGGCAGCTGTTGCAGCACACCAGCGGCATCGCCAACTATACCGAGGACATGGCGGCGCTCGGGACCGCGGAAGGGTTCCTGGCGCACCGGTTCGACCACTACGAGCCGGCGGACCTCGTCGCGATGGCGATGCGGCATCCGCCCGCGTTCACGCCAGGCAAGCACTGGGACTACTCCAACACCAACTACGTGCTCGCCGGGATGGTCATCAAGGCGGTGACCGGGCAGTCGTGGGCGGAGCAGGTGCGCCGGCGGATCAGGGGCCGCTCGGGATGCGGGGGACGTTCTTCCCCGGCGACGAGGAGAGCCTGCCGCCGCGGGCCGCCCGCGCCTACCAGCAGTTCGCGCCCGGTGCGGCGCTCATCGACGTCACCGAGTTCAACGCGACCGCGGCCGACGCGGCCGGTGGGCTGGTGAGCACCACCGCGGACCTCGCCCGGTTCTGGCGGGCGTTGCAGGACGGGCGGCTGCTGCGGCCCGCCCAGCAGGCCGCGTTGCACCGCACCGTGCTCGCCGAGACGTTCCAGGACATCCGGCCCGGCATCCGGTACGGGCTGGGCATCTTCCTGATCCCGACGGGCTGCGGCCGCTACTGGACACCCGGATCATGCGCCTGCTCGACGAGGTCATGTGCAGCTGAAACAAGCGAAGCCAGGTGCACCTGAAACAAGCGAAGCCAGCTGAATCGAACGAGGTCAGGACACCACCTTCGCCAGTTCGGTCCGGGAGCGCACCCCGAGCCGGGTGAAGATGTTGCGCAGGTGGTGATCGACGGTACGGGGGCTGAGGAACAGCACCTCGGCGACCTCGCGGTTGGTGGCCCCGCCGGCCACCAGCTCCGCGATGCGGGCCTGCTGCGCGGTCAGGGCCGGCCGGGCCTCCTCGACGACCATCGGCGCGACGTGGTCGCCGGCGGCGCGCAGCTCCGCGGCGGTGCGCTGGGCCCAGGGTGCCGCGCCGAACTGTTCGAAGGTGGCCAGGGCGCGGCGCAGGTGTTCGCGGGCCGCGGCTGGGTGGCGGCGGCGGCGCAGCTCCTCGCCGTAGAGCAGTTCGGTGCGGGCCCGGGCGAAGGGTGAGTCGCCGGCCAGGTGCAGCCGGATCGCCTCGCGGAACCGGGCGTCCGCCTCGTCCTCGGTGTCGGCGAGCAGGGCGTGGCAGCGCGCCGACAGCGCCAGCCACGTCGGGTTCGCGGTGCTGGAGGCCCACAGGTCGTAGGCCCACAGGATCTGGCGGGCCGGGGCGCGGTCGCCGCAGCGGGCGACCGCCTCGACCAGTGTCGGGGTCGCGGGGATCTGCACGCCGAGGTGCCCGCGGCCGCCGGCGGTGCGCATCACGCCCCACAGCCGGCCGGCGGCGTCGGCGTACCGGCCCTCGGCGACGTCGAGCAGGGCCGCGGCCCAGACACACATCGCGCGGGCCTGGCTGTCGACGTCGACACCGGCCCGGGCCCGGCAGCGGCGGGCCCACGCCTGGCTGGCCGGGCCGTCGCCAAGCATGCCGAGCACGACGGCGAGCATGCCGCGGCAGTTGTCGGCGACGGCGTCCTGCCCGGTGGCGGCGGCGAGGCGCTGGCCCTCGGTGGCGGTCGCGACGGCGAGGTCGAGGTCGCCGAGCGCGAACGCGGCCGTCGCGGCGAGGTCGAGGGCGTGCGGCACGCTGGCCCGGTCGCCGGCGCCGCCGGCCAGCCTGGCGGCCCGCACGGCCAGCCGGTACGCCTGCTGGTCCTCGCCGATGAGGATGCCGGCGCCGGCCGCGCGGACCAGCGTCGGCGGGTCGTCGACGGCGGCGGCGAGGTGCAGGACCCGCCGCATCGGCTCGACGGCGCGGGACGGCTCGCCGGAGAAGAGCGCCGACACCCCGGTGAGGTGCTCGAACAGCAGGACGGCGCCGATCGGGTCGTCGGGGCGGCGCAGCCGCAGGGCCCGGCCGGCGAGCGCGATGAACTGGTCGTGCCGGCCGGTCGCGAGCAGGGCCTCGCCGGCGAGCATGAGCGCGCCGAGGCTGCGCTGCCGGTCCCGGGCGATGAGCCGGCCCGCGGCGGCGATGAGGGTGTGCTGCTCGCCGCCGCTCGCGCCGGTGCGCAGGTCGATCTCGCCGAGCAGCAGTTCCCGTTCGGCGTGCAGATGCTCCGGTACGCCGGGGGCGAACACCGACCGCAGGAGCATTCGCGCCTGGTGTGGTTCGCCGCCACGCCACGCCAGCCGGGCCGCGGCGAGGGTGCGGGACGCGGCCAGGACGGGCGCGCTGGTGAGGGCGGCGGCGTGGCGCAGCGCGGTGGCGGCGAGCGCCGGCGGCACGTCGGCGGCGGCATCCGCGAGGACGCCGGCGAGGGCGTCGTCCGGGCCGTCAGCGACCGCGGCCAGGTGCAGGGCGGCGGTCAGGGTCGCGCCGGGCTCTCCCGACGGCAGGCCGGCGAGGAGGCGGTGCGCGGCGTGCCGCTCGCCGAGGGCGGCCTCGGCGTACAGGACGGGGGCGAACAGCGGCGGCACGAACCGGACCTGGCCGTCATCGACGTGGACGAGGTCGGCCCGTTCGGCGGCGGCGAGGTCGGCCGGCTGGTGCCCGGCGGCGAGGAGCACCGCCACGTCGCAGCCGGGCCGGCCGTCGGGTGACCGTGCCGCGGTCAGGGCAGCGGTCGCGGCGAGCAGCAGGACGCGGCGGGTCGCGTCCGGCAGCGCGCGCAGCACGGCCCGGTACTCCCGGCGCAGCGGGCTGTCCCGCGGCAGCGTGTCGGGCGGCGCGGCCTGGCCGCGGCGCTGCTCGGCGTGCAGCGCGCCGGCGAGCTCGACCAGGGCGCGCGGGTTCCCGCCCGCCATGCCCGCCAGGACCCCTGCGACGTCGCCGGCGAGGTCCGGCACGGCGTCGGTGAGCAGGTCGCGGCTGTCGCGCAGGTCCAGGGGCGCGAGCCGCCGGTACGGCAGGCCGGCCAGCGACGCCTCACTGCCGGCGCACCCCGGCGTGTCCCGCAGCGCGAACAGCAGCGCGATCCGGTCGCCGCCGGCCCGCCGGGCGGCCAGGGCGAGCGCGTCCAGCGACGGCCGGTCCAGCCACTGCGCGTCGTCGATCCGGCACACCACCGGCCCGCGGGCCTTGCCGCCCAGGGCACGCAGGGCGGCGAGGGTGGCCAGCCCCGCGGTCAGCCGGTCCGGCGCCGCGCCGTCGTGGCAGCCGGGCCGCGGGAACGGCAGCGCCCCGGCGAGCAGCCGGTGCAGCCCGGCGTACGGCAGCCCCGTCTCCGCCGGGCACCCGGCCACGCTCAGCTCGACGGCCGCAGCCGAGGCCGCGGCAGCGGCCGGGACAGCGGCCGGGCCCGAAGCCGGGACGGCGGCGGCGAGCAGGGCGGACCTGCCGATGCCGACCGGGCCGGCGACGACCAGGGCTCCCCCGTGCCCCTCGGCGGCGGCGGCGAGCAGGGTCGCGATGGCGGCACGGTCGGCGTCGCGGCCTCGCAACGAAACTTTCTGCACGGTCAATGCACTAACCATGTCGCCAGTGTTACGCCTCGGTAACACCAATGGAAGGGGGTCGGGATGACACGACGGCCCGGCGCAGCTCCCGCTTGAGGACCTTGTGGCTCGGCCCTAGCGGCAACGAGTCGACGAACCTGACCTGACGTGGGTACTTGTGCCGCCCCAGGTGCTCCTTCGACCAGGCGATGAGCTCCTCGGCGGACAGCGGCGCGGACGGCGACGCCGCGACGACCACGGCGCAGATCTCCTCGCCGTGCACCGGGTCGGGCACGCCGATCACCGCGACCTGCCCGACGCCGGGGTGGCGGGCCAGGACCTCCTCGACCTCCCGCGGGTACACGTTGAACCCGCCGCGGATGACGATGTCCTTCTTGCGGTCGACGATCGTGACGAACCCGGCCGCGTCCTTGGTGCCGAGGTCGCCGGAGCGGAACCACCCGTCGACGACCGCCAGGGCGGTGTCCTCGGGCCGGCCGAGGTACCCGGCGAAGACGTTGTGCCCGCGGATGACGATCTCGCCCAGCTCGCCCGCCCCCAGCAGCTCTATCTGGTCGTCGAGCTCCGGGCGGGCGATCTCCACCTCCACGCCCCAGATCGCGTGGCCGACGGTGCCGGCGCGGGTGCCGAAGTGCGGCTGGTTGGTGGTGGCGGTCGGGGAGGTCTCCGACAGGCCGTACCCCTCGAAGATCGACGTGGAGAACGCGGCGTTGAACCGTTCCAGGACGGACACGGGCAGGGAGGCCCCGCCGGAGATGCACAGTCGCAGGCGGGGCAGCTCGGCCACGGCGGCCGCCGCGTCCAGCAGCGCCAGGTACATGGTGGGCACGCCGTGGAACACGTCGACGCCCTCGCGCACCATCAGCTCGAGCGCGGCCGGACCGGTGAACCGGGCCAGCATGACGAGGGTCGCGCCGAGGCGGAACGTGCCGTTCATGCCGACGGTCTGCCCGAACGTGTGGAACAGCGGCAGGCAGCCGAGCACCACGTCGGTGGGGCGGGCGTCGTTGGCGTCGAACACGTTGACGGTCGCGTTCATCACCAGGTTCAGGTGGGTCAGGACGGCACCCTTGGGCTGGCCGGTGGTACCGCTGGTGTACAGCACGACCGCCGGGTCCTCCGGGCGGCGCGACGCGTAGGAGCGCAGCGGCTCGGCATTCACGAGATCCGCCGGCGCGACCACCGCCACTCCGATAGACGCTGCGGCGGCGGACCCGGTGGCGGCCACGGCGGGATGGCAGACCAGCACCCGGGCACCGCTGTCGCGCAGCGTGTACGCCACCTCGGAAGCCGTCAGCAGCAGGTGAACCGGCACGACGACCGCGCCGAGGGCGAGGATGCCGTAGTAGGCGCGCGGGAAGTCCACCGTGTTCGGGCACTGCAGCGCCACCCGGTCACCCGGCCGCACCCCGAGGTCCCGCAGGGCCGCCGCAACACTCAGCGCCTCCCGCCACAGGTCGGCGTAACTGACCCGCGAAGCGCCGTCCACGACCGCGATGCGCTGGGGGTACCGCCGCGCAGACTCGGCAAGAATGGCCGCGAGGGACAACGTGGCGGTCATGCCAGGTGCCCGCCGATCTGGGTGAAGCCGCGCAGCAGGTCCCGCGCGATGATCATGCGCTGCATCTCGTCGGTGCCCTCGAAGATGCGCAGCAGCCGCACGGAGCGGTACCAGCGTTCCAGCGGCAGCTCGCGGGTGTACCCCATGCCGCCGTGGATCTGCATGACCCGGTCGACGACATTGTTGACCATGTTCGCGCCGTAGAGCTTCGCCATCGACGACGTGTGTCGCGGGTCCATGCCCTGGTCGACGGTCCAGGCGGCGCGCAGCACCAGCCAGCGGGCCGCCTCCAGCTCCACCTCGGAGTCCGCGATCATCCACTGGATCGCCTGGTTCTGCCCGATCGGCCGGCCGAACGTGTGCCGGGTGTTGGCGTGCTCGATCGCCATGCGCAGGGTGCGTTCCGCGATGCCGATCGCGTGCGAGGGGATGACGTAGCGGCCCTTGCCGATCCAGCGCATCGCGAGGTCGAAGCCCTGGCCGATCTCGCCGAGGACGTTGCGGCCGGGCACGCGGACGTCGTCGAAGACCAGCGACGCCGGGCCGCCCTCGCCCATCGTCTGGATGAACTCCGAGCGCCAGCCCATCGCCCGGTCGACCAGGAACGCGGTCGCGCCGCCCTTGCGGACGTCCTGGTCCTTGTCGGTGACGGCGATGACGATGGTGAAGTCGGCGTCGTTGCCGTTGGTGATGAACGTCTTCTCGCCGGTGAGCAGCCAGTCGTCGCCGTCGCGCCGGGCGCTGAAGGTGATGTTCGCCGCGTCCGAGCCCGCGCCGGGTTCGGTGATCGCGAAGCAGGAGATCCGCTCGCCCTCGATGGTGGGCACCAGGTATTCGCGGCGCTGCTCGTCGTTGGCGAAGTACAGGATGTTGTCGGCCTCGCCGCCGAAGCGGAACGGCACGAACGACCGCCCGACCTCGGTCCAGACCAGGGACTGCAGCACCGCGGGGAGGTCCATTCCGCCGTACTCCTCCGGCGTGGACAGTCCCCAGAAGCCGAACTGCTTCGCCTTGAGCTGCAGCTCGCGCAGCTCACCGCGCTCCAGCCCGGGCCGGTGCTCGCGCTCGCGGCGCAGCACCTCCTGCTCGAGCGGCGCGACCTCCTTGTGGATGAACGCCCGGGCGGTGTCCCGGATCGCCTTCTCCTCGTCGCTGAGCGAGAAATCCATCGCTGCCACCTCTCCTATTTGCACTTCGAGTGCACTAATCTTCGCCGACATGGAGACGTTCACTTCGTTCGACGGTGTCGGTATCGCCTACCAGGTGTGGGGCCTGCCCTCGCCGCTGCCGCCCGTCGTGCTGCACCACGGGTTCGTCGTCGACGCCACCGTCAATTTCGTCGGTCCCGGCGTGGTCGGCGCCCTGGTCGCGGCCGGCCGCCGGGTCGTCGCCCTCGACGCGCGCGGGCACGGCGCCTCCGGCAAGCCGCACGAGCCGGCCCGGTACGGCGAGGCCGTCATGGCCCGCGACCTCGGCGGCCTGCTCGACACGCTCGGCCTTGCGAGCGTCGACCTGGTCGGGTATTCGATGGGCGCGGTCGTGTCGGCCATCTTCGCCGCCGCCGACCCGCGGGTCCGCCGGCTCGTGCTGTCCGGTGTCGGCGCCGGCGTCGTGGAGCTCGGCGGCCTGGACACCCGCGTCATGCCGCCGGCCGAGGTCAGCGCGGTGCTGCTGGCCTCGTCGCCGGCGGCGGTCGAGGCGTCGCCGGCGGCCGCGTTCCGCCTGCTCGCCGACGCGGTCGGCGCCGACCGGGCCGCGCTCGCGGCGCAGGTGCAGGCGGCGCACCACACCCCGATCGCCCTGGACCGGATCACCGCGCCCACGCTCGTGCTCGTCGGGCAGGACGACGCCCTCGCCGCCCGGCCCGAGGTCCTCGCCGGCGCGATCCCCGGCGCCCGGTGGCGGGTGGTGAGCGGCGACCACATGACCGCGCTGCGGGCCCCCGCGTACGCGCCGGCACTCGTGGAGTTCCTAGCCGGCTGAACTGCGCCGGCCGAGCTGCGGGGCTCACCGGTACCGGCGCAGCTCGCGACGGGCAAGCGAGCGGCGGTGCACCTCGTCGGGGCCGTCGGCGATGCGGATCGTGCGGGCCCTGGACCACAACCCCGCAAGAGGCGTGTCCTGGCTGACGCCGGCGGCGCCGTGCGCCTGGATCGCCTTGTCGACAATCCACTCCACAGTGGACGGTACGGCGATCTTGATCGCCTGGATCTCGGTGTGGGCGCCCTGGTTGCCGACGGTGTCCATGAGCCACGCGGTCTTGAGCACCAGCAGGCGCGCCTGCTCGATCCGGACCCGCGACTCCGCGATCCAGTCCTGCACGACGCCCTGCTCGGCCAGGGGCCGGCCGAACGCGACCCGTTTGGTGACGCGCTCGCACATGAGCTGCAGCGCCCGCTCCGCCATGCCGATGAGTCGCATGCAGTGGTGGATGCGGCCCGGGCCGAGCCGGGCCTGCGCGATCGCGAACCCGTCGCCCTCGCCGCCGATCAGGTGGCCGGCCGGGACCCGTACACCGGCGAACTCGATCTCGGCGTGACCGCCGTGGTCACCGTCGTCGTAGCCGAAGCTGTGCAGGCCACGCACCACGGTCACGCCGGGGGTGCCGCGCGGCACGAGCACCATGCTCTGCTGCCGGTGCTTCGGCCCGCCCGGATCGGACCGGCCCATCACGATGAAGATCTCGCAGCGCGGGCTCATGCCGCCGGTGGCGAACCATTTCCGGCCGTTGATGACGTACTGGTCGCCGTCGCGCTCGATGCGGGTGGCGATGTTGGTGGCGTCCGACGACGCGACCTCGGGCTCGGTCATGCAGAACGCCGAGCGGATCCGCCCGTCCAGCAACGGTTCCAGCCACTGCTCGCGCTGCCACGGCGTGCCGAACTCGGCGAGGAGCTCCATGTTGCCGGTGTCGGGTGCGGCGCAGTTGAGCGCGGCCGGGGCGAGCGACGGGCTGCGACCCATGATCTCGGCGAGGGGCGCGTACTGGAGGTTCGTGAGACCCGGGCCGTGCTCGCCGGTCAGGAACAGGTTCCACAGCCCCAGGTCCCGCGCCGTTCGCCGCAGCGCGTCGAGGTCCGGATGCGCCTCGGCCGGGTACACGTGCTCGTCCATGAAGGCGAGGAGCCGTTCGCGGTACGCCTTGGTCACCGCGTCGAAACTGAAGTCCATCAGAGCCGTCCCTGGTCGATCTTCTGCTGGAGCCGGTTCATGCCGTTGAGCCACCGGTCCGGGTCCTCGCCGCGGCGCGCGTAGTACGTGGCGACCTCGGGATGCGGCAGGATCAGGAACCGGTCGCCGGCGAGGCCCTCGACGACGTGGTCGGCGACCTGTTCCGGGGTGAGCGCGGTGCGGTCCAGCAGGCCGCGGCTGGGCCCGTTGCCACGGGCGAGCATCGGCGTCTGCACCCCCTGCGGGCACAGCGCCTGCACGACGATGCCGCGGTGTGCGTACGTGACGCGCAGCCACTCGGCGTAGGCGAACGCGGCGTGCTTGGTCACCGCGTACGGCGCCTTGCCCAGCAGGGTCAGCATGCCGGCCGCGGACACCGTGGCGAGGAACCGGCCCTGACCCTTGGCGAGCCAGCGCGGCAGGAGCGCCCGGGACGCGTACACGTGCGCCATGACGTTCACCTGCCACGCCTGCTGCCACATCGCGTCGGGTGCGGTCGCGTCCCCGCCCGGTGCGACGCCGGCGTTGGCGCAGAACAGGTCCAGCGCGCCGTACTTGTCCCAGGCGAAGTCGACGAGGCGGTCGACCTCGTCGGGGTCGGCGACGTCGCCGGAGAACGCGAGGCCGTCGATCTCGTAGGCGACCCGGCGGGCGGCGTCGGTGTCGAGGTCGTTGACGACGAGCTGGGCGCCGAGCGCGGCGAAGCGGCGGGCGAGCGCCGCGCCGATCCCGGAGCCGCCGCCGGTGATGACGACCGCGGCGCCGTTGAGCGCGAGACCGGCGGCCATCAGCCGGCCCGCCGGGCCAGGGTGACGCCGCCGTCGACGATCAGCGTCTGCCCGGTGATCCAGCTCGCCTCGTCGGAGGCGAGGAACGCGGCCGCGCCGGCGACGTCGCTCGGCAGGCCGAGACGGCGCATCGGGTACTGCGCGGCGGCCTCCTCCTCGCGCCCCTCGTACAGGGCCGCCGCGAAGCGGGTCTTCACCACCGCCGGCGCGACGGCGTTGACGCGGACCGCCGGCGCGAGCTCGACCGCGAGGCAGGACGTGAGGTGGTTGAGCGCGGCCTTGGTCACGCCGTAGAAGGCGATGCCGGCGGGCGGGTGCACGGCGGAGACCGACGAGACGTTGATGACCACGCCGCCGCGCTCCGGCGGTTTGCGGAACACCTCCTGTACCCAGCCGATCGCGCTGAGCACGTTGACCTCGAAGATCTTGCGGGCGGCGGTGAGGTCGAGCTCCAGCAGCGGGCCGTACACGGGGTTGATGCCGGTGTTGTTGACCAGGATGTCGGGCGGGCCGAACAGGTCCGCCGCGTGCCGCACCGCCTCGGCGCGGTGCTCCGGGTCGTCGGTGCGGCCGGCCACGGCGACGGCGTTGACCGGCCCGCCGAGGGCGCTGACCGCTTCGGCGAGGGCGTCGGGCTTGCGGGCGGTGATGCAGACCTTGGCGCCCTCCTCGACGAACCGCCGGGCGATGCCGAACCCGATGCCGCGGCTCGCGCCGGTGATGAGGGCGACCCGGCCGACCAGCCGGCCTTCCTGCGTGCTCATGCCACTCCTCTCGGTACCGCGGGAGTATGTGCACTTGGAGTGTATGTTTTTCGTCGCGGGCGTCAACTGGCAAGCTGGGCCGGTGCGCGTGCTCTTCGCCAGCCTCGGCTCCGTCGGCCACACCTACCCGCTGATCCCCCTCGCGATCGCCGTCCGCGACGCCGGGCACGAGGTGCACTGGGCCGCCGGCGAGGAGGTCCACCCGCCCCTGGCCACGCTCGGGCTGCGGCCGTTCCGGCCCGCCGACGCCTTCTACGAGATCTACGCCGAGGACCTGGCACCGGAGCTCGACCGGCTGCGCCCCGACCTGGTCGTGCACGAGTGGGGCCTGCCGGGGGCGGCGATCGCCGCGCAGCGGGCCGGCATCCCCGGGCTCTGGCACGGCTTCGGCCGCATGATCCCGCCCGGGATCGGCCTGCAGCTGCCCGACACCGCCGTCCCCCGCCGCCCGCACCTGGACATCTGCCCGCCGTCGCTGCAGGACAAGGACTTCCTCACGGCCGGCGACCGGATCGAGCTGCGCCCGGTGCCGTTCTCCTTCCCGGACGGCGCCCCGGCCGTCGATCGGGGTGCACGCCGGCTGGTGTACCTGACGCTGGGCACCGCGTTCGGCACCGCCGCGCTGCTCACCACCGCGATCAAAGGGCTGGCACGGCTGAGCGTCACCGTGGTCGTCGCCGCCGGGCGGGTGCCGCCGGAGGAGCTCGGTGCGGTCCCGGCCGGCGTGACGGTCTCGTCGTGGGTGCCGCAGGCGCAGCTCCTGCCGCGCGCCGGCGTCGTGGTGCACCACGGCGGCAGCGGCACCACTCTCGGCGCGCTGGCCGCCGGCGTGCCGCAGCTGCTCCTGCCGCAGGGTGCCGACCAGTTCGCCAACGCCGACGCGGTCACCGAGGCCGGCGCCGGGCTCCAGCTGCGCTCCGCCGAAGTGACCGCCGACGCCATCGCCTCGCACGTCCGGGCCCTGCTGGCCGGGGACGGATTCCGCGACGCGGCCGGCGAGATCGCCGCCGAGATCGCCCGCATGCCGTCACCGGCCGAGGTCGCCCGCCGCCTGCCCGACTACGCGTAACTGGTGTGGCATACTGCTGCGGAACCGATCCTGAAAGCGAGGTGACCGCCATGGACCGCACCTGTGACCGACCAGGCGTCACCTCCCGCCACTGAGGCGGTCTGCTCACGCCTGGCCCTGCGACCAGTGACCTGAGTATCGAAAGGGATCGACCCATGCAGCTTCTGAAGACCGCGCTCGACCTCGTGCGGCAGCACTACATCTTCCCCGAGACGGCGGCCAGCGTGATCGCCGCCGTCGAGGCCCGGACCGCCGCCGGCGACTACGACGGCCTCGACGACGAGACCCTCGCGGCCCGCGTCACCGAACTGTTCCTCGCCACCAGCGGCGACAAGCACCTGCGGCTGCTCGTCCGCTCGCCGGACCACCGCGCCGCCACCACCGAGTCGGAGACCGAGGCCGCCTGGGCGGAGGCGCAGCGGCTCGGCAACCACCACATCGCCGCCGTCCAGCGCCTCGACGGCAACGTCGGCTACATCGACCTGCGTGGCGTCGCCTCCCCCGGCGACGGCGGCACCGCGATCGTCGCCGCGATGGAGCTCGTCACCCACACCGGCGCGCTGATCTTCGACCTGCGCCGCAACAAGGGCGGCGACCCCGAGGGCGTCCAGCTGTGGAACAGCTACCTGTTCCCCGACTCCGACACCCACCTCAACGACATCTACGACGGCGACACCACCCGCACCCGGCAGTTCTGGGTCCTGCCGTACGTGCCGGGCCGCCGCTACCTCGACCGGCCCGTCTACGTGCTGACCAGCTCGTTCACCTTCTCCGGCGGCGAGGAGTTCGCCTACAACCTCAAGGCGCTGCGCCGGGCGACGCTGATCGGCGAGGCGACCCGCGGCGGCGCGCACCCGACCGCCCGGTTCCCGGTCTCCGCGACGCTGGAGGTCGCGGTCCCGCACGCCCGCTCGATCAACCCGGTCACCGGCACCAACTGGGAGGGCGCCGGCGTCGAGCCGGACATCGCCATGCCCGCCGGGGAGGCTCTGCAGGTGGCGTACCGCCTGGCCCTGGAGCACGTCGTGACCACCGACACGTCACAGGCCGTGCTGGCCGAGGCCCGGGAAGCACTTTCCGCGTTTTCTCATTGAACTCTTAATCACGCGGACCGGGCCTCTTAGGTGCGGGGGTGATGCTGGCGGGTGCCGGCCACCATCCCCCCGCACCGGAGGACCACTCATGAGCGACACCAAGCCACTCCCGGACGACCCCGACCGGACGGCCGCCACCCCGGCAACCCCCGACCCGACCGCCGCCGCGGCCGACCGGACCACGGCGGACCAGGCGGCGGCCGAGCGGGCAGCGGCCGAGCGGGCGGCAGCCAGTCCGCCGCCCGCCGATCCGACTCCCGGCGAGCCCGTCTGGGCGGCGGAACCCGCACCGGCCCCCGCGGCGACCCCGGCCGCGGCGGCTCCGGCCCCGGCGCCCCCGGGGCCGGCCGGTCCGGGGCGGCCGTACACGACGGGTGAACGGCTGCGGCAGTCGCGGGTCCGGGTCCCGGTGCTCGTCGGCGCGGCCGGCCTGGTGCTGGGCTGCTGCCTGGGCGCCGGCATCGTCGCCGCCGGGGTCGCCGTGTTCGGTGACCACCATCGCGGCGACGACCGCGGCCGCATCACCCGCGACGACCGCGGCCCCCGTGGCCCGATGGTCCGCGACGGCGAGCGCGGCGACCCGAAGCGCATCCGCCCCGGGGACGGATTCCGCAAGCAGCCGTTCCCCACGCCGCCGGCAACGACCCCCGCCCCGTCGCCGTCCGCGTCCTGACCGGGCCGCCTGAACGCCGCAGCACCGCCCCGCCGCCGGACTGAGCCCGCCCCGCAGGACGCGGGGCGGGCCTGTCCCAGCACTACCTGCGGTTGAACCGCCGGTCCAGGGCCGGGTCGTGGTCGTCCAGTGACGGGATGTAGGACGGTGCCGCCGCGGTCAACGCCGCCGCCGGTGCGGGCACGCCCGCCCAGCGCTGCACGGCCGCCGTCGCGGTGGCCGCCTCGGGCGCGGTCAGCCGGCCGATGTTCGCGCCGTGGTTCCAGCCCACGGCCGTGTACGTGAGGGAGTCCTTCGTGCCAGGCCCGAGGCGGAACGGTTCGGCACCCCACGGGTCGTTCTGGCCGTACACGAAGAGCAGCCGCCGCCCGGACAGCTTCACCCAGGCGTCGATGTCGAGCATCGCCAGGGGCTGGAAGCGCGGGACGAGCTCACGCGGGATGTAGGACTGCGCGCGGTCCTGCCCCCGGTAGTGCTGCAGGCCGGCGAGGTGCGGCAGGGTCACGTCCGGGTAGCCCAGCTGGTAGGAGGCCTGGAAGTAGTACGGGATGTAGGGGCTGACGCCCTGGTCGGTGTTCGAGTCCAGGCCGTAGATGAGGTCCAGCCATCCCCAGATGTCGTCGCTGGACGCGGTCGCCGCCGGCACGTCCACGCAGTCGCTCTCCAGGCTGTACTGCCAGAACGCCCACGTCGTGCCGTTCACCATGAACTCGAACGCCTTGTCGGCGCTGCCGATGATGCTGAACGTGCGCGCGTTCTCCGCCGCCCACGCCTCGTAGCGGGCGACGAGCTCGGTGCGCCGGCGCAGCGCCTCGACCTGCACCGCGTCCAGGGCCGCCCGGCACTGGGCGGTGCCGACTCCTGCGAAGAACCGGTCGTAGGCGGAGTCCTCGGGGTTGATGACGTCCTGCGGTGCGACGTAGGCGACGGTGCCGTCGACGTCGGCCGGGTAGAACCGGCGGTGGTAGATCGAGGTCATGCCGCCCTTGCTCGCCCCGGTCGAGATCCACTTCTGCGGGTAGATCCGCTTGAGGGCGGCGACGATGCGGTGGTGGTCCGTGGCGGCCTGCCAGATCGTGAGCTTCGACCAGTCCGCCGGCTCGGGCCGCGACGGGGTGAAGAACCGCTGCTCGACGGAGAGCTGGTTGCCGTCGATGAGGCGGGTCGGCTCCGAGCGGAACGCGTACTCCGGCACGTTGTAGCCGGTCGTGTGCAGCACCGTCGGCCGGTCCGTGCCCCGGTGCAGAAGCGTGAACCGCTGCTGGAACGTGCCGGCCGAGGGTCGCAGGTGATCGACCGGCTGGGTGATGCTCAGGATGAAGAACCGGTAGGGCGCGGCGACCGGCTGCTCCTCCAGCACGGTCACGCCCGGCGCCGCCTCGAGCTGGTCGCGGATGTCGGTTGCCGCGGCGGCGGGGCTCCCGACCCCGACGGCACCGACCAGGCCGAGCAGTAACGCCATCGACAACAGTGCACGCCTGAAGCGCGTCATGCTGTGGCTCCTATCGACGATTTTGAGTCCGTCGATGCACGCTACCGAGGGTTGCGCCCCTCGCTGCCCTCGTCGTCGCCCTCGCCGTGCCAGGATTTCCGGCGCCGGGGCCACGCTGCGGTGGCCCCGGCGCTCGGGCCTTACGGAATGACGATGTTCACCGTCAGTGTGCGGTTGTTGCGCACGTCGTACGCCGTGGCGTGGGCCAGGTCGGCGCCGCCGAGCCAGCCGGTGCGGCCGTCGTCGGTGTGGTAGGAGATCTTGACCTGCTGCGGCGCGATGGTGGCGATGGTGTAGGTCGCGGGCGGCTGGCCCTCGGGCGTGATGCCGCCCGCGAACTGCAGCGCCTCGCCGGTCACCGCGTCGTGGGCGACCACGAACGCGTCGAGCGGGTGGCCGGACGCGTCGCGGATGATGCCGGTCAGCGTGCCGCCGCCGGTGCGCAACTTGATGTTCGCGGTGGCCTTCTTGCCGGCCTGCACCGTCACCGGCGTCGCCGTGCGGCGGTTCACCGCGTTGCCGGACCAGCGCCACTGGTGCTGGTAGTGGGCGAACTCCACCGGCCACGCGTACGGCCCGACGCCGGGGATGCTGTAGGTGCCGTCGGCGGCCGTGGACGCCGGGCAGTCACCGCTGCCGTTGAAGCCAGACGACAGTGCGGCGACCCAGACGCAGGTGTACGGGACCGGGGCGCCCGTGCCGGCGTCGGTCACCTTGCCCTTGACCGTGCCGGCCTTGTCGAAGCGGATCGTCGGCGCGGCGACCTGGTCGCCGGCCGCGAGCGTGAACTGCTGCGCCGCCTCCCGGCTGCCGGTGCCGCCCGTCGCGCCCACCCACTGCATGCCCAGCGCGTCGCCGCGCGGGTCGGCGAACAGCTGGTAGGTGCCCGGCTCCAGCGGGCCGACCACGACCGAACCCGCCGCCGGGCCGGGCGTCCAGTCCGAGCAGTAGCCGTACGGGTTCCAGCTGTACGCGTCGTTGAGCCGCGCGACGCTGACGCAGCCGTCGGCGGCCGCACCGCCGGCCTTGGCGACCATCGTCGCGGTGATCGTCGCGCCGCGGCGCATCGCCACGTCGACGGTCACCGTCTGCCCGGCGGTGACCACCGCCGGTCCCGCGGTGGCGCTGAGGTGCAGGTGGTCGTCGATGGAGACGTCCAGCGGGTACGAGCCGACGAAGACGTCGGTCACCAGCAGCTCGGTGCCGGTGGCGCAGCCGCCGATGGTGGTGGCCGACCGCGTGTACGCGCAGAAGTCCGACAGCGGCGCGCCGGTGTCGGCGTCGTGCGCGATCACCCGGATCGTGCCGGTCGGCAGGAACACCTCGTCGACGGTGGTCAGCTGCCCGTCGGTGACGGCAAAGCGGTCCGCGGCGGCGGGGTCGAGCTTGCCGTGCGCGTACTGCGCCACCCAGTTCGGCCCGTAGAACGCCACCTCGTAGCTGCCGAGCAGCAGGTCGTTGAACTGGTAGCGGCCGTCGGCGTCGGTCGTCACCGAGGCGAAGGTGCCGTTGACACCCGGCTGGTCGGTGATGACCTGGACGTTGCCGGCGGGGGTGCCGTCGGCCTTGGTGAGCCTGCCGCCGAGCGACCCGGTCGGCAGGACCGTCTCGTTGACCTGCACCGCCTGCCCGGCGGTGACCACGACCGGTGTCGCGGTCTCGTAGGACTGCTGCCCGCCGGACCACTGCTCGAACGCGTTGCGGACCCGGAAGCCGAGCTTGTAGGAGCCGGCCGGCAGCTCCGTGGTGAACGTGCCGTCGGCCTGCACCGTCGCGTAGCTCACGGACGACTGCACGTCGGCCTGGTAGACGGTGACGGACGCCTGGGCCGGGGTGCCGTCCCGGTTGAGCAGCCGGCCCTGGATCGTGCCGGTCGGCAGCAGTTGGTCGTCGACGACCACCGTGGCTCCCGCGCCCACGGTGATGCGGTCGGCGGCCATGAAGTTCACCTTCTGGTGCGCCCACTGGACGAAACTGCCGCCGGCGGCCCGGAAGCTGACGACGTAGTCGCCCTCGGGCAGGTTCGGCAGCGTGTACGCGCCGTCCGCGCCGGTGTAGGCCGAGGCGTTGGCGCTCATGTCCGGCTGCTGCGTCCAGACGTAGGCGTTGGCGGCGGGGTTGCCGCTCGCGTCGGTCAGGTGACCGGTGATGGTGCCGGTGCCGGCCGCGTACGCCGGTGCGGCGAGGGCGACGACCACGGCGGTGGTGGCGAGGGTGGTGGCCGTCACCGTTGCAAACAACACGGTGCGGCCGAGGACATTGCTGCGCATGCGCACTCCCGGAGGGGTTGAGGTGGAGGGGAACTCCGGGCAGGAGTCACTCAACCGCTGCTCCTTTGGAGTCCCCGTTCAGCGTTGCGTGCGCATCGTGCCACGGACGGTCCGCCTGCGCTGTCCCATATCGATGGTGTACGGCATGTGCCCTGCTCGATGCGACGGTCAGATGCCGGTGGCGGAGCGTTCGCGCAGGCCGTGCCGGACGGCGACGGGGTTCCACGCGCCGACGAACCGGGCCTTGGCGTCGCCGGCGAGCTTCGAGCGCCGTTGCGCCTCCTGGTAGTCGCCGCGGCCGCCGCCGTCGCAGCCGCCGCCCTGCACCGCCTGGCCCCACAGCACGAAGCTGCGGTCGGCCGCGAGGGAGTGGCCCAGGGCCTCGGTCAGCAGCCCGCGCAGCTGCTCGCCCTCCGGCAGCGCCGACAGGTCGAACGCGGCGACGCTGTCCAGCTGGGCCTGGCGTTCGGTGCCGGCGTCGCGCAGGTCGCCGATGGCCTTCTCGATGCGCGTGCAGTCCTCGACGAGGGCGATCGCGTCGTTGAGCTTCGCCCGGCTCGCACCGCTGGCGTCGAGCACCGCGTCGAGCGCCGCCGCCTGCGTCCTCGGGTCGGCCGGCGATCCGGATGCCGTTCCCGGCCGCGGCGGCGGGCCCGACGGCGTGCCCCAGCCCGCCGCGGCGGTCATGCCGGCGGCCGCGGGGGTGGCCTCGGTCCCGGCCGTCATCCGCACCACCGCGGTGACGGTGCCGGCGACGGCGAGCGCGACGACGATCACGGTGAGCGGCACGACCACCCGAGACCGTTGCCGCGGCGCCGGCGCGAACGCGGCATGCGATGGCATGGTGACTGGCACCGGCGGCGACGGCTGCGCCTGCGGCCATCCGCCAGTGGGGTACGGCGGCGGGCCATCGGAGATCGGGTGGACGTCGTACGCGACGACCGGCGGCTCCGGCTCCGGCTCTGGCTCTGGCTCTGGGTTCGGCGGGGGTGGCCGCATCGCGAAGCCGCAGTTCGTGCACCGGACAGCGACGGGATCATTGCCCGGAAAGGCACAGATCGGGCACGTCATGCCGTCGAGCGTATTGACGGCCGCGGGTCGGCTGGAACCACCGTCGGGACCGACTCGCCTGCCGACGAGCCGGTCCCGGCAGCCGTGAGGATGCACCCGTTCGTGGCGACGGGAACGGCCAGAGGGTCACTGGCCGGGGCGGCCGCCCATGCCGCCGCCGGCCGGGGCCTGGCCGGCGGTGACCGTCGCCGCGACGGTCGCCGAGCCGAGCGTGCCGCCCTGCGCGAGACCGCCGGTGCCCGTCCCGCTCGCCGTGCCGCCCGTGTAGAGCTTGTACTGGCTGCCGCTCTTGATCGACGGCGACGAGTACACCAGGTTCTGCATCGCCTTGGACGTCACGAACGTGGCGACGACCTTGCCGTCGCCGTCGACGACCTGGACGGTGGTGCCGGCGGCGACGGTGCCGGTGAACGTCGCCGACAGCCAGCCCTGCGCCGATTCCGTGTCCGGGGCGACGACCATGCCGGAGCTGCCGGCCGCAGCGAGCACACCGCCGCTGACGGTGAAGGTGCCATTGACGTCCAGCGCGCCGTTGCCGCGCTGCGTGGGGCCGTTGACGACGACCGTGCCGCCGGTCATGGACGCGGTGCCGTTGGAGTCGAAGCCGTCGCCGCCGGCGTCGATGACCAGGGTCCCGCCGGTGATCGTGGCGGTGAAGTCCCCGACCGTCTCGCCGCCACCGCCGCCGAAGCCGCCGGGCCCGCCCTGGCCGCCGCCCTGCGCGCCCTGCGCGGCGTCGGTGCCGGTGCTGCCGCCGGCGGCGTTGAGGCCGTCGTCGCTGGACACGACGCGCGTGTCGCCACCGTTGACGGTGATGTGCGCGGATTCCAGGCCCTCGTAGGACTTCGTGACGTGCACGGTTCCCTTGTCGATGACCAGGGCGGTCTCGCCGTGCACGCCGTCGCCGCCGGCGGCGAGGGTCAGCGTGGCGCCGTTGAGGTGCACCGCGCCGTCGCTGTGCACCGCGTCGTCGGCGGCGTCGACCTTCGCCGTGCCGCCCTCCAGGACGCTGATGACGCCGGACTTGAGGCCCTTGACCGACGTGTCGCCGGCCTTGGTGGCGCTGCCGCCGCCCGCGGTGACGCTCATCGCGCCGCCGGTGAGCACCAGATCGGTGGCCGCGTCGGCCCCGTCGCCGCCCGCCGTGACGGTGACCGTGCCGCCGCTGACCGCGATGAACCCGGCGTCGGCCTTCTCGGCGTTGTCGGCCTTGAGCCCGTCGCCGCCGGCCGTCACGCCGATCGTGCCGCCGGTGACGACGAGGTAGTCCTTGCCCCGGATGCCGTCGTCGGCGGCGTCGACGGTGATCGTGCCGCCGGCGATGACGAGGCCGTCCTTGCCGGTGATCGCGTCGTTGCCGTTACCGTGCACGGTCAGCGAGCCGGCGCCGGCGATGGTGAGGTCCGCGGCGCTGTACAGGGCGGCGTTGACGTCGGCGTCCGCGGCGTAGGTCTTCGTGTCCGACAGCGTGTTGCTGCTGCCGTCGGCGAGGATGACCACGACCTGCTCCGCCTCCGTCGCCGCGATCGCCGCGCCGGTGGAGCTGCTGATCGTCACACCGTCGAGCACGAGCTTCACGGTGGCGTCGCCGGCGACGACCAGGATCTGGCCGTCGGTGAGCGTCCCGGTGATCCGGTACGTGCCTCCGGCGGTGATCGTGATCTTCCCGCCGGCGACGGTGACGCCCTTGCCGGCGGTCGCGGACGAGCCGGTCAGGGTGATCGCGACCGCGTCGGACGCGCTCCAGGTGGTGTCGGCCTCGTGCACGGCGGTGTTCGCGGCGAGGACGGCGGCGGCGTTCTGGGTGACGTCCGCGGTCGCCGCGCTGCTGCTCTGGCCGGTGGCCGCGGCGTCGCCGGATCCGCTGCTGCAGCCGGCGAGCGCGGCGGTGGCGAGGACGACGGAGGTGATGGCGGCGACGGCACGGTTTCGGACACGCATCTCAGGACTCCCTGGTGGAGGGGGCGGACGGGAAGTGCCGGCGCAGCGTCGGCCGCCAGCGGTTCGCGGGAAGGTCCGGCCGCAGCGCGGCGAGACCGGTGCCGTACTTCGACACGGCGCACGGCCGGTGACCGAGGGACCACAGCAGCCGGTCGGCCTCGCAGGCGCCGCTCGCGGCCTTGGTCTCGACGATCACCCGGTCCGGCACCCGCAGCGTGGTGCCGTCGTCGAGGTGCCAGGCCAGCGCGGCGTCGACCGTGACGCGTCCGCCGGTGGCCGGCAGGTAGAGCGTCGTGCGCTCGTACCGGGTGATCAGCACCGGCCGCAGCAGCTCTGTGTCGCAGGGGACGTGGATGCCGTCCAGGGCGTCGCCGCTGAGGTGTTCGGTGCCGCCGCTGTACTGGACACGCTCCTTCACCGTGGTGCCGCGCGGCCCTCGGGTCTTCACCTCGACGTAGCGGCCGCCGGTGTCCAGGTAGGTCCGGACCCGCACCTTGAACCGGCGGCGCCGGCGGTGCGCGGCGGCGAGGTAGCTGTCCAGGCCGGGGGTGTCGAAGTAGTCGGACCGGTAGCCGAACCGGCGCCGGCCGTCGACGTCGAGGACCCGGGCGACACCGGCGAGCCCTCGCAGCACCTGTGGTAGCCGGTCGGCGGGCAGGAGGTACTTGCGGTCGACGCGGGTCAGCAGCGACGCCCGCGCGACCAGCTCGTCGAGGCCGATCGGCTCGAGCACGTCCAGCGCCGCCGTCACGCCGCCACCCGCTCGGGCCGCGGTCCGACCAGCGCCGCGACGACGTACCGGACCTCGACGAGCGTCGTGTCGTTGACCATGTCGACGTGGCGGATGCTCAGGTTGACCACCTTGCCGCCGAGCCTGGCCTCCAGGTGCGCCCGCAGCGCCGCCTCGTCGGTGTGCGCGGCGTCCAGCTGCATCGTCTGCTGCCGGTACCGGCCGAACAGCCTCGGATGGTCGGCAACGAACAGCCCGCCGATGACGAGGGCCATCAGCCCGGCGGTGAGCGGGCCGACGGTCGGGCTGAGCCCGCTGAGCAGGCCGAGCGCGAGCGCGGCGAAGTAGTAGGCGATCTCGTGCTGGGCAATCTCGTTGGACCGCAGCCGGATGATCGACAGCACCCCGAAGAGCCCGAGGCCGAGCCCCGCACCGACCGACGACGAGCCGAGCACCATCGAGGTGGCGAGCACCCCCAGGTTCACCCCGAGGAACGCCACGACCAGGTCCCGCCGGTGGTGGCGGGGAAAGTACACCCCGAAGGTCAGTACGGCGATGGCGACCAGGTCGACACCGATGATCATCAGCTCATCCACGGGAGATCCTTCATCCGGAGTTCGTTGCCCGTTCATCAAGCCGGGCGGCCCTGTGCGCCACCTGTGAGGAGCCTGCGTCCCCGCTGCCGAACCCGTGTCGCCCTTGCGAACTGCCTGTGGCCCGGCTGTGGTGTCGGGTGTCCGGCCAGGCTGCAACCGACTGGGACCCGACTCGATCGTGGTGCTGCACCCGGGCAGGCGTTGAGTTGTGTCCAGCAGCACAACGGCACACCAGCGGGGGGCACACCATGATCGGAACCGTCACCGACTTCGTCGCCGAGGCCGTCTTCGCCTCTTCGCTGCAGCCGTCCCAGCCGGCCACCGCCGCCGAGGCGTGGGCCGCGGTCACCGCCGCCGTCGCCCGCTACGGCGCGCAGGGCTGCGTCGAGCTCCTGGCCGCCGAGTACGGCGAGCGCCCCGAGACGGCCACGCCCCGGATGCGGTTCGCCCGCGAGCTCGCCGACGCCCTGGCCCTCACCCCCGCCCTGGCCGCCTGAAGAATTTCGTCGAAGGCCGCCGACCGCCGGTCGAGCGACGCCGCCGCCGCCGGTCGAGCGTCTGCCGCCGCTGGGGTGACGGCCGCCGCTGGGCTCGCGGCGGGAAAGCACTACTCCCAGAGAGCGCTCCCTCGCACCGGGTGCCGCGGGCACCGCGCAGGGACGGGAACGGCCGAGGACGGCGCGGTCTGCGGGAAAACGGATTCCTGGAGAGCGCTCTCCCATTTGCCTGGATCCATTGACACCGATCGAGTACCAGGTTCAGTGTGAAGCGACAGAGAGCGCTCTCTTGCAAGATCACCGATTCCGCTGCCACGGACCCGGTGCCGGTCGGACCCCGCCCCCGACCGTTCCCGCAGAACCGGAGGACCCGTCATGTCCCACAGTGCCCTCGTGGGCAGAATGCGGCTGCGCACCCTGGTGCTCGGCGCCGCGCTGACCGCGTTGCTCGGCACGTTCCTCACCATCCAGGCCCTGCAGACCGCCGACGCCGCCGAGACCCCGCTGTCGCAGGGCCGGCCGGCAACGGCGTCGTCGACCGAGAACGGTGGCACCCCCGCTTCCGCCGCGGTCGACGGCAACCTCGGCACCCGGTGGTCGAGCGCGTTCAGTGACCCGCAGTGGCTCCAGGTCGACCTGGGTGCCCCGGCCACGATCAACCGGGTGGTGCTCACCTGGGAGGCCGCGTACGCGAAGAACTTCACCATCCAGACGTCCGCCGACGGCGCCTCGTGGACGACGATCAACACCACCGTCAACGGCACGGGTGGGGTGCAGACGCTCAACGTGACCGGTTCCGGCCGGTACGTGCGGCTGAACACCACGGCCCGCGCCACGCAGTACGGCGCGTCGCTGTGGGAGTTCCAGGTGTTCGGCACGGGCGGGGTCCAGCCGACCCCGACGACCAGCGCGCCGGCCGGCACCGGCTGGGTGAAGATGGACCAGGCCAAGTGGGCCGCGCAGCTCGCGCAGTTCAACGCGATGCCCATCCACCCGGCGCCCGCCAATGCGGTGCGGGTCGCGGAGTTCAACGCCGCGTGCACCTACAGCCACTCGTTCAAGGACGACCCGATCGTCTTCCCCGGACTGCCCGGCGCTTCGCACATGCACAGCTTCCTGGGCAACCGCAGTACCAACGCCAACACCACCACCGAGTCGCTGCTGGCGAACACGTCGTCGAGCTGCGGACCGGCGCTGGATCACTCCGCCTACTGGATCCCGACCCTGTACCAGAACGGGGTGGCCATCGAGCCGCGGGGCGTGACCGTGTACTACGGCTCGCGCCTGCCCGACACGACGAAGACGGTGCCGTTCCCGCAGGGCTTCCGGATGATCGCCGGTGACGCCAAGCGGCAGGTGGCGACACCGTCCGGCGCGCCGGGCCAGTTCTGGTGCGCGGGCCCCGGCGGCGAGATCGGCCGCAGCGCCGACGGCAACTGGCCGATCTGCGCGCAGACCGCCAATCTCACCTACCAGCTGGTCTTCCAGGACTGCTGGGACGGCGTGAACCTGGACAGCCCCGACCACAAGTCGCACGTGTCCTACAACACGATCGACGGCAAGTGCGGCGGGGCGTTCCCGGTCGCGATCCCGAACGTCTCGTTCGTCATCGACTACAACACGCACGGCAGCGCGGCCGGCTACACCCTCGCGTCGGGCCTGGCGTCGTCGATGCACGGTGACAACTTCTTCGCCTGGGACAACGTGGCCCTCGGCCAGCGGGTGAAGGACTGCATCGTGCAGAAGGCGAAGTGCAACACCGCCGGCACCTTCTGACCCTGCACAGGTAGGTGGTCCTGGCTGGCGGGCCAGGACCACGTCGGACGCGACGGCCGGACCTCCACGGGGGAGGCCCGGCCGCGGAACAGCGGGAAAGGTCAGCCCCGATGCCACTTCTGGTTGGAGCTGCCGGTGCAGGTCCACTGGATGAGCTTGGCGCCGTCGGCACTGTTGAACGACTGGATGTCCAGGCACTTGCCGGACTGGACGTTCACGATGTCGCCGGCGCCGTTGAGCGTGAAGCGCTGCGCGCCGGTGCCGTTGCAGGTCCACAACTGGATCTTCGCGTCGTTGGCGAGCGAGCCGGCCGCGACGTCCATGCACTTGCCGCCGGCGGAGATGGTGTCGCCGCTGAAGGTCCAGTTCTGCGCGCCGGTGCCGTTGCAGGTCCACATCTGCAGCTGGACGCCGTCGACGAAGTTCGACGACGGCACGTCGACGCACTTGCTGTTCATGTTGCTGATGATGCGGTTGCCGGCCGGCGGGGTGCCGCCGCCGAACGGGGTCAGCACGATGCCGGCCGCGCGCGGGTCGCCGTCGTGCACGAGGGACTCGAAGGCGCCGACGTCGTCGAAGGGGAAGGCGTACGCCTTGCCGTCGACCATGTTCGCGTGAATGATCTTGGCGTACTGGTTGGTCGGGTTGTTCTTGTAGAAGTCGGCCGCGTTGGTGCTCGGCTGGGTGTCGATGGTGCCGAGCGTGCCGCGGTTGAGGGCGGCGCACAGGGTCCGGGAGATGGGCCCGACGACCAGGTCGTTGGGCGCGGCGAGCCGGCCGGCGCAGCCCCAGACGTCGGCGCTGGTGGGCCGCTGGAACGACGCGACCTGCTGCCCGGCGGAGTTCGTGAAGTTCATCACGGTGCCGGACGTGCGCCCGAAGTACCTGGTGTTCGGCTGGTCGCCGAACGGCACGACGGTGAGCGTCTTGGACGCGTAGGCGCCCCACGCCGAGTTGATGTAGGAGTCGAGGTACGTGCTGCTGAGCCCGCCCGCCTCGGCCGCCTTGCCCGGGGCGAGGACGCGCAGCACGGTGCCGTCGCCGCGGGTGTAGACCGCGCCGCTCCAGCCGGCCTGCGCCCGGATGCCGTTGATGACCGCGTCGCGGCCGCCGGAGACGAGGTCGCCGGTCCGCTTCGTGGCACCGGTGGCGCCGGTGACGGTGACGGCGTGCGGGACGGCGAACATGTCGACCTGCGAGCTGTTGATCCACAGCCCGGCGTCGTTGTAGGTGAACTCGCTCCAGTCGAACAGGATGTCGCGGTTGGAGTCACCGCCCGCCCACGGCGCGGGCTGGACCAGCCCGTCCGGGGTGAGGAAGAAGTTGAGCCGCTGGCCGAGCGAGAAGTAGACCCGGCCGGACAGCCCGCGGGGGATCTGGATGGTTCTCGTGCCGCCGTTGCCGGGGCCGGCGATCGACACGTCCGGCGCCGGGGTGGGCGGCTGGCCGCCGGCCGGCCAGTTGTTGAAGGTGCCGGCCGAGTTGACGTACCCGAGCCGGCCGGTGCTCAGGTTGACGCCGAGCACGTAGAGGTACACGGCGTCGCCGCGTCCGGTGCTGTTGGTCACGGTCAGGGGCAGCAGGCTCGGCCCGATCGCGTGCGCGGCGGTGCCGGCCGCGAGGGCGATCGGCACCGCCAGGACGAGGGTCGCGGCTGCGCGCAGCAGCCTGGTGAAGGTGCGCAAGGTGGCTCCTCAGTTCCGCTGGACAGCCCGCAGTGCGCCCGGTGGCGGCCGGACAGAGCTGTCGCCGACGTTGTGTGGTCCGCCGGCGCCCTCTCCCGTATCTGTGAAGACTCTTAAGAGAGAGCGCTCTCACAGCATCAGGGCGAGATCGGAGCCTGTCAATAGTCGCGAAATTGGCCGGGTGGCTGCCTGTTACGGCTGCGGCACCGTCCGGGGGCGCCGTCGCGGCGCGGTCTCGACGACGGACACCCTGTCGCGGCCGCGGACCTTCGCGTCGTACAGGGCGCGGTCGGCGGCGGCGAGCAGCGCCTCGGGTTCCGTGGCACCCGAGCGGGTGGAGGCGAGGCCGATGCTCAGGGTCGGCAGGCCGTCGGGCAGGTCCGTGATCCCGGCGACCGTGGCCCGCACCATCGCGGCGATGTGCTGCGCGCCCGCCACGTCGCCCTCCACGACCACCGCGAACTCGTCGCCACCGAGCCGGGCGGCGGTGGCGCGCCCGGCCGCGGCGTCCCGCAACGCCGCCGCGACCTGCACCAGGACGGTGTCGCCGGTCGCGTGACCCCAGGTGTCGTTGATCGTCTTGAAATGATCGACGTCGATGATGAGCAGGGAGCGTTCGGCCCCGGTGCGCCGGCCCGCCTCCAGCGCGGCGGCGAGGTCCCGGTCGAACGCCCGCCGGTTGGGCAGGCCGGTCAGCGGATCGCTCAACGCCTGCCGCTCCAGCATCGAGACGAGGGCATCGGCGCGGCCACGCAGCTTCGTGACCACGATGGTCAGCACGCAGTACGCGGTGATCAGGGCCGCGACGTCGGTGACCGCGACTCGGGGCGGCTGCAGCGTGAACGTCGCCGCAGCGTCGGTCGTGCTGGCCAGCGCCAGCAGCAGATACGCCAGATCGTGCCGCAGGAACGTCGCAGCGTACAGCAACGGCCACAGATAGTAGAGGTGCGCGCTGACGCTCACGTCCTCGGTCGCCAGGTTCAGGCCGCCGATGATCGCCACGGCCAGGATCGGCACGGCGACCCAGAACGGCTCGGGCACCCGGTCCGGCGCCACCCGGCAGCACACCCCGGCGAAGACCATGGCACCGCCGGTGATCACGGTCGCGGACACCCCCGCGGCGGTGCCGCCGGCGAACCCGGGCACGAGCAGGGCGCAGGCCCCGACGACCGCTCCCCCGACCGTCAGGAAGTACGCGACCGCACGCGTCGCGGCCACCCGGTCCCGGGCGAGGATCATCGACCGGCGCAACGACGCCCGCTCCCCCACCTCGCACCGATCGGCACGCAGGCATCGCATCTGAGCACAACGCGGTGATCGGCGGGTGTGCCTCCCCCCTGCTTCAGAAGCCGACCACCTACAATTCCCCATCGGTTCGCTGCACGTTGGTTGCCGACGCAGCGGTCCTGAGGCACGGCCACTGGCATGATCGACGATCGGGGACGCATTGCCTGCTCGGGGGGACGGCTCACCGGCTGTCCGGCAGTCCGGCGAAGACGTCGTCGATCAGGGGACGAACGGGGGCGCGGCCGTGCTGGACGAACCACTCACGCCCCATCAGCATCCGAAACAGCGGCCGCGGCAGCTTGAGCAGGACCGCCAGGGTGCGCCGGCCGGTGTCGGCCCCGGCCTGGCTGGTGTGCGCGGCCATCGCCGCCCGCTTGTGCCCGGCGAAGTCCCGCACGTCGACGCGGTGGGTGAGCCGCTCCGGCGCGGCGAAGGCCCCCGCGAACCGCGCCGGGTGGAAGTCCGCCGGCACGCCCGGCAGCCAGTGCACGGCCCGCAGGACCCGCTGCAGCAGCCGCCGGTCGACGGTGGCCTCCAGCACCACCGCGGTCCCGGCCAGCTGCGCGGCCCGGGTCCCGACGCGGTGCACCTGCACGTGGTCGGGGTGCCCGTAGCCGCCGGCCGGGTCGTAGATGGTGAGCACGTCGGCGCGCTCCTGCCGCAGCAGCTCGGCCAGCCGCCGCGCCGCCTCCTCCGGGTCGGTGCCGGCGAACGCGCCGGCCGCGCCCGACGGGGCGTCCGCCATCCCGGAGTCCTCGTAGCCGAGACACTCAACCCGGGCGCACCCGAGCGCCTCCGCGGACCGGTGCAGCTCGGCCAGCCGGCGCCGCGCGAGGGGCCCCTCCGCGAGCACCTCGGAGGACGCCAGCCCCGCCCCACCGGCGGTGGCCACGACCAGGACGACGCGGTGCCCCTCGGCGGCCGCGCGGGCAAGGGTCCCGGCGGTCAGCAACGCCTCGTCGTCCGGATGAGCATGGAACGACACCATCGTGTACGGCACCGGCCAATGCTCCCACCTCACCACGGGCGCCGGCCGCCACCGCTTCGGAGCCCCCGTTCATGAGAATCGCGCACGTCACCGACTTCTACCTGCCCCGCCTCGGCGGCATCGAGATGCACGTGCACGACCTGGCCGTCCGGCAGCAGGCGGCCGGCCATGACGTCGAGATCGTCACCACCACCCCCGGCGGCCCCGCCGACGACGGCGAGCTGCGGGTGCACCGGCTGTCCGAACGCCTGTGGCTGCCCGCCGAGGTGCGGCCCGGCATCCTGCGGGCCGGCCGGTCGCTGCTGCTCAACGGGCGGTATGACGTGCTGCACGTGCACGCCGGGCCGGCCTCGCCGCTCGCCTTCGCCGCCGCCGCGCTCGCCGAGCAGATCCCGACGGTCGTGACGATCCACTCGCTGCTGTCGCACCTGGAGCACGCGTTCCGCGCGCTGGACACCGCCTCGGGCTGGTCCCGCTGGCCGGCGGTGTGGACCGCGGTCAGCGACGTCGCGGCGGCACCCCTGCAGCGGCTCGTGTGGCCGATGGAGGTGCACGTGCTGCCCAACGGGATCGACGCCGACCGGTGGCGGGTCGACCCGCACCCGGCGGACCCACGGGGCGTGCTGATCGTCGCGGTGATGCGCCTGGCCGCCCGCAAGCGCCCGATGCAGCTGCTCCGGATGCTGCGCCGGGCCCGCACGGCACTGCCGGAGGCGGCCGGGATGCGGGTGGTGATCGCCGGTGAGGGCCCCCGCCGCCCGGCCATGGAGCGCTACCTGCGCCGGCACGGGATGACCGGATGGGTGAGCCTGCCGGGTAGGCTGTCCCGACCGCAGATCAGGTCCCTGTTCGCGCAGGGTGACCTGTTCGTCGCACCGGCGATCCTGGAGTCCTTCGGGATCGCCGCGCTGGAGGCGCGGTGCGCCGGGCTTCCGGTGGTCGCGCGGGCCGAGGGCGGGATCGGCCAGCTCATCACCGATGGCAGGGAGGGTGTCTTGGTCGACAGCGACGCCGCGATGGCCGACGCGATCGCCGCACTCGCCACCGATCCGGCCCGGCGCGGCCGCATCGCCGCACACAACCTGGCGACGTCGCCGCCGGTCGCGTGGCCCGACGTCCTCGCCAGGACGACCGGGCTGTATGAGCTCGCCGCGGCGCACCGGGCACCGATCGGCGTGCGAGCGTGACCCTGCACCCCGTCACGGACCGTCCTGTCACGACCACCGCGCCCGCGCGCCGCCGTCGCCCCAATGTTCTCGGCGAACTGCTGATCGTGGTGCTGCTGGTCAAGGTGTACGACCTGATCCGCTCCCTCGCGGCGGTCCGGGAGGCACCTGCGCACCGGCACGGCGCCGAGGTGCTGTCCATCGAGCGGCTGCTGCACCTGGACTGGGAGTTGGCCGCCAACCGGTGGCTGACCGACCACCCGCCGCTCGCCCTTGCCGCGGTGTACTGGTATCAGTTCGCCCACATCGGCGTGTCCCTCGCGGTGCTGGTCTGGTGCTATGTCGCCGGGCCGCAGCTGTACCGGCCGATGCGCAACGCCCTGGTCATCACCAACGTGACCGGGATGACCGTGTTCTACCTGCTGCCGGTGATGCCGCCGAGGCTGATGCCGGGCGGTGGCTACGTCGACTCGATCGCCGCCGCCGGCTTCAGCCTCGACCACGGCGGCCAGGTGCCCGCCGACCAGTACGCCGCGATGCCGTCGCTGCACCTTGCCTGGGCGGTGTGGACGGCGTGCGTCGCGGCGGCGCTGCTGGCCGGCCGGCGCGGGCGGGCGCTGTGCTACCTGTACCCCACCACCACCGGCATCGTCGTGGTCGTGACGGCGAACCACTGGGTCCTCGACGTCGTCGCCGGGGTCGCGGTCGGGCTCGCGGCGGTCGCCCTGGCCCCGGCCCTGCCGCCGCTGCCGGCCCGGCTCACCGCGTGGCGGCCGCAGTGGTGGCCGGTGCTGCCGCCCCTGCAGGGGCTGCCGTGGTCGCGGTGGCTGCTGCCGTCGTCGCGGTGGCTGCTGCCGTCGTCGCGGTGGCTGCTGCCGTCGTCGCGGGGCTCAGATGATGCGCCGGCGCAGGAGCACCGCCAGGACGAACGCGCTGGGCAGCAGCGGCAGCCATACGGTGATCAGCCGATACCCCACCACCGCACCGAGCGCGACGGCCGAGGTGACGCCGATCGCGGCGAGTCCGGCCAGCATGGCGACGTCCAGCGCGCCGATGCCACCGGGTGACGGCACGAACGCCGACAGCGACGACACGACCAGGTAGAGCACGACGGCGGTGCCGACCGTCACGGTGACACCGAGGCTGCGCAGCACCGCGTAGAGGATGACCGCGTGCAGCAGCGGCGTGGACAGCGACCCGAGCCACAGCGCCGCCGCCCGGTACGGGTCGCGCAGCACCCCCCACAGCCCGCGGAGCTCCTCCGCCACCCGGCGACCGGCGGTGGCGACCCGGCCCACCAGCCGGCGGCGCCAGGCGGGGCGCACGGAGGCGACCAGCACCATGGCCAGCAGGGCGCCGCCGACCGCCAGCAGCGTCCAGCCCGCCGGCTCCGCGGCGCGGGACGCGGTGTCCCGCCACGACCCCGGCACCTGGATGCCGCGCGCGAGCGACGGGCTCACCGCCACCGCGACCACCAGCAGCAGCACGTGCGTCACCATGCCGACGAGCGAGTTGAGACCGACCGAGCCGACCGCGGCGCCCGAGCCGAGGCCGTGCTTGCGCAGGAACCGGATGTTGATCCCCATCCCGCCCGAACCGGCCGGCAGGACGTGGTTGGCGAACGACGCGGCGACCTGCACCGCGAGCAGCCGGCCGACCGGGGGGCGCAGCGACATCGAGCCGATCTGCGTGATCGTCCCGGCGATCCAGATCGAGGCGGTGCCCAGCCCGGCCACGATCAGCCAGGCGCTGTCGGCCCGGGCGAGCCCGGCGGCGCCGGCGCTGACCGTCGACCAGTGCATCACCGCGAGGACGACGACCGTGACCGCGACGGCGATCGCGAGGAGCATCCGGGGAAGCGAGGACCCCCACGCCGAGCCGGCCATGCCGCTGTCAGCCGGCAGGTCGACCGCGATCTCGTTCGTGCTCATCCAGCTCCTACCGCTCGTGGACCGACGCGCCGGAACATCGCAGGCGAATACGAGCGGGTAGCAGGTGGATATCGACATCAATCCGTCTATATCCTGCAACTCGCTCAATCCGGGCGCCAATTCTACAGGTGGCGAGGTAGGCCCCGACCAGGGACCAACGTAGACCGTCCGCGCTGAAAATCCGCTGAACACAGGGCCACGGCGCGGCTACGCAGGCGCGGCGGACCCGGCGGACCCGGCGGACTCGGCGGACTCGGCGGGCTCGGCGGGCTCGGCGGGCTCGGCGAACACGGCGGCGAACGCCGCGCGGACCGGGGTGCCGCGGAGCCGGTCGTACACCGCGAACACCACCCGGTCGAACCGGTCGACGTCGGCGAGGGCGGCCGCGAACGCGCCCGCCACGTCGGCGGGGACGTTGCGGAACACCCCGCAGCCCCAGCCGCCGAGGACGAGGGTGCGGTGCCCGTGCGCGGCGGCGACCGCCAGGACGCGGCGGGCCCGGCGGCGCAGCACGGCGGGCACGTCCGCGGCGTCCTGCGGCTGGTTGCGCAGGATCGCGCCCAGGTTCGGCGCGGCGGCGGTCAGGAAGGTCGCGTGGTGCGGGGCGTCGAGCAGCCGTCCTTTGTCGTCGCGGAACACCGGTACGCCCGGCGAGTGGATGACCCGGTCGCTGTAGCGCAGGTCGTGCTGCTCGCGGTGGAACGCGTAGAACTCCGGCGCGGCGCGCAGGCACGGGTAGAGGGCCGAGGCGCGGGCCAGGCTCTCCTCCTGCGCCTCGGCGCCGCCGAGGAAGCCGCCGCCCGGGTTCTTCGCCGAGGCGAACACGAGACACGCGACGCCGCCCGGGGTGTCGGCCAGGCGGCGGGCGGCGGCCAGGGTCGACTCGCCGGTGACCTCCACGGCGGGCACGGCGGACGGCCCGGCCGGCGGCGGCAGCTCGTCGTCCGGCAGGTACAGCCTGGTCCCGGCGACGGCCGCGGTCACCGCCGGCCCGATGCGGACCAGGTCGCCGGCCTGGTTGCGATACTCACCGGCGGCGGCGACGGCGACGCTCTGGCGGGCGATCTCCCGCAGCCGCCCGCTCACCGGCCCCACCGTCGAAGATCACGTGCTGACACGCCGCCACGGTACCGAGCGGCGCCGGTCCCGGCCATCGAGTTCCATCGGGCCCGGATGGGGTACGGGACAGGTATGCCACTCGACGCGCAACCGCCCCGGCGGCGAGGAACCGTCGGGCACCCGTACAGCGCCCTGAACCTGCGGCTCGTCCTGGCCACGTTCGGGCTGGTCAGCTCCGTGGTGTTCGCGGTGCTGCTGTTCCGGGCCGGGCTGGCGGTGCCGGCGTGGCTGTTCGTGGCGTTTGCCGCCGTCGCCGTGGTCGACCTCGTCGTCATCCAGCGCCGCCGCCACGCCCGCGGCGGCCACCACTCCCTGTTCGAGTAGACCCACCGCGGCACGATCTCCGTCGAGTTGGTTGACGCATCGACCGGCTGGGCATGTGTCCGCCATGCCGTGGATCGTGTGGGTACTGATCGGCGCCGTGGCACTGCGCGCCGGGGCCGGGCTACTGGTGCTGTGGGACCGCCGCCCCAGCGCCGCGCGCCCCGAGCGCCGTGCGCCGACCGCCGCGGGTTGATCGTCGATGTGGCTCGCCCACCTTAGGGCGACAGGTGCTATTGACGGGCGGTTATGCCAGGCTGACGGTTGGGTACCACCTCCAGACGCACGTTGACACCCGTGACCCCTGACTTCACGGAGGGATGGCTCGATGTCCGAACCCGTGAGGCGAGCACACGCGCGGCGTCCCCTGGCCGAGCGTCGCATGGTGGCCGCGGTCTTCGCGGTCGCGCTGCTGGTCCTGTTGGTGCTGCTGCTGTCCTACTGCGTCGCGATCCGCCCCGGCCGCAACGGCGCCGCCCCCGGCGCGACGGGCACGGCCTCCCCGACCGCCACCCGCACCGGCAGCGCCAACCCGGGCGCGTCCGGCAACGCCGGTCGGACATCGACCCCCACCGGCACTTCGACCGGCGCCGGCTCCTCGACCGCTGCGGGCTCCTCGACCGCAGCGGGCGGCGGCGCGGCCGGCCGCTCCTCGGGCCCGGCCGGCAGCACCCCCACCGGCGGCAGCTCGGCGGGCGCGGCCGGCGGCGGCTCGACCGCGCCCGGCGGTGGCACCTCCATCGGCGCGGCCGGCGGCGCAGCCACGGCCACGGCGCGGCCGGCGACACCGAGCGGCGCCCCGGGCACGGGCGGCGGTGGCGGCCTCGGCATGCGTGACCCGCTCCTCGCCGGCACCGGCATCATCCTGCTCCTGGCCGCCGCGGCGCTGATTGTGTTCCGCCTGCGACCGGCCTCCGGCTGGCGCTGATGCACGCCGGACCACCTCCCGCCGGACCCGACACGCCGCCCGGCACGACCGACACGGCCGGCACGACCGGCGCGGCCGGCACGACCGGCGCGGCCGGCACGACCGGCGCGGCTGCCACGACCGGCACCACTGGCACGACCGGCGCGGCTGCCACGACCGGCACCACTGGCACGTCCGGCGCGGCTGCCACGTCGCCTGGCACGACCGGCACGACCGGCACGACCCGCGCGGCTGGCACGTCGCCTGACACGACCGGCACGGCTGGCACGGCTGGCACGGCTGGCGCATCGTCCGACACGAGCAGCGCGGCGCCCAACAGCGGTGCGTCGCCCGACACGAGCAGCGCATCGGCCAACGGCGGCGCGGCGACTAACACCAGCGGCACGGCGCCCGGCACGAGCAGCGCATCGACCGGCACCAGCGGCGCCGCGGCCGGCGTCAGCGGCGCGGCGCCGGGCGTGGCGCGGGTCGTCGGGCGGATGCGGGCGCGGATCGCGGCGATGGAGCCACGGCGGCGGCGCCGGGTCGTCGACGTCCTGACCGCCGTCTGCGCGGTCGCCGGGCTCACGCTCGTGGTGATCGGTGCCGCGCCTGCCGACGCGCCGCAGCGCCGGGACGAGCCGCAACGTCTTGCCGAGGCCGCCGCCGGCCAGGAGCCGCTCGGCCCGCCAGGTCCCAGCCTGGCCGCCCGGGCCGGCAACCCGTCGTCGTCCACCCCCGCAAGCCCCGCCGCGACAACGCCGGCCACCGCGTCGGGCGCCGCACCGGCCGGGCAGCCGGGTGCCGGTGGAGGCTCGGCCGGCGTCGGGGCGGCGGCGGTGGGGATGGGCGCTTCGGTGCCCGTACACCTGGACATCCCGGCGATCGAGGTCAGCACGGCGCTCATGGAGCTCGGACTCAACCCGGACGGCACGATCGCGGTGCCCCCGTTGCAGGCCGGCGCGCCCGCGGGCTGGTACCGGCACCTCGCCACGCCCGGTGAGGTCGGGCCGGCGGTGATCCTCGGGCACGTCGACACGGCCAGGGACGGCCCCGCGGTGTTCTACCAGCTGCGGGAGCTGCGCCCCGGCGACGAGATCAGCGTGCGCAGGGCCGACGGCCGGACCGCCGTGTTCGGTGTCGACCGGGTCGCGGAGTACCCGAAGGCACAGTTCCCGTCCGAGGACGTCTACGGCGCGGTCGACCGGCCGGTGCTGCGGCTCATCACCTGCGGCGGGACGTTCGACCGGCTGCACCGCTCATACCGTGGCAACGTCGTCGTCTATGCGACGCTTCGCCGGACCGCGTGAGGGCGAGACCGTAAGGTCTTCAGGATGTTCGCGACGATGTCCGTTGCCGCGCTCCTCGTGGTGGTCTACTGCGTCCTGATCGCGCGGCACCTGGCCGTGGTCCGCGCGGAGCACCGGGACCGGACGCGACCCCTCGACGTGGAGACCGCGGCCGCGCGGGCGCTGCTGGACGGCACGATGACCCGGGCCGCCTATCGCGCCACGATGGAGTCCGTCGCGCGGCAGGCCGGGCACCTGCTGCGGGCCACCGACTAAGGCTTGCGCGGGTCGCCGGCCGGCAATTGCATCGGCGGGCGCGGGCCGGGCAGCTGCGGCCGGCCGTAGAGCTCCATCGCCCGCTTGGCGAGGGACTTCGTCGCGCCCGCGTTGGCGAAGCTGCCGAGGATGATCGCCGCGCCCGGGACGAGCTTCGCGAAGATGCGCTTCGCGGCGCGGACGCCGGCCATCTGGGCAAGCTTCATGCCGAGGCTCAGCAGCATCTGGTTCATCGGCCGGCGCTTGTCCGGCAGCAGCGTGTCGATGCCCTGCCGCCCCCGCGCGACCTGCAGCGCGGCGCGGGCCGTGTCGGTGTACTTGTGGACGCCCTGGAGCACGAGCAGCTCGGTGGCCCGCTCGGGGTCGGCCGGGTCGCGCCCGTAGATGACGGCGATGAGCAGCACCATCTTCGCCTGGGTCCAAGCCAGGACGCCGACGTCGAGGACCGCGCCGGCCAGCCCGACGGCACCGGAGACGGCACCGGAGAGCCGGGCGTGGTTGGTGTACCGGTAGACGACCATGCGCGCGAGCGCGTCCGGTGGCGCGCCCGGGTTCTGGGCGCGCAGCTTCTGCAGCTCGAGGACCATCTTGGGGCCGATCCTGGAGACCGCCTCGATCGCGAGGTGCTCCGGCGCGTATTCGGGGTCGGCGCGCATCTTGGCCCACAGCCCGGGCGGCGGCCCGTCGTCGACCCCGTCGGGCGACGGCGGCGGGCCCTGCGACGATCCCAGCAGCGGATCCTGGACCGGATCCTGGACCGGCTCCTGCGGCAACCCCTGGAACGGTGCGTGCGGTGGCGCCTGGGGCGGCCCCTGGTCAAGGCTGTCGGGGCGCTGCGGCGGCACGTCGGTCACAGAAGGACTGTAGGAGATCCACGCAACCTCACGACAGACCGCCGAGCAAGCCGCTCCCGTGGCGTTACACAGTCACAACCGGTCAGCCCTCGCTGAGCCGGGCCGCGTGCCGGTGCTGCTGGTCGGTGGCGAACGACAGGAACTCGATCATGTGGCGGAGGGTGGCGTCGTCGTATCGGGCGAGGTGGGCGTCGCCCTCGGCCACGATCGGCCCGTAGATCTCCGCGACGACCCGCCGGGCCTGGTCGGTGGGGTGGACGGTGACCCGGCGGCGGTCGGTGGAGTCGCGCTCCCGGGCGACGTAGCCGGCGCGTTCGAGGCGGTCGATCGCGGTCGTCACCCCGCCCGTGGTGAGCCCGGCGGCGGTGGCGAGCTCGCCGGGGCTGAGCGGCTCGGGCGCGAAGAGCAGCTCCAGGCACCGCATGTCGGTGCGGTTGAGCCCGAGGCGGTCGGCGACGCGCTGGTCGAGCACGTCGATGGCGCGCTGATACGCCTGCATGACCTGGCCGAGCTCGGCGAGCAGGTCCGCGCGTGCGGTCGTTCCCACACTTGCCGATGGTACGGGATCCCTCGTAGGCTAAGACACTAGAAAATCTAGTCACTCGACTTTCGAGGAGTCAATCGTGCGTGTGATCGTCATCGGCGGCGGTACCGGCGGCATGTGCCTCGCGCACGGCCTGCGCCGGGCGGGGGTCGACGTGGAGGTCTTCGAGCGGCACCGGACCAGGACCGACGGGCTGCACGGCTACCGGGTCGGCATCGACCCCGACGGCAGCCGCGCCCTGAAGGCCTGCCTGCCGCCGGAGGTGTACGACCTGTTCGTCCGGACCTGCGCGCGGGCGCCGGAGACGTTCGCGTTCCTCGACGAGCGGCTGCGCCGGACGCTCACCGTGCCGCTGCGGCCGCCCACCGACGACGTCAACGACGAGAAGTCGGTGAGCCGGATGACCCTGCGGCAGGTCCTCTACACCGGGATGCAGGACGTGGTCCGCTTCGGCCGCACCTTCACCCACTACGAGCGGCACGGCGACGGCACCGTCACCGCCCACTTCGCCGACGGCTCCACCGCGACCGGCGACCTGCTCGTCGGCGCCGACGGCACCAACTCGCGGGTGCGGGCCCAGCGGCTGCCGGACGCCCGCGTCGAGGACTCCGGCGTCGTCGCGATCGGCGGGAAGGTGGCCCTCACCGACGAGACCCGCGCCCTGCTGCCCGAGGGGGTGTTCCCGGGCATCGGGCTCGTCATCGCCCGGCACGGGTTCGCCTGCATCCTGCACGTGCTGGAGTTCCCGTGGGGCCCCGCCGGCGCGTCGCCGCTGCCCGACGACCCGACCTCCGACCACATCAACTGGGGCATCTCGGCGCACCGCGACCGCTTCCCCGCCGGCGTCACCGGCTTCGACGGCCCGCGGCTGATCGCGCAGACCCTCGCCATGACCCCGCGGTGGAGCCCCGCGATCCGGCGGCTGTTCGCGCTGACCGACCCCGCCAGCTGCTTCCCGATCACCATCCGCACGTCGGTGCCGGTGCCCGCCTGGCCGACCGACACGGTGACGCTGCTCGGCGACGCGATCCACACCATGACCCCCGGCCAGGGCGTCGGCGCCAACACCGCCCTGCGCGACGCGCACCATCTCGTCCGGGCCATCACGTCCGGCGACGGCCCCCTGATCTCCCGCATCCAGGTGTACGAACGTCGGATGCGCGACTACGGCTTCGCCGCCGTGGCCGCCTCGAAGGCCCAGACGGGCGGCGACCAGCTCGTGCACCGGCCGGTCGTCGGGCGCCTCGCGCTGGCCGGCCAGCGGACGTTCCTGCGGGCCACCGACCGGATCCCGGCGCTGAAGCGGCGGTTCGAGGCATCGCTGTACACCACCCGCGGCGGCGACCGCGAGGACTGAAGGCCCTGCGGGCGGCGGCTGCCCGGGGCCGGAATTGCGGGCGGGTCAGCAGCTGCGCCGGTAGGGTGCGGCGCGTGACTGACATGGTGCGGGGCAGCGTCGCGGCCGGGTTCGAAGGCGTCCGCGCGACGTTCGAGGAGCTGTTCACCTCGGGGGCGGAGACGGGTGCGTCGGTCGCCGCGTACGCCGGCGGGACCCTGGTGGTGGACCTGTGGGGCGGCTGGGCCGACGCCGCGCGGACCCGGCCGTGGCAGGCGGACACCCTCTCGACGGTGTTCTCCACGGGCAAGCCCGTCGCGGCCCTGGCGGTGCTGCGCCGGGTCGCCGACGGGCGGATCGACCTCGACGCGCCGATCGCCGCGTACTGGAAGGCGTTCCCCTACCCCACGGCGACGGTCCGGCACGCGCTCGCGCACCAGGCCGGCCTGCCAGCCGCCGCCGTTTCGGACGTCGCCGAGATCCTCGACAGCGCCCGGTTCGCCGCGGCGATCGCGGCGACCCCCCTCGAGTGGGAGCCCGGCACCGCCTTCGGCGAGCACGCCCTCACCTACGGCACCATCCTCGGCGAGATCCTGCGCGGCGCCACCGGCGAGACGGTCGGCGACGTCGTGCGCACCCTCGGCCTCGACGTCCACTTCGGACTGTCGCCGGCGGACGTCGAGCGCACCGCCGAGGTCGAGCACGCCACCCCCGACTGGCCCGAGCAGCAGCTGCACGGCCACGGCGACCTGTGGGCCCGCGCCCTCGGCCCCGCGGCGCTGCTGGCCACCGACGTCATCAACGGCCCGCTCTGGCGCGGCGGCGAGCTCCCGGCGGTCAACTGCCACGCGACCGCCCGCGGCCTCGCCGCCTTCTACGCCACCCTGCCCGACCTGCTCCCCCAGCCCCTGCTCGCCGAGGCCATCGGCCCGCAGGCGGTCGGCTTCGACCTGCTGCTGCAGGAGGAGGCGACCTGGACCCTCGGCTGGCGCCGCGACGATGCCTGGTTCGGCATGGGCGGCATCGGCGGCTCCTCCGCGGGCAGCGACGAGTCGTTCGGCTACAGCCTCGCCTACGTCACCCGCCGCCTCGGCGACCACGACCGCGGCAACGCCATGTACGACGCGGTCGAGGCCGCCCTGCGCTAGCTAGCCGAGCTTGCCGACGGCGCCGTAGACGGAGACGTCCGCGTCGGTGAGGGCGGGATCGAGGTCCTCGTCGGGACGCCAGGCGTGTGCCGCGACGACGCCCGGGTCGACCAGGGTCAGGCCGTCGAACAGGGCGGTGAACTCCGCACGGGTGCGGGGCCAGATGTCGGTCTGCCCGGCGGCGAGCATCCGGTCGTACACCTCGGCGATCTGCGCGGGCAGGAAGTCCTTCGTCGCGTTGCTGGCGACCAGGTAGCTGCCGGCGGGCAGGGCCTCGAGCAGCTCCCGCACGATCGGCTGGCCGGCGCCCTCGCCGTGGATGAAGTGCAGGACCGCGACGAGCATGAGGCCGATCGGCCGGGTGAAGTCGAGCGTGGCGCGCAGGTCGGGGTGGGCGAGGATGCGGGCCGGGTCGCGCAGGTCCGCCTCCAGGTAGGCGGTGGCACCCTCCGGGGCGCTGGTCAGCAGCGCCCGGGCGTGGACCATGACCATGGGGTCGTTGTCGACGTACACGACCCGGGCCGTCGGGGCGATCGACTGCGCGACCTCGTGGGTGTTGCCGGCGGTGGGCAGGCCGGTGCCGATGTCCAGGAACTGGCGGATGCCCGCCTCGCCGGCCAGGAACCTGGTGGCGCGGCCGAGGAAGCGCCGGTTCTCCCGCGCCGCGATCGGCGCGCTGGGCCAGGCCGCGGCGATGGCGTCGCCGGAGGCGCGGTCGGCGGCGAAGTTGTCCTTGCCGCCGAGCCAGTAGTTGTACCGCCGGGCCGGGTGGGCCACGCTGGTGTCGATTCGATCGATGGACACGCCGCAAACTGTATACGGCGGATCAGGACGATTGTGCCGCGCGGATCGCGGCGGCCATCTTGGCCGGGTCGTGGCCGGGGCGCACGCCGTCGAAGAGGATCGCCGAGCCGGTGATGTGGTCGGTGCGCAGCGGCAGGATCTCCTGGTAGGCGGGCGAGTCGTACCAGGCGCGGACCGCGTCGGCGTCGGGGAACCCGAGCAGCACGACCGTGCCGGGCCACTCGCCCTCCCGGACCTCCACCTCCGGGCCGTGGGCGAGGAAGGTGCCGCCGAACGGGTCCAGGGTCGCCTGGATGCGCTCCAGGTAGACCAGGACGTCCTCGTGCGTGTTCGGGTTGTGCAGGTGGGCGAGCGCGTATGCCGTCATGCCACCGATCCTCGTCCGGGCCAGGGAGGCGTGTCGATTACCTGTGACGTCATGGCCACGGTCTCGGTCTCGGTCTTGGTCTCGGTCTTGGTCTCGGTCTTGGTCTTGGTCTCGGTCACGCGAACGCGTCGAGCAGCATCTCGGCGGTGCGGCCGGCGACGCCGTCGATGCCGCCGCCGCGCATGACGGCCCGCACGGATGCGCCGTCGAACACCATCAGCAGCTGCGTGCCGAGCTGCTGCGGGTCGCGGGCGCCGAGCAGGGCGGCCTGGCGCTGGAAGTACACCTCCAGCTGGTGCTTGAACTCCCACGCGACGCGGCTGGCCTGGTGCGCCGCGTCGTGCAGCTCGATGGTGGTGTTCGCGAACGGGCAGCCGTGGAAGCCCGGCGCGGCGGCCTGCTCCTCGAGGACGCCGAAGACGTGCAGGATCCGCTCACGCGGGGTGAGGTCGGCGTCCTCGGGCGCGAAATAGTGCGCGACGGTCGCCGGCCCGTGCACCCGCAGTGCCTCCGCGACCAGGTCGTCCTTGGTCGCGAACAGCTGATACATCGACCGCTTCGACACGCCCGCGGTCTGGCACAGGCGCTCGACGCCGACCGCGCCGACACCCTCGGCATAGAACAGGTCGGCTGCGGTGCGCAAGAGGCGCTCACGTGTCGGGGAGGTCACACCCCAATGGTAAACCGATCGGTTTATGGTTGCCAGTGACACCGGAAACCGATCGGTTTCCGCGAAGGCGGCACGAAGGCAAGGGGAGCAACGACATGGACCTCAAGAACGCGGTGGTACTGGTGACCGGCGGCAACCGTGGCATCGGCAAGGCCCTCGCGGCCGAGGCGGTGGCCCGCGGCGCCCGGAAGGTCTACGCCGCCGCCCGCGACCCGCGCACCGTCACCTCGCCGGACGTGCAGGCCCTCGCCCTCGACGTCACCGACCCCGAGTCGGTCCGTCTGGCCGCGGAGCAGACCGGCGACGTCACCGTCCTGATCAACAACGCCGGCATCTACGTCGGCGCCAGCCTCGTCACCGGCGACCTCGACGAGGTCCGCCGCGAGTTCGAGACCAACTTCTACGGCCCGATCAACGTGACCCGCGCGTTCGTGCCGCAGCTCCTGGCAAACGGCGGCGGCCGGATCGTCAACGTGCACTCTGCGCTGTCATGGGTCGCCTTCGGGCAGTCGTACAGCGCCACCAAGGCCGCCCTGTGGTCCGCCAGCGACGCGCTGCGCCTCGAGCTCGCCCCGCAGGGTGTCGGCGTCACCGGCCTGCACGTCGGCTACGTCGACACCGACATGGCCGCGGCGGTGGACGCCCCGAAGATCAGCCCTTCGTCCGTCGCCGCGCAGGTCTTCGACGCGATCGAGCAGGACCGCGACGAGGTCCTCGCCGACGACACGTCCCGCGGCGCCAAGGCGTCCCTGACGGCCGACCCGGCGGACCGGTACGCCGCAATGGCAGGATAGGACGTATGGGTGCCTACCGGTCGACCGGCGAGTTCAAGCGGGACCAGAACTACATCACCACCCGCATCACCGCCGACGGCCGCGACGGCTACCCGGTCGAGCCCGGCCGCTACCGACTGGTGGTGAGCCGGGCCTGCCCGTGGGCCAGCCGCGCCATCATCGTGCGGGATCTGCTCGGGCTGCAGGACGTCCTGTCGATGGGCGTCTGCGGCCCGACCCACGACCAGCGCAGCTGGACGTTCGACCTCGACCCCGGCGGCCGCGACCCGGTGCTGGGCATCGAACGCATCCAGGACGCCTACTTCGCCCGCTTCCCCAACTATGAGCGCGGCATCACCGTGCCGTGCGTCGTCGACGTCACCACCGGCCAGGTCGTCACCAACGACTACGCCCAGATCACCCTCGACCTGTCCACCGAGTGGGCACAGTTCCACAAGCCGGACGCGCCGCAGCTGTACCCCCTGCACCTGCGCGAGGAGATCGACGAGGTCAACGACCTGGTGTTCCGCGACGTCAACAACGGCGTGTACCGCGCCGGGTTCGCCGGCTCGCAGGACGCCTACGACGCCGCCTTCGCACGGCTGTTCGCCCGCCTGGACTGGCTCTCGGAGCGCCTGTCCACGCGGCGGTATCTCGTCGGCGACCAGATCACCGAGGCCGACATCCGGCTGTTCACCACGCTCGTCAGGTTCGACGCGGTCTACCACGGCCACTTCAAGTGCAACCGCAACAAGCTCACCGAGCTGCCCGTGCTGTGGGACTACGCCCGCGACCTGTTCCAGACCCCGGGCTTCGGCGACACCGTGAACTTCGAGCACATCAAACGCCACTACTACGAGGTCCACCGCGACATCAACCCGTCGGGCATCGTCCCGCTCGGCCCCGACCTGTCCGGCTGGGCCCTCCCCCACGGCCGCGCCTAGGATCCAGGCATGGACCAGATCACCATCGTCACCGGCGGCAGCCGGGGCATCGGCGCCGCCACCGCCCTGCGCCTCGCCGGCGACGGCCACCGCGTCGCCGTCGGCTACCAGCACAACGCCGACGCCGCCACCGCGGTCGTCACGTCGATCGAGGCGGCCGGCGGCACCGCCGTCGCCGTGCAGGTCGACACGACGGCCGAGGACGACGTCGTGCGCTTGTTCGCCACCGCCGCCGGCGCCCTCGGCCCGGTCACCGGCCTGGTGAACAACGCCGGCACCACCTCCCGCATCGGCGCGTTCGCCGACCTCGACGCCGCCGACCTGCGCCGCGTCGTCGACGTCAACATCGTCGGCGCCTTCCTGTGCGCCCGCGAGGCCGCCCGCGTCCTGCCCCGCGGCGGCGCCGTCGTCAACGTCTCCTCGGGCGCCGCGACCCTGGGCAGCCCCGGCGAATACATCCACTACGCCGCGACCAAGGCCGCCCTCGACACCCTCACGATCGGCCTGTCGAAGGAGCTCGGCCCCGCCGGCATCCGCGTCAACGGCGTCGCCCCAGGCATCATCCGCACCGACATCCACGCCGTCTCCGGCGACCCCGACCGCGCCGACCGCATCGGCACCGCGACCCCCCTCGGCCGCCCCGGCAACCCATCCGAGGTAGCCGAGGCAATCGCCTGGCTCCTGAGCAGCGCGGCCTCCTACGTAACCGGGACGACGCTCCGCGTCGCCGGAGGGCGCTGAGCCGGCTGGGGCTGTTGCTTCGCGTGCCCGCTCAGATCGGTCAACGGCGCACCTGATAGCGCAGGTGAAGCACCCGGTTGCCCTGAATCACCGCGTCAGGATCCTCCAGCAGGTGCTGCGCGTCGACCGACCCGAAGTAGCGCTTGCCGGACCCGAACACCACGGGGACGACGTCCATGCGCACCTCGTCGATCAGGCCCGCGGCAAGCACCTGGCCACCGACGTCGCCGGCGGCGACCTCGACCAAGCGGTCACCGGCAAGCTCCTGCGCCTTGGCCACGGCTGCCTCGACGCCGTGGACGAAGTGAAACGGCGCCTCGGGGTCCCAGCCCTCGGGCGCCGGCCGGTGCGTCACGACGACCACGTGGTCGATCCCGCCCGGAGGCTTTCCGTCCCAGCCGTCCGTCATGTCGAAGACGTGGCGGCCGGCGATGGTCACCCCGATCTGGTCCCAGTACGGCCGGGTGTGGTCGTAGGACGTCTGCGACACCTTCAACTGGCCGCTCTCGTCCAGCGGCACGTCACCGCTGGTCAACCAGTCGAACAGGGGTCCGGGCTGGTCGTTCTCGTCCGCGATGAAGCCGTCCACCGACACCGAGCTGTACATGACCACTCTGCCCACGGGGCGCTCCTCTGCGTTGGGATGCCCCCAAATTAGCGTGTCGTGAGCTGTCACTCTTGTAAGAAATCAATCGGCCGGCAGCGGCCAGCTGTCCAGCACGTGGCCGGGATGTTCGCGCAGGAACTGCCGCCGGACCTCGATGTACCGGGTCGGCGTGAGCCCGGAGAACTGCCGGAACTCGTGACCGAAGTGGGCCTGGTCGAAGTAGCCTGCCCTACCGGCGAGGTCGCTCCAGTCGATCGGCCCGGCGGGGTCGATCGCGAGCACGGTGGCGGCGAAGCGGTGGGTGCGGGCCAGCCGCTTCGGCGTGACGCCGATGAGCTCCTTGAACCGCTGTTCAAGATGAGTGCTGCTGACACCGGCTGCCGCCCTCAGGTCGCCGATCGCCACCGCGCCGCCGGTCGCCGCGATGACGCTGCTCGTATGGCGGACCAGCCCCAGGCCGGCGGTCTCGCACAGCCGTCGCATCAGCTCCTCCTCGAGCAGCGTCAGCATCTCGTGCGGCCCGTCCGCCGTGGCCAGCCGGTCCCGCAGCTCAGCAACGGCGGGCCGGCCCCAAACCTGCTCCACCGTCACCGGCCGGTCACACAGCTCGGCCGCGGGCATCGGCAGGAACGGCGCCAGCCCCCACGCCTTGACGTGCACGCCGACGGACCGGGTCCAGAGTGGGTAGCCGAACTCAAACGCGCGGGTGGGCGTGGTGATGACGCAGCCGTCGGCGTACTCGGCCGTCTCGATGTCGGTGCCGGCGCGGATGCGGAACGGCGCCCCGAGGTTGATGATGAGCAACGCCCCCGGCATCGGCGGCAGCGTCAGCCGGGCGTACGGCGCCGCACCCTCCAGGTAGTAGAGGTCGTCGATCAGCCCGTCAAGGGGCGGTCGCGGCACCCTGGACACGTACTCCACACCCACAGCATCGCCGACGCCCCGCCGGCACCGCGCGCCGGGATGGCCCGGCCGTGCTGTCGGAAGAAAGCAGGTTCACCACTGGGCGTAGGGGACGTTCCAGTCGCCCAGGCCGTCGGTGAGGGTCAGGTTCTTCGGAGTGTTGCGGACCTCGACGACGTCGCCGACGTCGAAGGTGTCGTAGAACCACTTCGCGTGGTCCGGGGCGATGTTGATGCAGCCGTGCGAGGTGTTCTCCTTGCCGTGCTTGGGGATGTTCCAGTCGGCGAGGTGCACGTACTCCCCGGACAGGGAGATGCGGCAGGCGAGGCGGATCTTCTCCTCGTAGTAGTTCGGGTTGCTCTTGTCGGTCACGCCGTAGCTGGCGGAGCTCATCGTGACGAGTGGTTCCTTCGTCATGAGGACGTGCACGCCGCTGGCGGTCAGGTAGTCGATCTTCTCGCCCTTGGAGCCGATGGTGCCCTTGCCGCCCTTGCCCATGCTGCACGGGATCTTGCGGACCATCTGGCCGTCGATGTAGCACTCCATCTGCTTGGTGTTGGAGTCGGCGATGGCGATGCGGGACTTGCCGATGGAGAAGTTCGCGGAGGCGTTGGCGCCGCCGTAGACGCCGTTGCCGAGGTCGACGCCGAGCAGGTTGGCGCTGACCTTGACCGTCGTGCCGGGCGCCCAGTACTTCTCGGGGCGCCAGTGCGCGCTCTGGCCGCTGACCCAGTGCCACTTGCCCTCGACCGAGGGCGACGTGGTGACCTGCATCGCCTGTTCGACGGCGTCCTTGTTCGTGACGGCCTTGTTGAAGAAGACGATGACGGGCTGGCCGACGCCGTAGGTGTTGCCGTTCTTCAACGCGAGCATCGGGTTGGCCTGGAACGTGATCGACGCGGTGCTGGCCGGCTTCAGTGTGGTGAACGTCGCCGTCTGGTTCACCGGGGTGCCGGCCGCGTCGACACCGGTGACCGTCACGGTGTACGTCTGCCCGTAGGCGAGCGGGCCGGTGGACTGCCAGCCGTGCTTGTCGTCGGCGAGGGTGCCGGCCAGGGTCTTGCCGCCGGCTGCGACGGTGACCGTGTCGAGCGTGCCGTTCTCGATCGCGACGGTGACCGGGCTGCCCGGTGGGACGTCCTTGCTGTCCGCGGCGGGCGTGATGGTGAGCTTCGCCGGCTGCGCGCCGCCGCCTCCCCCGCCGCCCGCGCCGTCGGTCGCTCCCGCGGCCGCGCCGGACTTCTTGCCCCCGTCGGAGCAGCCCGCCAGGACGGCCGCGGCGGCGACCCCGGCACCGGTGGCCAGCATTGTTCGACGACTCAGCATGTCTGCACCCCTCCCCGTTCGCGAACGGTACCCACACGAAGACGTCTCGCAAAGCCCCTCGGGTTGCGTGCGATGACGATCATCGTGCGGGCCCGCCGGCGAATGCGCCCAAAACGGGCGAGGGGTCACTCCACCGTCAGGTCGACCTGGTTGGTGTAGAAGGCGACCCGCTTGGCGATCGGCTCGACCGCCGGATAGGGCGTCTCGTAGGTCCAGATCACGTTGGTGAGCTCACGGTCGGCGGTGACGACGCTGTAGTAGGAGGCGTCGCCCTTGTACGGGCAGTGCGTCGAGTGCTCGGTGCGGCGCAGCAGCGACTGGTCGACGTCGTCCAGGGGCAGGTAGTACACCGGTGGATACGTCGACTCCTGCAGCGTCAGCGCGTCCGTGGTGTCGGCGACCGTGACGCCGTCGACGCGGACCGTGACGCGCCGCCCGGTCGGGGTGACGGTGATCGGGTGGTCGAGTCCTGGGATCTTCATAAATCCCGACCCTAGCTCGGGGAGGCGCCCAGCAGCCGGTCGACGCAGCGCTGCGCCAGGTCCGGGGTGAGCGTCCAGGGCAGGAAGATCACGCGGTAGATGATCGGCGAGATGACCAGGTCGATGAGGTCGTCGGCAGCGAACGCGGCGGTGGAGCGGGTCGCCAGGACCTGCGCCTCGGCCCGCCGGTTGCGCAGGCAGTCCGACTCGGTCTCGCCGGCGGAGGCGGCGCCGCCGCGCAGCAGGGCGGCGTTGACCGGCTTCGCGTAGTGCTCGACGATCTCCGTGGCCCAGGCGATGAGGTCGGCGCGCAGCTCGCCGGTGTCGGGCAGCGGCCGGGCCGGGTCCAGCCGGTAGGTGGCGATGTCGTTGAGCATCGTCGGCAGGTCGCCCCAGCGCCGGTAGATCGAGGTCGGGTTGACCCCGGCGCGCTCGGCGATCAGCGGGATGGTGACCCGCTCGGCGCCGCGCTCCCGGACCAGGTCCTCGACCGCGGTCCTGACCTGTGCCAGCACGACGGCGCTGCGGCCGCCGGTGCGCTTCCCGGCCGTCATGTGACGCTCCTAACGCAACGATAGTTGCTTTAAGCGGGTCCAGACGGCCCGCAAAGGCGTAGCTTCAGCCTAACGCAACGAAAATTGCTTTAGGGGGTACGGCATGACGACCGCAATGGTTCGACCCGTCACACTGCCCGCCGGGGTCGCGTTCGCCGGCGCCGGTCTCGCGTTCGCCTCGCTGTACCTGGCCGCCGGTGCGCCGACACCGCTGCTCGTGCTGTTCGAACGCGAGTGGGGCTTCGCGCCGTGGGTGCTCACCGTCGCGTTCGCCGCGTACGCGCTGGGGCTGCTCGCGGCGCTGCTGGTCGTCGGGTCGCTGTCCGACCACATCGGCCGCCGGCCCGTCCTCGTCGGCGCGCTCAGCGTCGAGGTCGCCGCGATGCTCATGTTCGTGTTCGCACCGAACATAGGCTGGGTCATCGCCGCCCGCGTCGTGCAGGGCGTCGCCACCGGCGCCGCCAGCAGCGCGTTCACCGCGGCGCTCGTCGAGCTGGCCCCGCCGCACCGCAAACGCCTCGGCACGATCGTCGCCGGCGCCGCCCCCGCCGGCGGGCTCGGCCTCGGCGCGCTGCTGACCGGCGCGGCCGTGCAGTTCACCGACTCCGCGAACCTCATCGTCTTCGGCGTCCTGGCCGTCATCATGGTCCTCGGCACGCTCACCGCCGCGTTCTCCGGCGAGACCGTCACCCGCCGCGCCGGCGCCCTCGATTCGCTCAAACCGCGGGTCACGGTGCCCCGGGCGGCCCGCCGCGAGTTCGGCGCGGCGATCCCCGTACACCTGGCCAGCTGGATGTTCGCCGGACTGTTCATGGGTCTCGCCCCGACGATCGTGCGGGACATCTTCCACCTGGACAGCGGGCTGCTCAACGGCGCGACCGCGTTCCTGCCACCCGCGTCCGCGGCCGTCGCCGGATACGTCCTGGGCCGCCTGCACCCGCGCCGCACCATCCTGCTCGGCGGCGCCGCCGTCCTGCTCGGTGCCGCGGTCGTCCTCACCGGCATCGGCACCGTCGTGCTGCCCCTGGTCTGGGCCGGCGGGATCATCGGCGGCGCCGGGTTCGGCGCCACGTTCTCCGGGGCGCTACGCGCCGTCGGCCCTCTCGCCGAGACCCACCAGCGGGCCGGGCTGTTCGCCGCGGTGTTCCTCGTCGCGTACCTGTCCTTCGGCATCCCCGCGATCGTCGCCGGGCAGCTCGTCGCCCCGCTCGGCCTGCTCACCACCGTCGTGCTCTACGGCACCGCGATCCTCGCCGCGGCCGCGGCCGGGCTGCTCAGCCAGTGGCGGCTGACCCGCACCGGATAACCCTTCAGGTCGACGCCGGGCGCGCCGATGTGGACACGACCGACCGGCGAGCAGAGGAGCACCGCATGAACGTCGCCCAGATCGCCTCGTCCATCACGTGGAGCGTCCCGTCCGCCGGCCGCGGGGTCGACCCCGCGACCGCGCAGGCCCAGGTCAACGCCCAGGCCGACACGCTCAGCGCCCTCATGGGCACCAGGCACAACACCGCCGTCGCCAACAACGTCTCCGACGGCAAGGGCGTCGACGTGTACCTGTAGGCGCTAGATTCGGTCGGATGAACCGGCAGGAGATCAGCGACGCGGTCATCGACGTCGGATGGCGGTATGTCCTGGGCACCCTCATGACGACGGTGCCCGTCGGCTCCATCGGGCAGGCGGCGGAGGTCGCCGCCCGGTGCACCGCCGCGGCCGGCGACGACGCGGACCATCACATATGGCTCGACCTGCGCGCCGACCACGTCCTGCTGACCCTGCAGACCCTCGGCGCGGCCAGGGTCACCGTCCGCGACCTCGAGCTCGCCCGGGCCCTCACCGGGTCGCTGCGGGAGCTCGGCCTGGCCACCGTGCCCGCCACGGGACGGTCCGTGCAGCTGCTCGAGATCGCCGTCGACGCCATCGACATCCCGGGGATCCGCCCGTTCTGGAAGGCCGTCCTCGGCTACGAGGACGAGGAGGGCGCCCACAACGACCCGGGCGCGGCCGTCGTCGACCCGCACCGGCTCGGACCGGCCGTGTGGTTCCAGCAGATGGACGTCCCGAGGGTCGAACGCAACCGGATCCATCTGGACATCAGCGTCCCCCACGACGCCGCGCAGGAGCGCATCGCCGCCGCCCTCGCCGCCGGCGGCATCCTCGTGTCGGAGGCGGCGGCACCCGCGTACTGGATCCTCGCCGACGTCGAGGGCAACGAGGTCTGCATCACCACCTGGCAGGGCCGCGATTGACGCCCGACGTGTTCGCCGATGACGCCACGGCCGCGATGGTGGCGGCGTCCCGGGTGCCCGGGCCGCCGGTGAGCGTCGCCGACCTGCGCCGGGGCGGCCGGGAGCGGGCGGCGCTGCGCCCACCCGGCCCGGCGATGCCGGTCGAGGACCGCACCGTCGCCGGCGTGGACGTCCGGGTGTACCTGCAGGGCGCCGACGTCATCGTGTTCGCTCACGGCGGCGGGTTCGTCCTCGGCGACCTGCACACCCATGACGCGTTCGCGCGCCGGCTCGCGCACGCCACCGGCCGGACCGTCGTCGCCGTGGACTACCGGCGGGCGCCGGAGCACCCGTTCCCCGCCGCCGTCGACGACGTCCTCGCCGTGCTCGACCGCCAGACCGCGGCCAGGGTGGCGGTGGCCGGGGACTCCGCCGGCGGGTTCCTCGCCGTCCAGGCGGCCCTCGCCCGGCGTGACCGGGTCGACGCGCAGCTGCTCGTCTGCCCCCTCATCGACGTCACCCTGCCCGCGACCCAGCCGAGCGTCACGCAGAAGGGCACCGGGTACACCCTGGACGTCGCCGAGCTGCGCGAGTGGATCGGGTGGTGGGCGCCGCACGAGGCGCCGAACCCGCTGACCGCGGACCTCACCGGCATGCCCCCGGCGCTGGTCGCCGTGGCGGAGCACGACCCGCTCCGCGACGGCGGCAGCCTGTACGCGCAGCGGCTGGCCGCGTCGGGCGTGCCGGTCGTCCACCGGGCCGCGGCGGGGCACGTGCACAACTTCGCCCAATCTGTGCACGTGTCAACCGCCTGCGCGGAAATTGACGCACGGTGGCTGCGTGATGCCACCCGGCTACTTTCCAGGCCTGGCCGGGACACCACTGGCGGCGCCGGTGCAGACTGGGGACCGGCGTCCCGACGGGACGCCTGAAGATCGGCAAGGGGGCGCGGCGTGGGACTGTGGGACAGAATCCAGGGCGAGTTCATCGACATCATCGAGTGGCTCGATGACAGCCGGGACACGATCGTCTGGCGGTTCCCCCGTTTTCAGAACGAGATCAAGATGGGCGCGCAGCTCGTCGTGCGCGAGTCGCAGACCGCCGTGTTCGTCAACGAGGGGCAGGTCGCCGACGTCTTCACCCCCGGCACCCACACCCTGACGACGCAGAACCTGCCGATCCTGTCGACGTTGAAGGGCTGGAAGTACGGGTTCGAGTCGCCGTGGAAGGCGGAGGTGTATTTCGTCAACACCCGCCAGTTCACGGACCTGAAGTGGGGCACGCAGAATCCCGTCCTGCTGCGCGACGCCGAGTTCGGCATGGTGCGGCTGCGGGCGTTCGGCGCGTACACGTTGCGGGTGGCCGACCCGCAGCAGCTGCTGCGCGAGCTGGTCGGCACCGACCCGCAGTTCCGCACCGAGGAGGTGTCGGAGTTCATCCGGCAGCTCATCGTCGGGCACCTCGGCAGCGCCCTGGCGACCGCGCAGGTGCCGGTCCTGGACCTCGCCGCGCGGCAGCTGGAGATCGGCCAGCGGCTCGCCCCGGTCCTCACCGCCGAGCTCGCCGGCTATGGCATCGAGATCCCCAAGTTCGTCATCGAGAACATCTCGCTGCCGCCGGAGGTCGAGGAGGCCATCGACAAGCGCACCTCGATGGGGGTCGTCGGCAACCTCGACGCGTATACGAGGTTCCAGACCGCGAACGCGATCGAGGACGCCGCCAACAACACCGGCGGCGCCGGGGAGGGCTTCGGGTTCGGCATCGGCATGGCCGCCGGGCAGCGGATGGCCAACGCCGCCGCCGGTGGCGCACCACCCGCCGGGCCTCCGCCGCTGCCACAGCAGGACCAGTGGTTCGCCGGGATCGGCGGCGCCCAGCAGGGCCCGTTCGACGTCGCCGGGCTCGGCGCGCAGATCCGCGGCGGCACCGTCACCCGCGAGACCCTGGTCTGGCACAACGGCATGGCGCAGTGGACCCCGGCCGGTCAGGTGCCGGAGCTCGGCGCCCTGTTCGCCGCCGTCCCTCCGCCGCTGCCCCCGCAGGCGTAGCCGCCGATGCGGCAGTTCCCGTGCGCCGGCTGCGGCGCCAACGTCGAGTTCGCCCCCGGCACGAACGCGTTGCGCTGCCCCTACTGTGGCCACACCACGCTCATCGAGCAGCCGCCGGAGCAGATGGTGCGCGAGCACGACTGGGCGCAGTTCGCGGGCCTGCCCCGCAAACCGATCGCGTTGCTCGCCGCCAACGTCTACGTGTGCGGCGGCTGCGGTGCGCAGACGGAGAGCGACACCGTCTCCGACCGGTGCCGGTTCTGCGGCGCCGCCGTCGTCGCCCAGGTCGACCCGGCCGACCAGGTGGTGCCGGAGGCGGTGCTGCCGTTCACCGTCGACCAGCGGGCGCTGCGGGCCGCGCTGCGCGCCTGGGCCGCGTCCCGCTGGTTCGCGCCGTCCGGGCTGAAGAAGGTCGGCGAGGCCGAGTCGGCGAAGAGCACCTACCTGCCGCACTGGACCTACGACAGCCGGACCGAGTCGCAGTACCAAGGGCACCGCGGCGACCACTACTACGTCACCGAAACCTACACGTCCAACGGTGAGACCCGCACCCGGCAGGTCCGCCGGACCCGGTGGAGCGGCGCGTCCGGCACCGTCGCCCGGAACTTCGACGACGTCCTCGTCACCGGCACGACCAAGGTCACCAAGGACCACCTGGACGCCCTCGAGCCGTGGCCGCTCACCGACGCGGCGCCGTTCCGCCCGGAGTATCTCGCCGGGCACGAGACGCTGCGCTACGACGTCGAACCGGAGCAGGCCCTCGACACCGCGAAGGCCCGCATGGCGCCGCTCATCGAGCAGGACTGCCGCGCCGACATCGGCGGCGACGAGCAGCGCGTCGAGCACGTCGACACCGCCTACCACGACCTGACGTTCAAGCTGATGCTGCTGCCGGTGTGGCTCGCCTGCTACGTGTATGCCGGCAAGACCTACAACATCCAGGTCAACGGCCGCACCGGCGAGGTCGCCGGGGAACGCCCCTACAGCGCGGCGAAGATCGCCGCGGCGGTCACGGGCGGCGTCCTGCTGCTCGCCCTGGTCGTGTTCCTCATCTGGTACGCGCGGCAACCGTGACGCGGCTGCCGCGCCATGAGCGGGTGTCCGCGGCGCTGACGCCGCTCAGCGACGCGGCCCTTGCCGCGCTCATCGACGAGCACGCCCGGCCGGACGCGGTCGGCATCGGCGGGCACACCGCCACCCTCGCCGCGGCCGGTGCGCAGGTGTTCGTCAAGCAGGTCCCGGTCACCGCACTGGAGCTGGCGCACCCGCACTCGACCGCGAACCTGTTCGGGCTGCCGATGTACTGCCAGTACGGGGTCGGCTCGACCGGCTTCGGCGCGTGGCGGGAGCTCGCCGCGCACCGGCTCACGACCGGCTGGGTGCTGTCGGGGCGGCACGCCGCGTTCCCGCTGCTGCACCACTGGCGGGTCCTGCCCGCCGGTTTCGCGTGGGAGCGCGTCGACATCGAGGAACGGGTTGCGTACTGGGGCGGCGCGCCGGCCGTGCGCCACCGGCTGACCCAGCTGCGGGACGCGCCGGCGCGGCTCGTGCTGTTCCTCGAACACGTCCCGCAGACCGTGCACGACCTGCTACGCGCCGACGCGTCCGCCGCCGAGCTCGTCGACGCGCAGCTGCTGGACGCGATCGCGTTCATGAACGGCGAGGGGCTGTGGCACTTCGACGGGCACTTCAACAACATCCTCACCGACGGCCGCCAGGTGTATTTCGCCGACTTCGGCCTCGCCCTGCACTCCAGCTTCGAGCTGAGCGCGGACGAGCGGGACTGGCTGCACCGGCACGCCGACTACGACCTGCGGTACACCACCGGGCACCTGGCGACCTGGCTCGCCGAGGAGTTCCGGGGCGGCTCGGAACGCGCCGCGGTGCTGCGGGGCGAGGCGCCGTTCCTCGGCCCACCCGCGGCGCTGTCGTTGCTGCGCCGGTATGCGTCGCGGGCACTCGTCACGAACACGTTCTTCGACGCCCTCGTCACCGGTGCGAAGACGACGCCGTACCCCGCCTACAGCGGCAAGGTGTAGGCGGCGCGGAACCCCAGCAGCCGCTCGGCGGCACCGGTGTCGATCGGCACCCGGCGACCCTCGATCGGCGTGCGGACCGGGACACCTGGATGGTGCGCGGCGATCAGCTCCTCGGTCGGCTGCGGTGACAGCGTCTCCGGCGCGGCGAGGAAGAGCCGGTGGAAGCCCTTGAGGGGCCGCGACGCGGCCAGCCAGGCGGCCTCGGCGGCATCGTCGACGTGCAGATACGCCCACGAGTTGCGCGCACCCGCCGCCGGGTCGGCCCGCATCTCCGCGGCCGCCTTCTCCAGCCGCGGCGTGTCACCGGTGAACGGAAACCGCAACGCGACCACGTCCATGCCGTGCCGGCGGTGGATCATCTCGCCGGTCAGCTCGTCGACGAGCTTCGACAGCGCATACGGATCCTCCACCTGCGGCGGTGTCTGCTCGTCGAGGGGGTAATGCGGCGGGTGCAGGTCGTGCGGTGAGAACGGCATGCCGAGCAGGGCGTAGCTGCTGGCGAGCACGGCCCTCGGCACGCCCCGGCGGGCGGCCTCGTCGAGGACGACGAACGTGGCGCGGGTGTTGCCGCTGAACACGTCCAGCGCGGTGCCGAGCGTCGGCGCGGGGATCGCGGCGAGGTGGATGACGGCGTCGACGGGCCCCTCGAACGCCTCGGCCACGACGTCCGGGTCGCCGGCCGAACCGACCACGACCCGTGCCCCGGTCCCGGGGAACGTGGCCGGCTCGAGGGTCAGGGCGACCACCGCCGACCCAGCCCGGTGCAGGCGGGTGACGACGGCCCGGCCGATGTTGCCGCCGGCGCCGGTGACGACGACCCTCACGGCGCCTCCAGGGACCCGTCCGGGCGGCGGACGACGGCGGCCCAGCGGTCGAACAGGAACTTCGTCGGCGGATACTTCGCCGCTTCCGCCTCGTCCACGTCGACGCCCCACCCGGGCCGGTCCGACGGGTACATGTAGCCCTTGACCACGTCGGGGCAGCCGGGGAACACGTCGTGGGTCGCCTCGTTGTACTCGTGCGACTCCTGGAACCCGAACGCGTGGCTGGAGATGTCGACGGCGAGGTTGGCCGCCACGCCGACCGGCGACACGTCCGCCGGGGAGTGGAACGCCGTGCGGACCCCGCACAGCTCGGCGAGCGCCGCCAGCTTCCGCGTCGGGGTGAGCCCGCCGACCGCCGACGTGTGCAACCGGATCAGGTCGACTCCACCGTCGCGGATGAGCCGCGCCGCGTCCGCGACCGAGCTCACCTGCTCGCCGACGGCGAGCGGCACCGGCGAGGCGGCCCTGATCTCCGGCAGCCGGTCATACAGCTCCGACGGGATCGGGTCCTCCAGGAACGACAGCCCGAACGGCTCCAGGGCCCGTGCCAGGACGACCGCCTGCTTCGGGGTGAGCCGGCTGTGCACGTCGTGCATGAGGTTGACGCCCGCCCCGAGCCGCTCCCGGGCCGCCGCGAACAGCGACGGCGTGCCGCGCAGGTAGCGCTCCGGATCCCAGCCGTCAGGGTTCGGCGAGTCCGGGTAGTGCCCGCCGGTCCCGGCCGCGCCGTAGCTGCCGAGCCCCGGCTCCGCCCGTTGCAGGCGGATGCAGCGGTACCCCTGCGCGATGAGCCGCTCCGCCTCGTCGAGCACCTCCCCGGTGTCCGCGCCGGACGCGTGCGTGTACACCTCGACGCCGCCGCGGACCCGCCCGCCGAGCAGCTCGTGCACCGGCAGCCCGGCCCGCTTCCCGGCGATGTCCCACAACGCCTGATCCAGCCCCGACAGGGCATTGTTGAGGACCGGCCCGTTGCGCCAGTAGGACGAGAAGTGCACGGTGCGGGTGATGTCCTCGATGTCGGCCGGGTGCCGCCCGACGGCCAGGGGCCCCACGTGCTCCGCCACCGCCGCAGCGACCGCCGCGTAACGCTGGGTGAAGGTCGCGCAGCCCAGCCCGTACAGCCCCGGCTCCGACGTCTCGACCTTGACCACCACGAGCGGCAGGCCCTCGGGCGCGGTCACGATCGGACGGACCGCGGTGATCCTCAACGCGTCGCGGGCCGGCCACGGCGGGACAGCCTCGGGCAGACCACCGTCGGGGCCCAGCAACCGGTTCGGATCGTGCACGTCGTAACCTCCACTGACTTGTCCCGCGGTGGTCGCTCATGATCCGACGATCATGTGTGCGATAACGTTACGCCGTGCACGCGCCCGAAGCAGACTCCCGGCCGGTGTGGGTCCTCGAGATCGGGGGTAGCCACGTCACGGCCGCCGGCGTGCTGCTGGACGACCGTCAGGTGATCCAGCGGCAACGCCACCCCCTCGACCCCGCCCTGTCCGCCGACGCCATCGTGGACGCCCTCGCCGGCGCCGCGAAACTGCTCGACCCGCACCCCGGGGACCGCTGGGCGTTCGCGATGCCGGGCCCGTTCGACTACCGCGCCGGGGTCTCCCTGCACGCCGGCGTCGGCAAGTTCGACAGCCTCCGCGGCGTCGACCTGCGCGCCGCCCTCGCCCGCGCAATCCCGGCCGACCCTTCGGCGTTCACGTTCGTCAACGACGCCGACGCGTTCATCCTCGGCGAATGGGTCGACGGCGCCGCCAAGGGCGCGGCCCGCTGCGTCGCCATCACCCTCGGCACCGGCATCGGCTCCGGCTGGCTCGCCGACGGCAGCGTGGTCACCACCGGCCCCGACGTACCCCCGGACGGCGAGCTGCACTTCTGCACCATCGACGGCGTCGAGCTCGAAGACGTCGTCTCGGACCGCGCGCTGATCCGGGCGTACCGCTCGCTGACCGGCATCGAGGTCGACGGCATGCGCGGCCTCGCCACCCGCGCCCGCGAGCTCGACGCCGCCGCGCAGACGGTCATCGACACCGCGTTCGGCGCGCTGGGCGTGCTGCTGACCGACTGGCTCACCCGCTTCGACGCCGACGTGGTCGTCTTCGGCGGCTCGATGACCGGCGCCTGGGACCTGATCGAGCCGGCCCTGGCGCTGACGCTGCCGGCCCGGCCGGTCTCGGACACGGAGCACGCCGCGCTGATCGGCGCCGCCTGGGCCGCCGCCCACCCCACCGCGGCCGTCTACTAGCCGCCCGCGGCAGGCCTTGCCCGGCCGACGGTGATCACCAATCACGAAGTTGCGATGCCGAATTCCCGGCACGTAGACTACGGAGGGCGACGACGCCGGAGATCAATTTCCCCCCGTGGGGTACGGTGTGGTTAACCTGCCCGCCGCCGTCACCCAGCCTACGACACATCCCGGCGCCGGCCGCCACCAACCGCGCCCCGCGAACGTCACGCATCGGCATGCATCGGCACGCGCGCGGACGACGACGCGACGCGATCGCCTTCTCGGGCGCCCGCATTCTCGGCTGTCGCCCGCCTTCTCAGGCAGGGTGTCGCCGCCGGTGATCGCGGCCGATGGTTGGTGGCGGCCGGCGCGGGGATGTATGGCGGCGGTGTCGGTCGTCAGGGGTCGCCGCCGGTGATGTTGCTCGCATCGCTGACGGGGCCGTGCGGCGGGATGCTACGAACGTGGGATGGCCTCATCGGACCAGGTGACCCGTCCGGCTCCAGGGTGCTGGGTGCTGCGGACCCCCGGCAGCGCATACGTGGTGAGCCTCGACCCGGAACGCGGCCAGGACGTGCCGCTCGCCGCGCACTGGGGGATGCCGGTCGACGACGCGACCGCGGTCGCCCTGAGCGCCGTGCCGCTGGACCCGCAGCGGGGCAGCTGGGAGAGCCCACTCGACGGCCTGGAGGAGTACCCGTCCGACAGCGGGCTGCGGTTCGCGGAGCCGGCCCTCGCGGTCCGGTTCCCCGACGGGCAGCGCACGGTGCGCTGGCAGCCGCCGGTGGACGAGATCGTCGCCGGCGACGGGTGGAGTGAGCTGCGGCTGCGGTTCGCCGAGGTGACCCGGCAGCTGTGGCTGACGTTGCACTACCGGGTCCTCGACGGGCATGAGGTCGTCGAACGCTGGGTGACCCTGGAGGCCGGCGAGCCGGTCGAGGTCCGCCGGGCGGACAGCGCCGCCTGGTGCCCGCCGCGGCGGGAGGCGTACCGGCTGTCGAGCCTGCACGGGCGATGGGGGGCGGAGAGCCGGCTGCAGCGCACCCCGTTGCCCGCCGGGCAGACGCGGCTCGGGTCGCGGCGCACGACCACGGGGCCGGTGCACAACCCGTGGTTCGCGGTCGACGACGGGACCGCGTCGGAGACGGCGGGCGAGGTGTGGAGCGCGGCCCTCGCCTGGTCCGGGACGTGGCACGTGGACCTGGAGGTGCTGCCGGGCAACCGGGTCACCGCACGGGTCGGCGCCGGGCACGAGGAGCCGCTGGCGCAGCTGCGCGCGAACGAGACGTTCACGACGCCGGTCAGCGTCGGCATGTTCAGCGGCGCCGGTTTCGGCGGCACGAGCAGGGCGTGGCACCGGTACACGCGGCACGTCATGCCGACCGGGGACGAGACGCGGCCCGTGCTCTACAACTCGTGGGAGGCGACCGGGTTCCTGCTCGACGAGGCGAACCAGCTGGCCCTCGCCGAGCGGGCCGCGGCGATCGGCTGTGAGCTGTTCGTGATGGACGACGGCTGGTTCGGCAAGCGGGTCAACGACTCGGCGGGGCTCGGGGACTGGGCGCACAACCCGGACCGGTTCCCGAACGGCCTCGGGCCCCTGGTCAAGCGGGTGCAGGAGCTGGGGATGCGGTTCGGCATCTGGGTCGAGCCGGAGATGGTCAACCCCGACAGCGACCTGTACCGGGCGCACCCCGACTGGGTGTACGCCACGCCCGGGTACCCGCGGCACGAGCTGCGCAACCAGCTGGTGCTCGACGTGGGGCGGCCGGAGGTGGCGACCTGGCTGCACGGCTGGCTCGACGCGCTGCTCAGCGAGCATGACATCGCGTTCGTGAAGTGGGACATGAACCGGCCGGTCACCGACCCGGGGCCGCATCCGCAGTGGGCGCAGCGGCACGCGGAAGGGGTGTACGCGATCCTGGACCGGCTGCGGCTGGACCATCCGGGAGTGCGGTTCGAGTCGTGCGCCTCCGGTGGGGGGCGGGTCGACCTCGGCATCCTCGCCAGGACCGACCAGGTGTGGCCGAGCGACAACACCGATGCGTCGGACCGGCTGCACATCCAGGAGGGGTTCAGCCAGGGGTACCCGGCGCGGGCGATGACCGCCTGGGTCACCGACTCGCCGAACTTCCTCACGGGGCACCGGCTGCCGCTGCGGTTCCGGTTCCACGTGGCGATGTCCGGGGTCCTCGGTGTCGGCGGCGACCTGGCCGCATGGACCGACGAGGAGCGGGCCGAGGCGGCGGCGCTGATCGCCCGGTACAAGGAGATCCGGGCGACGATCCAGCACGGCGACCTGTACCGGCTGCGCAGCCCCCGCACGAGCAGCGCGCCGGCCATCGCGTACGTGTCGCGGGACGGCGACGAGGTGGTGGTGTTCCAGTGGCTGGACGGGCACCGGTTCGGCGAACCCGGCCCGCCCGCCCGGCTGGCATTCCTGCCGCCGGGCGGGACGTGGACGGACGTGGACAGCGGCGTCACCTACACGTCGGGATTCCTGCACGCGCACGGCGTCGACGCGGGGTTGCGCCGCGACCACGACAGCGCGGTCACCGTCCTGCGAGCCGTCACCTCGGGGGGCGGGTGTCCGTGAACCCCCGTTCCAGGTACAGGGTGTGCCACGTGGTGCCGGTGCCGTCGGTGTAGCCGGCGGCGATGATCTCCCCGGTGGCCGGGTCGACGAGGACGGACTCGCTGCCGTGGTCGCCGGGGCTGGGCCGGGGTCCGGCGCCGAACGGTGCCGACACGGCGATCCCGGTCCGTCCGACCGGGTCGGTCAGTTCTCCGGCGCAGGCGACACCGTCGGTGCGGGCGAGGAACCGCAGCAGCGCCGAGCGGTGCGCGGCGTCCAGGACGCGGGCACGGACGAGGTCTTCGACGCCGGCGATCGCCTGGGACGGGCCGTTCTCCCGCGGCCGGTACAGGGCGTCGGCCATCGCCGCCGGGTCTGCGGCGGGGACGTCGGGGCGGGAGACCTCGGCGGGCGGCAGGTCGACGGTCGAGGTGCCGAGGGTCGGCAGCATGCCGGGGTTGTCGCGGAAGTAGATCCGGGACGTCTCGTCGGCGTACGTGGGTGCCTGGGTGGTGGTGCGGCGGCGCTGCGAGCCGTCGGCGGCCGTCCACGTGGAGGTCTCCACCTGGTACTGCATGCTGGCGAACTTCCCGTTCTTCATCTGCACGGTGCCGCCGCTGGTCCCGGAGGTCCGCAGGTACTCGAAGGCACCCCGCACGCCGTCGTAGGGCGCCTTCGTCACGCCGTCCGCGAGTCGGTCGAGGCAGCTGGGCACGACGCTCGGCGCGGGCACAACCGGCACGCCCGGATCGGCAGGGGGGCCGCCGCGCACCAGGACCGCGGCGGTCGTGCCGGTCACCGCAGCGACGGCGAGGATCGCGGCGGCCGCGACGAGGACCCGGCGGCGGCGCACCGGGGGGCGCAGGTCGTAGCCGGTGACGTCGTGGGACGCGCGGCGCAGCAGCGCCTCGACGTCGCCGGGTCCCACCGGTACGCCCCGGGCGGGGTCGGCGGCGGTCAGGAGATCAAGGGTCCGCTCGTTCATCGGGTGCCTCCCAGACGGGCCGGCGTCGGGGTGTCGGCGAGCAGTTCGGTGAGGCGCCGCCGGGCGCGGTGCAGGCGCACCTTCGCCGCGGTGACGCCGCAGCCGAGGACGAGCGCCGCTTCGCCGACGGCGAGTTGCTCCCACGCGACGAGCCGGAGGATTTCCTGGTCGTCGTCGGACAGGCGGGTCAGCGCGGCCCGGACGTCGAGGAGCTGGTCGACGCCGTCGTGCCGGTCGGTGGCGGGGCGCTCGCCGAGTTCGACGGGCGGCGGCGCAGCCCGCTGCGCCCGCCAGTGGTTGGCGAGCAGGCGGCGGGCCACCCCGTACAGCCATGGCAGCGCGTGCGAGGGCACGTCCCAGCGCCGCCGCCACGCGACCAGGAACACCTCCTGGGCCAGTTCCTCGGCCGCCGAGGCCGCCGAGGTGTCGAGGCGGCGCAGGCCGTACCGCACGACGTCGGCGTAGTGCCGGTCGTACACGGCGCGGAACCAGCCGGTGTCCCGGTCGTTGGCGTCGTCCATACCCCCTTCTATGTGCGCGCCGCGGCGAGGGTTACAGCAGGCTCCGCAGATATTCGAGATTGTCGGCGGTCCGCTGCTCCAGCGGCAGGGCGGTGGAGAAGTCCTCGACGGTGACCCAGCCGTCGTAGCCGTGCGCGACGAGCGCGGCGAGGTACCGGCCGACGTGCGCCTGCCCGGTGCGCAGCGGCGCCCAGTCGTGCGCCCAGGTGACGGTCCCGTCGGCGGCGGTGTCCACCGGCTGCCACGCCACGTTCTTCACGTGGACGTGCTGCAGGTAGGGGCCGAGCAGCTCGAACGCGGCGCGGTGGTCCTCGTGGCCCTCGATGACGAGGTTGCCGAGGTCGTGGATGACGCCGATGTGGTGCGGGTCGAGGCCGTCGACGAGGCGCATCGCGGCGGACGCCGACGACACGATCGTCTCGTGGTGCAGCTCGACCAGGATCGACACGCCGTGCTGGGCGGCGAGCCCGGTGGCCCACTCGAGGTCCTTGCGGGTGGCGTCGAACAGGTCCGGGTACCGGCCGCCGGCCAGCAGCGGCATGGTGACCCGGACCCGGCCGGCGCCGAGGGTCGCGGTCGCGGCGAGGAGCCGGGCGACGTCGTCGTGCTCGAAGCTGCGGGCGTAGCCGCCGATGCCGGAGTACTCGAGGCCGGCACCGCGGGTCAGCGCGGCGATCTCCGGCAGGGTCGCCTCGAGGCCGGTGAGGGGCCAGGTGGCGCGGTTGCCCTTCCAGAATCCGGGTTCGGCGGCGTCGTCCTGGTCGACCACGCGCCACTCGACGCCGTCCCAGCCCTGCCCGGCGAGGTGCCGCACGGCCTCGTCCGGGGTCCAGTCCGGGGTCGATGCGGTGAAGACCGAGAACCTCACGCCTGCTCCTCCTCAATCACGTCGGTCACCGAAGGGCGCACGTCGTCGTGGACGCCGTCGAGGACCTGGTCGAACTGCACCGGACGGCCGAGGGTGGCCGCCACGTACACGGCCCGCACCGTGGCGAGGGCGAGGAGGCCGTCGGCGACCCGGACCCCCGGCGGGCGCCGCTCGTCAATCGCCTCGACGAGGTCCTGGTACTGGCGCAGGTGCCCGACGATGAACCCGTCGGCGGTTTTCGGTGCGCCGTACAGGTCCTCGGCGGCGACGAGCTCGCGGGTCTGCGCCGCGGCCGGCAGGGAGCTGTCCGCGGAGCAGAAGTATTCGAGCTGGTCCTCGTGCAGCACCGCGGAGCCGCGGGTGCCGTGCAGCTGCAGCCGCACCGGCAGGCCCGGGTAGGCGCTGGTGCTGGCGTGCAGGACGGCGAGGGCGCCGCCGGCGAAGCGCAGCGTGGCGACGGCGAGGTCCTCGACCTCGATCCGCTCGTGGGCGACGCGGGCGGTGCGGGCGGTGACCTCGACCGGCGGGCCGAGCAGGGCGAGCATCTGGTCGACGAGGTGGATGCCCTGGTTGGCCACGGCGCCGCCGCCGTCGAACTCCCAGGTGCCGCGCCAGTCGGCGGAGTCGTAGTAGGCCTGGTCGCGCCACCACGGCATGGACACGACCGCGGACGTGAGCCGGCCGAGCCGGCCCGCGGCGGCGGCGCGCTGCACGGCGACCATCGCCGGGTCGAAGCGGTGCTGGCTGACCACGGCGCAGACGAGGCCCCGGTTCTCGGCCTCGAGGGCGACCTTCGCGAACGCGCGGGCCTTCGGCAGCGACACGTCGAGGGGTTTCTCGACGAGCAGGTGCGCGCCGGCCCGCAGGGTCTGCTCGGCGGCCTCGACGTGCAGCCCGCTGGGGGTGCAGATGGCGACGAGGTCCACCTGCTCCGAAGCCAGGGCGTCGCCGAGCGTGCGGTGACATGAGGGGGTCGGGTCGATGCGCGCGGCGAGGGCCGCGTTGGCCGCGTCGAGCGCGTCCACCAAGGCCACGATCCGCAGCCGAGGATGGCGCAGGATGGCGTCGGCGTGGTTGCCGCCGATGATGCCGCTGCCGACGATCGCCACGTTGATCAGGTCTGTCATTTCACTCCCCCGGCGGTCAGGCCGCCGACCAGGAACCGTTGGAACACGAGGTACAACACCACCACCGGCAGCGCGCAGATGAGCGCGGAGGCCATCAGCTGTCCGTAGATCGGGATGGCGCCGCCCTCCTGGGTGGCGCCGAACACCTGCAGGGCGACCGCGACGGTGCGGCTGTCGGGGTTGGTCATGACGGAGGCGAACAGCACGTCGTTCCAGCCGAGCAGGAACGCGAAGATGCTCGCCACGACGAGCCCGGGCCAGCTCAGCGGGATGATGATGGAGCGCAGGATCCGCCAGGAGGAGGCGCCGTCGAGGCGGGCGGCCTCGTCGAGCTCGGCGGGCAGGCCACGCAGGTAGGTGACCATCACCCAGGTCGAGAACGGCAGCGCGAACGTCAGGTAGGTGATGAACAGCGCCCACCGGGTGCCGATGACCTGCACGCCGAGGACCGCGGACAGGTTCGCGAACAGCACGAACACCGGCAGCAGCATGAGGGTGCCGGGGATCGACTGCAGCGCGAGCAGCCCGCGCAGGATCAGGCCGCGGCCGAGGAACGCGAACCTGACCAGGACGTAGGCGGTGGCGACGGCGACCAGCGCGGACACCACCGCGACGCTGCCGGCCACGACGACGCTGTTGACGAGGCCGGCGCCGAGGTCGACCGTCGACCAGATCTTCTCGTAGTTGTCCAGGTGGAGGCCGGTGGGCCAGAACGCGCCGCGGGCGACCTCGAGGTCGTCGTTGACGGACGCGAACAGCATGTACAGGACCGGGGTGAGCACGAAGACGAGCAGCACCCCGATCACTGCCACCTGCACCCCCCGTGGGAGCAGCCTTTGGGTTTCAACTTTCATTCTGGTTCAGCCTCACCGCGCGCAGGTACACCGACAACGGGATCGCGACCAGGACCAGGGACACCACGGCCATGGCGGCGCTGAGCCCGAACCGGAAGCTTTGGAAGCTCTCCACGTAGGTGAGGACCGGCAGGACCTCGACGTCGTGCGGCGCGGGCACCCCGAACAGCACGTAGGGCAGGGTGAAGCTGTTGAGGTTGTGCAGGAACGCGATGATGAGCGCGAGGGCGAGCACGCCACGCAGGTGCGGGAAGATGACGTAGCGCAGCTTCGCCCACCACGCGGCGCCGTCGAGCGCGGCGGCCTCGTGCACCTCCTCGCTGATGCCCTGCAGGCCGGACGCGGCGAGGAGGTACAGCAGCGGCCACGACGTCCACAGCTGCACGACGACGAGCGTCCAGTAGCTGTTGGGGCCGTTGAGCCACAGGTGCTGCTCGCCGAGCAGGTTGTTGGCGGGGCCGGACGGCATGAGGATGGTCCGCCACACGGTGCCGACGACGAAGGCCGGCAGCACGTAGGGGATAAGGAATGCCGAGCGGACCAGGGCGCGGCCCTTGAACCGTTGCTGGGTGGCGAGCGCGGCGGCGAGGCCGACGGGCAGGGTGGCGACGGTGACGAGGGCGGAGTAGCCGACGGAGAGCCAGATGGCGTGCGGGAGGGCGGTGTCGGTGACCGCCTCGACGTAGTTGTCGAACGCGATGAACGGCGCGCCGGTCCACTCGCGCAGCGTGTACTGGTCGAGGTCGAGCAGCGACACGGTGAGCGCGACGCCGAGCGGCACGAGGATGACGAGGACGAGGAGCACGCCACCCGGCGCCAGCATCCACAGTGGACGGTGACGCCGGTGGCGGGCCGACGGCCCGGGCTTGGGAGCCCGAGCCGCCGGCCGTGTCACGGTTTCAATCGCCATGAATCTATTTACTCTTGTCCAGGGCGTCCTGCGCGGCTTTCTGGCCGTCGGCGATGAGCTGCTTGAGCTTCGCCTCGTCCAGCTTGCCGTCCTTGAGCGCGGGGATCGACTGCACGACCACGTTGACCAGGGCCAGCTGGACCTGGCTCCACGCGCCGTTGAACGGGGTGCCGCTGGCCTTCGACGCCGACTCGATGATCGGGGCGAGCGCCGGGTCGGCCTGCAGCTTCTTCGCCGCGGCCGCGTTGGTGGGCATCTCACCGAACGTCTTGTAGTACGACTCCTGCTGCTCCGGGCTGGTCAGCAGCTTCACCAGGGCGAGGGCGAGGTCCTTGTTCTTGGTGTACTTCGCCACGACGAGGTTGTCGCCGGACAGGATGCTGGTCGCGCCGACCCCGTTGGAGGGGGTGCTGCTCTGCCCCGGCGGGGCGGTCGGCATGATCGCGTAGGCGTACTTGCCGGCGACGGCGGACTTGTCGAGGGTGACCTTCGACGTGGCCGAGACCATCGGCAGGAACGCGGCCTTGCCGGCGCCGAAGTCGGCGATCGCCTGGGCGTTCTTCCAGCCGACGGCGGCCGGGTTGACGACCTTGTCGGTGGCGAGCCAGCCGAGGTAGGTCTGGTAGGCCTTCAGGGTCACCGGGTCCGTCAGCGACGCCTTCTTGTCCTTGACCAGGGGGTTGCCGGCCTGGACGCTCATCGCCCAGATGAACTTCCACGGGTCGAACCCGTCGGCGTAGGCGACGGCGAGGCCGTAGGTGTCGCCGCTGGTCATCTTCTTCGCCTGCACGAGCAGCTCGTCCCAGCTGGTCGCCGGCTTGTCGAAGCCGGCCGCCTTGAGCAGGTCCGTGTTGTATGCCATGACGAACGGGCGGCTGGTGAACGGGATGCCGACCACGTGCTCGGCGTCCGGGCCGGAGATGCCCAGCGTCGCGGGCAGGAACGCGTCCTTGCCGCCGAGCTTCTTCCAGTCGTCGTCCTTGAGCTCCAGGAACGCCCCGGTCGCATACGCGGTCGGGGTGAACGTGGTGCCGAGGGAGTAGATGTCGGGGCCCTGACCGGACAGCACCGACGTCTGGATCTTCGTCAGCTCGTCGTTGGGCGAGGCGAACGTCTCGAACTTCACCTCGGCGCCGGTGGCGGCCTTGAACTTGTCGTTGATCTCGGTGAACCAGGACCGCTGCTGGTCGGGGTAGATGGTGTTGGCCTGGACGAGGACGTTGAGGGTCTTGCCGGCGCCGTTGAGGCCGGTCTCGCCGGTGCTCGGGCTGTCGTCGCCGTCGCCACAGGCGGCTAAGACGAGGGCAGTGGCGGCAACGGCAGCGATGAAGGAAACGCGTCTCATAGGGGTGTCCACTCCTCAGTGAGCGGTGCGCCGACCCGTGGCGCCGGGCGGGTGCCAGGGTGTCGGGCGGGCGCATCGATGCTGCTTGACGGCGGATTGAGCCGGACGCTATCAGCGCCGCATTCATGGCGGCAACCGCTTGCCATCGTTTGCCACCGTCTGCTCTGCTGTTGGCCATGCCCCGTGCACACCAGTTCGGATCCGGTGACCGGCCGGTCACCATCAACGACATCGCCGCGGCCACGGGGGTCGCCGCGTCGACGGTGTCCCGCGCGCTGAACAACCCCGGCCGGGTCAACCCGGCGACCCGGGAGCGGATCGAGGCCGCCGCCCGCGAGCTGCGCTACGTGCCGAACTCCCAGGCCCGCGCGCTGAGCTCCGGGCGGACCGGCGCGATCGCGGTGCTGGTCTCCGACGTGACGAACCCGTTCTACTTCGGCGTGCTGCGCGGCACCCAGATGCAGCTCAAGGCCGCCGGGTACGCGCAGCTGCTCATCGACACCGAGGACTCCGGGGACCTGGAGGTGGAGCTGCTGCACAAGATGCGCCGCTCCCTGGACGGGGCGATCCTGGCCGCGTCCCGCCTGCCGGACCGCGCCCTGGCCGCGCTCGCCGAGGACATCCCCCTGGTGACGATCAACCGCAACGTGCGCGGCGTGCCCAGCGCCATCATCGACACCCCCGCCGGGATCGGGCAGGCCGCCGAACACCTGATCTCCCTCGGCCACCGCGACATCGCCTACGTGTCAGGCCCCGAACGGTCGTGGCCGAACGAGGCCCGGTGGCACGCGGCGCGTGCCGTCGCCGCCCGGCACCGGCTCACGTTCACCCGGGTCGGGCCGTTCCCGTCCGGGCGCCGTTCCGGCTCCGCCGCCGCCGACGCGGTGCTCAACACCGGCGCGACCGCCTGCATCGTGTTCAACGACCTCCTCGCGATCGGCATCCTGCAGCGGCTGCGCGAGCGGGAGGTCCGGGTGCCGGAGGACATCAGCGTCGTGGGCTGCGACGACATCTTCGGCGCCGACTTCTGCCACCCGCCGCTGACCACGCTCACCGCGCCGATCGAGCAGGCCGGGCGGGTCGCGGTGTCGATGCTGCTGTCCCGCCTGGACCCGGCCGCCCCGGCGATGCGCCAGTCGGTGATGCTGCCCGTACACCTGACCGTGCGCGGCTCGACGGGCCCCCGGCTCAGCGGGTGAGGCGGCCCAGGATGGCGGAGGCGACCACGATGGCGACGGCGGCCGAGCCGATGAGGACGCCGAAGTCGAGCAGGAGCCGGGCGTGGGTGCCGATGAGCAGGCCGCGCAGCGCCTCGACCTCGTAGCTGAGCGGGTTGACGTGGTTGAGCACGCGCAGCCAGCCCGGCATGACCGAGATCGGGTAGAGGGCGTTGGAGGCGAAGAACAGCGGCATGATGATCGCCTGCCCGATGCCCATCATCCGGTCGCGTTTCAGCACCAGGCCGGCGAGGGTGATCGACAGGCAGCAGAAGAATGCCGAGCCGAGCACGAGGACGGCGGCGACGCCGAGCAGGTGCAGCGGGTTCATGTCCAGGGAGACGCCGAGCAGCGCGGACAGCACGATGACGACGATGGCCTGCGTGAGTGCCCGTACCCCGGCCGCGAACGCCTTCCCGGTCACCAGCGCGGCACGTGGGGTGGGCGTCACCATGAGCTTCGCGAGCACGCCGGCGTCGCGCTCCCAGATGATGTGGATGCCGTAGAAGATCGACACGAACAGTGCCGACTGGGCCAGGATGCCGGGCGCCAGGAAGTCCAGGTACGGCACGTCGCCGGTGGGCACGACCCGCAGCCGGGTGAACGTCTGCCCGAAGATGATCAGCCACAGTGCCGGCTGGATCGCCCGGGTGACGACCTCGGTGCGGTCCCGGCGCAGCTTCTGCAGCTCCACCAGGCACAACGCGAACGTGCGTGACGCGAGCAGGCGCACCGGCTCATACGGCACGGCGAGTGGCACGGACATCTTTGAACCTCCCCCCGTCGAGGTCGTCGCCGGTGTAGGAGCGGAACACGTCGTCGAGGTTGGCGTCGTCGCCGAGCGCCGCGACCAGCGCCGCCGGGGTGTCCAGGGCGCGGATCCGGCCGCGGTGCATGAGGGCGACCCGGTCGCAGTTGGCCGCCGCCTCCTCCATGTAGTGGGTGGTGACCAGGACCGTCATGCCGGTACGGGCGCAGGTCTCGTGGATGCGCTCCCACACCCCGGCCCGCGCGACCGGGTCGAGGCCGATCGTCGGCTCGTCGAGGACGAGCAGCCGGGGCGCGCTCACCAGGGCCTGCGCCAGCTCGAGCCGGCGGACCATGCCGCCGGAGTAGGTGCCGGCGGGCCGGTCGGCGGCGTCGGTGAGGCCCATCGCGTCGATGACCTCGGCGGTGCGGTCCCGGCGCAGCGCCCGCGGCACGTCGAACAGCCGGGCGAACAGTGCGACATTCTCCCGGCCGCTGAGCGCGGGGTCCGCGGACAGCGCCTGCGGCACGTAGCCGATCAGCCGGCGCACCGCCATCCTGCGGCGGCGCACGTCGAGCCCGAACACCTCGACGGTGCCGTCCTGCGGCGGCAGCAGCGTCACGAGCACCCGGATCGTGGTCGTCTTGCCGGCCCCGTTGGGCCCGAGCAGGCCGAAGATCTCCCCCTGGTGCACGACCAGGTCGAGGCCGTCGACGGCGAGGGTCTCCTTGAACCGGTGCCGGAGCCCGTCGATGCGCACGGCCGGTTCGCTGGGTTCCACCCGGCCAATATATCTCGTTAGCTGGGCTAATGATCCTCACGTGATCAGCACCACCTTGCCGGCGACGCCGGCGGTCTCGGCGAAGCGCAGCGCCGCGGCCGCGTCCCGCAGTGGGAACTGCTTCGCGACCCGGGCCGTGATCTTCCCGGCGGCGAGGAGCTCCAGCACGGCGGTGAGGTCCTCGCGCAGCTGGTGCCGGAACCGGGGCAGGTTGCGCTTGCCCTTCCACAGGTCGAAGAAGGTCGCGTGCCGGCCGTTGGGCAGCAGGTTCCACCACAGCAGCCGGGCGACGAGCTTGAACACGGGCACCCGCGGGTCGCCGGCGTGGTCGCGGGTGGCGGCGCTGCCGTAGCCGACGAGGGTGCCGCCGGGCGCGAGCATCCGCCACGAGTCGGCGATGCCGGGCCCGCCGACGTGGTCGAAGACGGCCGCCACCCCGCCGGGTGCGAGCTCGCGGATCCGCGCCGGGACGTCGCCGCCGCGGTAGTCGACGGGCTCGACGCCGAGGGCGCGCAGGTCGTCGTGGTGCTTCGGCGAGGCCGTGCCGATGACCCGGATCCCGGCGTGCCGGGCGAGCTGGACGAGGATCGTGCCGACGCCGCTGTTGGCGCCGAGGACCACGATCGTCTGGCCGGCCCGGACCTTGGCGGCGCGGTGCAGCATCCGCCACGCGGTGACGCCGTTGACAACGACGGTCTCGGCCTCGGCGGCGCCCACCCCGTCGGGCACCGGGACCAGGTCCGCCTCGTCGAGCACGACCCGGTCGGCCCAGCCGCCGGTCTTGGTGAGCGCGGCGACCCGCCGGCCGGTCCCCTCGACGACGCCGACCAGGTCGTAGCCGGGCACGAAGGGGAACGGCGGCATGTCGTAGTACTTCCCGCGGCGCATCTGCTGCTCGGCGAACGAGATACCGCTCGCCTCGACCCGCACCACGACCTGCCCGTTTGCCGGCTCCGGCAGCTCCCGCGCGCGGACCTGGAGGGTCTCCGGCTCGCCGATCCCCGGCAGGACGATCTCGGTGGTCTGCATCGTTCGACTCCTCTGTTAGAACCTCTAACTTCTGTTAGAATGTCTAACACGACGACGCCCGGAGGGCGAGATGAGTGACATGCGTGACAGGTTCCGGACCCAGATCCGCGACGAGGTGAAGGCCGCCGCGCTGCGCCAGCTGGCGGCCGGCGGCCCGCAGGCGTTGTCGGTCAACGCGATCGCCAAGGAGCTCGGCGTGTCCGGCCCCGCGCTGTACCGCTACTTCGCCGGCCGCGACGAGCTGCTCACCGAGCTGATCGTCGACGCGTACGCAGACCTCGCCGCCGCGCTGGCGGCCGGCTCGTCGTTCGCGGTCGCGTACCGGGCATGGGCCCTGGCGCAGCCGCACCGCTACCGGCTGCTGTTCGCCGCACCACTGCCGGGGTATGACGCGCAGAGCGACCGGCTCATCGCGGCCGCGCAGGAGCCGATGAACCTGCTGATCCGCGCCCTGACGCCCGGCCCTCCCCCGCCGCCGGCGCTGTCGGCGCAGCTGGCCGGCTGGGCGTCACGGCGCGGCGTGCCGGACGTCGACCCGGCGGTGGCGGTGCGGGCGGTGGAGCTGTGGAGCCGCGTGCACGGCCTGGTGAGCCTGGAGATCGAGGGCAACTTCACCTCGATGGGCCTCGACCCCGCCCCGCTCTACGACGCGCTGTCGGTCTGACGCCAGCCGCGGGTGTAGATGACCGCCAGCTTGTCCTCGAGGGCCTGCCGCAGGTCGATGCCCATGGTGTGCGCGGTGACGAACGCGGTCAGCACCACGTCGGCCAGCTCCGCCTCGACGTCGCTGAACGGCCCGGGCCGCCGCGCCATCCCCGCGTGCCGCCGCACCGCCCCGACGAACTCCCCGACCTCCTCCGCGAGCGCCAGGGTCTGGCGAAGGTGCACCGACTCGGTGAACCCGGCCGCTTCCAGGTGCCCGGCGACGTCCGCGGCGGTGGCGGGCAGGTCGTTCAAATCGAATGGCATCGCAGCACCCTAACCTCCTAGGGTTTCGGCGTGCCCCATGAGATCCGCGCCGTCCGCGCCGTCTTCGACGACGAGACGATCACCGTCTACCAGGCCTACAGCGCCGCGATCGCGCTGCCGGCCCTGGACGCGCAGCGGTTCGTGCCGCCGTTCAAGCGGGACCGGATGACGTGGATCAAGCCGTCGTTCCTGTGGATGATGTACCGCAGTGGCTGGGCCACCAAGGAGGGCCAGGAACACGTCCTCGCCGTCCGGCTGCGCCGCGCCGGGTTCGACGCCGCGCTCGCCGGCGCCTGCCTCAGCCACTACTCCCCCGGCGTGCACGCCAACCGCGCGGAGTGGTCCCGGCTGCTGCGCACCAGCCCGGTCCGGGTCCAGTGGGATCCGGAGCGCTCCCTGCAACTGCAGCCGCTCGGGCACCGGTCGCTGCAACTGGGCCTCAGCGGCGACGCCGTGCACCGCTACGTGGACGAGTGGACCGTCGACATCCGCGACGTCACGCCCCTCGCGCACGCGATCCACGGCCTCGTCACCGCCCGCGCCCTCGACGAGGCGCAGGCCCTGCTGCCCGACGAGCGTCCCTACCCGGCCGATCGCAGCCGCTGAGCCAGGCGGGCGACGAGCGCCGGGTCGACCGGGCCGGCCCAGCCGCGGTCCCGGCGCACGGCGCTGCCCGAGTGGAACGCAGTGACGCCGGCCGCGCGCAACGGCCCGATGTGCTCGTCGCGCAGGCCGCCGCCCACCAGCAACCGTGGGCGGTACACCGGATCCGACATCTCGGCGAGGACCGTGGGAAGACCTTCGGAGAGGCCGGCCGGGGCGCCCGAGGTGAGGACCGTGTCGAGGCCGGGCAGTCCGGCGAGGGCGGCCCAGACGGCGGGACGGTCGGCGGCGTGGTCGATCGCGCGGTGGAAGGTCCACGGCGCGCCGTCGAGAGTGTCGACGACCTCGACGACCGCGGGCAGGTCGACGGCGCCGGACGGGTCCAGGAAGCCCAGGACGAACTCCTCCGCGCCCGCGGAGCGCAGCTCCTTGGCGGTGCGGCGCAGGGCGTCGAGGTCACCGGCGGCGAAGCCCGCATGGGTCCGCAGCATCACCCGCACCGGCAGGTCCACGGCGCCACGGACGGCGGCGACGGTCGCGGGGGTCGGGCTCAGGCCCGCGGCGGCCATGTCGCTGACCAGCTCCACCCGGTCCGCCCCGCCGTCGCGGGCGTGCCGCGCGTCCACGGCGTCGAGCGCGATGACCTCCAGCAACGGCGTGATCATGACCCCAATCGTGCCAGCGCCACCCGACGAGCCGCCCGTTTCGTCCCTCCATGGTGTCCAGCAGCACATCTGCCACCCTCGCGCGTCCGTGGGTCAGGCGGGCCTCCGGCGGGTGCGGTAGGCGCGCATGCGGCTGTTGACGCCGCAGCCGGCGACGTCGCACCAGCGGGTCGAGCGGTTGCGGGTGTGGTCGTAGAAGGCATACCGGCAGTCGTCGGCGGCGCAGGTCTTGAACCTGGGCCAGGTGCCGTCGGCGATCGCCGTGACCACGCCGCCGAGGATCACGGCCAGGGCCGCGGGCAGGCCGTCGCCGGGCTCGGTGCCGGCCGCCCGCCAGCGCAGCACGGGCGACGCCGGATCGCCGGTGAGGGCGGGCGTCACCCGGTGCTCCAGGAGCAGCGCGTCGAGCGCCGGGACAGCCGGGCCAGACGGGTCAGACAGGGCAGACGGGGTAGGCGGTCCGGGTGCCGGCACCGCGCTGTTGGCGTCGGCCAGGGCGCGGATCGCCTCGCGGACGCCGACCGCGACGGCGAGGGACGAGTCGGTGAGCGGACCGCAGCGGAAGTCGTGCGCCCGCAGCCACGCGGCCAGGGTCCGCGGGGACGTCACCGTGTTGCGGGTGCGCAGGAACGCCTCGACGAGGGCGAGCCCGCCAGGTGCCGGCGGCCGGTGGTCCATGCGTCCCAGGTTACAGCCAAAGCGCTTTCGGGCGTAACATGGGGGGATGCGATTCCCCGAGGAGCGGCTCGAAGACCTGCACCGGCGGCTCGCGGCGGCCAAACTGCCGGCGGCGGCGATCCGTGGCGGCGGCGAGTCGCCGCAGACCGTGGCCCGCCTGGACGAGCTCATCGCCTACTGGCGCGACGGCTACGACTGGCCGGCGCAGGCCGAGCGGCTCGCCGCGTTGCCGCACCGGTATGTGACCGTCGACGGCGTCCGGCTGCACGCGATCGTCGCCGAGGGCACCGGGCCGAGCCCGAGGCCGCTGCTGCTGGCCAACGGGTGGCCGAGCAGCTTCGTGGAATACCTGGACGTGCTGGGGCCGCTCACCGACCCGGCGGCGCACGGCGGCGACCCGGCCGACGCGTTCACCGTCGTGATCCCCGCTCTGCCGGGATACGGGCTGTCCGACCGGGCGCTGCACCTGGACCTGGACCGGGAGGCGATCGCCACGCTGTTCGACCGGCTGATGGTGCGGCACCTGGGGTTCGGCAGTTATGTGGCGCACGGCGACGACATCGGCGGCGGGGTGGTCAACCGGCTCGGCATCCACCACGCCGACACGGTCACGGCCATCCAGACCGCCAACTGGCTGGACGCACACGTGCCGCCGGGCGCCCCGCTGACCGACGCCGAGGAGCGTTACCTGGCCGCGTCGCGGGAGTGGGACCGCACCGAGGGCGCGTATGCGCACGTGCAGCAGACCAGGCCGCACACGCTGGCGTTCGCGCTGACCGACTCGCCGGTCGGCCTCGCCGCCTGGATCCTGGAAAAATGGCTCACCTGGAGCGACCCCGCGTCCGAGCTGAGCGCCGACCTGATGCTGACCAACGTGATGCTCTACTGGCTGACCGACACCATCGCCAGTTCGACCCGCCTCTATGCGCTGTCGAGCCCGCCCGGGCCGGACGACGTGATCCAGGTGCCCGCGTCGGTCCTCGTGCCCAACGAGCCGCGGCTGCCGGTGCCGCCCGAGGAGTGGCTGCGCCGGGCGTATCCGCGACTCACGAGGGTCGCGCACGTGCGCACCGGCGGGCATTTCCTGGCGGCGGAGCAGCCCGAGCTGTTCGTGAACGAGATTCGCAACGCGTTCCGCTGACACCATAAACTCACGTGATGCAACACAAACGGCCAACCCTGGACGACGTCGCGCAGGTCGCCGGGTTCTCGCGGGCCACCGTCTCGCGGGTCATCAACGGCAACGCGCGCGTCGCGGCGGACGTCCGCGACGCGGTGCGGCGGGCCGTCGAGCAGCTCGACTACCGCCCCGACCCGGTCGCCCGGGCCCTCGCCCGGGGGCACGGCGACGTGGTGGAGCTCATCGTCGTCGACGGCCAGCCGACCAGCTTCGGCACCAACCCCTACTACGGGCGGGTCATCGCCGGGATCGTCGACGGGCTGCGGCACTCCGAGGCGCAGATGCGGGTCCACGTCGTCGGCCGGCCCGACGCGCCGCGGCTGCTCGAGCGCGTCGCGCACTCCGTCAGCGTGGGCGCGATCCTCGTCAACGTGCCGCCGGCGCTCGCCGCGGAATTCCACGCGGCCTGCCCGCGGGTCGTGTCGATGGGCCGGACCGCCGCGCCGGTGCCGTCGATCGTGACGGACAACACCACCGGTGCGTATGAGGCGGTGCGGCTGCTGCATCGCAACGGGCGCAAGCGGATCGCGGCCGTCCCCGGCCCGGGCCACATCAGCGACGCCGTCGACCGCCGCGCCGGGTATCTCGCCGCGATCCGCGATGCCGGCCTCGAGCCGATCACCGGCGCCGGCGGCGAGTTCACCCGGGAGACCGGGGCCGCCACCACCCGGCAGCTCCTGGAGGAGCACCCGGACCTCGACGCGCTGTTCGTCGCCTGCGACCTGATGGCCTCCGGCGCGCTGCAGACCCTCGCCGCGGCCGGGCGGCGGGTGCCGCAGGACGTCGCGGTCATCGCCTTCGACGACAGCCTCATCGCCGCGTGCACGACCCCGCCGCTGACGTCGGTGCGCCAGCCCGTCGAGGAGATGGCGGCCGCCGCGACCCGGGCGCTGGTCGCCGGCGAGGTCGGCAGCGGCTGGCAGAGCACGTTCCCGACCACACTGACCGTCCGCGACAGTTCAGGCTGAGTTCTCCCGGCCGTATTCGAGCCGGGGTTACCGTGCGGGCATGGCTGCCCGTCAGACATTGATCTCGGGGGTACTGACCACCGCCGCCGCCGGCACACTCGTGCTGCAACTGCTGATCCTGCCGGTGTGGCTGCTGCCCGCCGACCCACGCTGGGGCTGGCTGCTCGTCCCGGTCGTGCTCACCACCGTCCCGCTGTGGTCGCTCATCCACGAGGGGATCCACGGCACCCTGCTGCGCGACCGCGGCTGGAACGACCGCCTCGCCCGGATCCTCGCCACCGGCTACGGCGCGCCCTTCGCGCTGCTGAAGGTCGGGCACCTGCTGCACCACCGCTACAGCCGGACCCGCCGCGAACGGACCGAGGTCTACGACCCGGCGGTCACCACCTGGCTCGCGGCGGCCCGTGGCTACTATCCGCGGCTGCTCGGCGGGCTCTACCTGCTCGAGGCCGCGTCGGTGGTCCTCGCGGTCGTGCCCGCCGCCGGGTGGCGGTGGCTGGTGCGCCGCACCGACTCCCTTGACTCCGTCACCGGGCTGCTCTTCGAACGGGTGTCGCGGCGCGACACGCTGCGCCGCTTCCGCATCGAGGCCGTCGCCGTCGTCGCGACCTACGCCGCCGCCGTCGCCGGCTACGGACGGCACACGTGGATGCTCGCCGCCGCCGTCGGCGGCCGGGCGCTGCTGGTGTCCCTGGCCGACAACGCCTACCACTACCGCACCCGCCTCGAGCGGCCCCTTGACGCGATGAACCTGCGGCTGCCAAGGCCGCTGGAGCTGTTCGTCCTCGCGTTCAACCTGCACAGCGTGCACCACCGGCACCCGGGGCTGCACTGGTTCGAGCTGCGCGCCGCCTTCCACGCCGACGCCGACGAGTGGCATCTCGGCTGGGCCACCGCCGTCGCCCGGCAGCTGCGCGGGCCGGTCCCCGAACCGGCCCTGCTGACGCTGGAGCCGCTCACTCCGTCACGGTGACGAATCCCTCCGTCCACTGGTCGTCGTCGAGGACCGAGGCGGCGATGAGGAAGCACTCCGGCTCCTCGGCGAACCCCGGCAGCTCGCGCGCCCGCGCGATGCGCTGCCGGGCGCGCTCCTCGGTCGAATAGACGCCGAGGATCTTCACGTCGTCACCGTCGGCCTCGTCCCAGCTCAGCTCGCCGTCACTGTCACGGTGGTCAGGGCCCGCATGGTGCACGTGCCACAGCAGGAACACGTCCATGCCCGGTAACCTACATCGATGCCGGGCACCCCCGCCGGGTGAGATGCACCGAGTGCGCACAGCGCATACCGACGGTGACCACGGCGGCGGGAAACGTTCAGTGGCGCGGCTACGAGGTCGCGGACCGGACGCCGGGCGCCGGCGGCGGGGTGTCGGGCGCCGCCTGAGGCAATGGGCGGGCGCCCCGGGCCCACCCGCCGCGCTCCCCGTGGCGGGGGCGGTCGGCGTGGGGAGCCCGGGCGCCCCACGGTGCCGGGCTCGGCGGAAGGGCCGCCTGGTCGCCGCCGGCGTCGAACGCGACGCGGTGACCGCCTCGGACACTGCGGGTGCCGGCCACCACGAGCGCCGCCGGCACGGCTTCCAGGAAGCGTTCCAGGTTGTAGTGGCATTCCCTGGCGCGCAGATAGGAACGGCTGGACATGCCGACGGTCGTGCCGCCGACCTCCGCCCGCCAGACCCACTGCCCGTTGGACTCGACGGCGGCGACGGTGCTCCGTACATCGGCGAACCCGGCACGCAGGTGCAGCACCGCGTCGCGGCACGCCCCGTAGGTGTCGAACGTCCGTGCCGCCCTGCCCAGCGGCCGGTTGTTGGGCGACACCAGCATCCAGGTCATGGCCTCGGCGACCGTGCCGTCACCGGTGACCGCCCCGGCCAGTGCTAAGAAGACGAACCTCGATTGGTGCACCCGTTGCCCCCTGCTCGCCATGCGCTCCCACCCGCTGGGACAAACGTTCGGGACAGCGCATGACCAACAGGCGCGGGGGCACGCGCACACCGGACATGCATGAGGTGAACAACGGGAAGGGGCAGTCCCGTTGCTATACCGCCGATCCATCCGCAATCGGGCGGGCGTCGCGGCGAATTGCGGCGGTCCGCGCCGGACCGCTCCGGCCGCACCGGAGCCGGCCCGCGGCCTTGACGAAGACATCGACATCCGTTAGACCTCTTGGAGATTCCCAAACTTCGATGGAGGACAACGTGGTCCGGATCCGTCTCGCCGTGGTCGTGCTCGCCGTGCTTGCCGCGTCCGCGTTCGCCGTCACCCCCGCCCAGGCGGCGACCGGCACGCCAGGGCCGACCGGCGGGCCGTGCGCGTACACGCCGACACCCGAGGATCCGGCGGTCCGGCCGGTGCCGCTGCCCAGGGACCCGCGGCACACGCCGTCCCGGGGCACGGTCACCGTCACGCTGTTCACCAATCTCGGCATCGTCCCGCTGACGCTGGACCGGGCGCAGGCGCCGTGCACGGTGCAGAGCTTCCTGCACCTGACCCGGCACGGGTTCTACAACCGCACCATCTGCCACCGGCTGACGACCTACCCGACGCTGAAGGTCCTGCAGTGCGGCGACCCGTCCGGCACCGGTGAGGGCGGGCCGGGGTACAAGTACAAGGACGAGCTGCCGACCGACCTGCCGCCGGCGCCGACCGACCCGACGGGGGTCCGCAAGGTGTACGCCCGCGGCGTCCTCGCGATGGCCAACGCCGGCCCCGACACCAACGGCAGCCAGTTCTTCCTCGTCTTCGCCGACTCGGCGCTGCGCCCCAACTACACGATCTTCGGCAGCGTCCGGCCGCTGGGCCTGCACACCCTGGACCGGATCGCGGCCGGAGGGGTCGCCCCGACGCCCGAGGACCCGGCCCCCGTCGACAGCGCCCCGGCGCTGCGCACGTCGATCCTGCTGGCCGCCTGACGCCCCCGGTACATTCTGGGCCGTGGCTCACTACAGCAGGCTCTACACGATCGTCCTGGACGTGCCCGCCGCCGACCACGACGCGACGGTGACCTTCTGGCGGGGCGCCCTGAGCGCCCCGCTGGAGCAGGTCGCGAAGTATCCGGAGTTCCACGGCGCGCTGATCCCGCACCACGACCTGGTGCTGCTCGCCCAGCAGCTCGGCGACGGCGCCCCGCGCGTGCACGTCGACATCCACACCGACGACCTCGACGCCGAGGTGGCCCGCCTGGAGGCCCTCGGCGCGACCCGGGTCGAGCGCCAGGACCGCTGGTGGGTCATGCGCGACCCGGCCGGCCTCACCTTCTGCGTCGTCCTGGACCGCCCCGGCACCCTGACCGACGCCAACGCCACCCGCTGGCCCTGATAGCGGCTTGCAGACTAGTGCTCATAAGCCTATAGTTGTTGCATGTCAGCACCGACACCAGATTGCATCCCGTCTCGGTACCATTCTGGTATGACGACACAGATCGCGGTTCGCCTGCCGGACGACATCGTGAAATACATCGATCAGGAGATCGCCGACGGCACCGCATCGAGTCGTGCGGCCGTCGTGCTCCGCGCCCTTGAACGGGATCGTCGGCGGCAGGAGGCGGAGCACGACGCGCGGATCTACGCGGCGGACCCGGATTCCGAATTCGACGACCTCGCCGCATGGGCCGCACGACGGCCGATGGACATCGACTGATGCGGCCGATTCATCTGGCCCGCCTGGACAAGACCCGCCCGGTCGTCATCCTCACCCGCGAGCGAGTCAGGCCCTACCTTCAGCGGGTGACCGTTGCCCCCATCACCACGACCATCCGTGGCCTGCACACCGAGGTCGAAGTTGGCCCGCGCAACGGTCTTGAGCGGGATTCCGTCATCGCCTGCGACAACATCGTCACGATGCCGCGAAGCGACATCGGCCGCATGCTGGGTTACCTGCTCCCCGATCAGGAGCAGGCACTCACCAGGGCGATCACGACCGCGTTCGACCTCGAGTCCTGACGCGGCAGGACCTCAGGCGACCGTGTTGCGCCAGGCGCGGCCGCTGCGTTCGATGAGGCGGTTGGCCTCGGTCGGGCCCCAGGAGGCAGCCTCGTAGGTGGGGATCGGGCCGGTGTCCTCGGCCCAGCGCTCCAGGATCGGGTCGACGATCCGCCAGCACTGCTCGACCTCGTCGGAGCGGATGAACAGGGTCGTGTCGCCGATGAGGGCGTCGAGCAGGAGGCGCTCGTAGGCCTCCGGGGACTCCTCGCGGAAGGTCTTGTCGTAGGAGAAGTCCATGCTCGCGGAGCGGACGCGGAACGAGTGGCCCGGGACCTTCGCGCCGAAGCGCAGGGCGATGCCCTCGTCGGGCTGGATGCGCAGGATGAGGGCGTCGGGCTGCAGCTCGGTCAGCTGCCGGTTGGGGATCGGCAGGTGCGGCGGGCGCTGGAACTGCAGGGCCACCTCGGTGACCCGGCTCGGCAGGCGCTTGCCGGTGCGCACGTAGAAGGGCACGCCCGCCCAGCGCCAGTTGTCGACGTCCAAGCGCAGCGCCGCGTAGGTCTCGGTGCGCGACAGGGGGTCGACGCCGGGCTCCTCGCGGTAGCCGGCCATGAGCTCCTCGCGGGAGCCGCCGCGGGTGTACTGCCCACGCACCGCGATGTCGTCGATCGCGCGGCCGCTGGGCAGGCGGATCGCCTGCAGGAGCTTGACCTTCTCGTTGCGGACCGCCTCGGCGCTGAACGACGCCGGCGGCTCCATCAGCGCGAGGGCGAGGACCTGCAGCACGTGGTTCTGCACGATGTCGCGCATCGCGCCGGCGTGCTCGTAGAAGCTGCCGCGGGTGCCGACGCCGAGGGTCTCCGCGACGGTGATCTGCACGTGGTCGACCCAGGTGCGGTCCCAGATCGGCTGGAAGATGGCGTTGGCGAAGCGCAGGGCCAGCACGTTCTGGACGGTGTCCTTGCCCAGGTAGTGGTCGATGCGGAAGACCTGCGTCTCGTCGAACGCGGCGTGCACGGTGGCGTCGAGCTGCTTGGCGCTGGCCTCGTCGTGTCCGTAGGGCTTCTCGATCACGAGCCGGGCGAAGGAGTCCTCGCCCGCCTGGTGCAGGCCGGCGCCGGCGAGGCCGTTGATGACGAGCGGGAACGCCTCGGCGGGCGTGGACAGGTAGAAGATCCGGTTGCCGGCGGTGCCGCGGTCGCGGTCGAGCTCGTCGAGCACGGTCGCGAGGCGCTTGTAGGTCTCCGGGTCGTCGTAGCCACCGGAGAGATACCGCACGGCGCCGGCCAGCTGCGGCATGCCGGACAGCCCCCGGTCGCCGAGCACCGCGTGGATGAACTGGTCGTCGTCCATCGGGGTCCGGGCGACGCCGACGACGGCGAACTGCTCGGTGAGCCGGTTGTGCCGGGCGAGGCTCTCGATCGCGGGGATCAGCTTGCGCCGCGTCAGGTCGCCCGAGGCGCCGAAGATGACGACGGTCGCCGGTGGGGCATGCCGGTCGTCGGACTCCTGGGGGATGGTGACGTGCTCGCCGATCGTGCCGTTGTCGCTGGGCATGGATGCGCGCCTCTCCTCGGACTGCCGCCGTGACACTACGAGTCAACCGCCGCGCACAGCAACGATTCCAGAACGTGACCGGCGTCTCGCGAATCTCAGCCTACGGTCCGGCAAGCGTTTGCATGACCCTCGATTCCCCCGCCGCGTCCCACGCACCGGGATCAAGCGCCCTCATCGAACACACGGGTAACACTGGGCACCCGGTGGGCGGTCGGCTGGTTACGAACGATCACGGCGGGTAACCTGGAGTCGTCAAGAGCATTCGGAGAGTAATCGGGTCGCAGGACGGGGATGCGCGATGTCGATCACACCGGTAGCAGCCACCACCACCGGTATCACGGCCACCCAGGTGCAGCAGCAGCGCCAGGCCGACCAGGTGGATCAGCAGCGCCTGGACGACCAGCGGTCGCAGGGCCGGCTGCAGGACCAGCGGGTGCAGGACCAGCGCAGGGTCGAGGACCAGCAGGACGTCCGCCAGGATCTGGTGCGCCAGGACCAGCAGCGCGCCGACGACGTGCAGCAGTACCGCGACGACCAGTACCGCGTCCAGCAGCAGCGGGTCCAGGACCAGCAGCGGCTCGACGACCAGCAGCGCATCCAGGAGCAGCTGCGCCTGGAGGATCAGCTGCGGCAGCGGGCGGAGGACACCCGCCTGCAGTTCGAGCGGACCACCGACGCCGCGGCGGCCCGGCTCGCCCAGGGCAACGGCATGTTCAGCGGCCGCCTGGACGTCTACCTCTAGGCAGCAGCCGCCAGCCGGGCCAGCCGCTCGGGGGTCGGCCAGCGCACGTCCCAGGCCCAGCCGGCCCGTTCGAAGCGCCGGATCAGCCACGCCGACACGTCGATCTGCCCGGGCAGTACGCCGTGCCGGGCGCTGGTCGGGTCGGCGTGGTGCAGGTTGTGCCATGACTCGCCCATGCTGAGGATCGCCAGGGGCCAGAAGTTCGCGGACCGGTCCCGGGCCGCGAACGGCCGTTCGCCGATCATGTGGCAGACCGAGTTCACCGACCACGTGACGTGGTGCAGGGCGGTGACGCGCACGAGACCCGCCCAGAAGAACGCGGTGACCGCGCCCCACCAGCTCCAGGTGACGAGCCCGCCGATGACGGCCGGCGCGAGCAGCGTCACCACGGTCAGCGGGCCGAAGAGCCGGTGCATCAGCCGGATGTCGCGGTCGGCCAGGAGATCGGGGATGAACCGCTGCTGGTTGGTGAGGTCCCGGTCGAGCACCCAGCCCAGGTGCGCGTGCCAGAACCCCCGTACCAGCGCCGCCGGCGACGTGCCGAACAGCCATGGGGAATGCGGGTCGCCCTCCTTGTCCGCGAACGCGTGGTGCCGTCGGTGGTCGGCGACCCAGTGCAGGATCGGGCCCTGCACCGCCATGCTGCCGGTCACCGCGAGGGCGATGCGCAGCCACCGGCGGGCCTTGAACGCGCCGTGCGTGAAGTACCGGTGGAAGCCGACCGTCGCGCCGAGACACGTCACGGTGTAGAAGACCGCCGCGAGGGCGACGTCGAGCCAGGTGAGGCCCCACCCCCAGGCGAACGGGACCGCGGCGCACAGGGCCAGGAACGGCACGATCACGAACGCGTAGACCGCCACCTGGGCCGGCAGGGGCCGCTTCGCGGCCAGCATCGGGAGTGCCACGCCCGGCACGCTAGCGCGCCGCGGTGACCGGCACCCCGCGAACAGGATGCCGGTCGGGGACGTTCAGGAGGACGTTCAGATGCCGTGGTTGGCGACGAACAGCCCCGACGGGTCGACCGCGGCCCGGATCGCCCGGAGGCGGCGCAGCGCGGCCGGCTCGTACGCGGTCTCCGCCGCAACCCGCTCCTCGGCGAAGTTCAGATACTGCGACCCCGTCGCCCACGGCTGCAGCGCCGACACGACCCGTCCCGCGTCGGCGACGGCGGCCGCGCCCATCTCGGGTGTGGCCGCGATCCCGCACGAGAACAGCGCGAACGCGCCGTCGAGACGGGCGAGGGCGCCGGCGCCCTCGCCCGCTCGGCCCAGCGCCCCGCCGAGCTGGCGCAGCTCGGCCGGGACCAGCAGGGACGTGCCGGAGTCGGGGCCGGCCGCGCCGAGCAGCGCGTCGACGGCGGCCGCGGGCAGGTCGCCGAGCATCGCCGTCTTCGACACCGCCGGCGTCGGGCCCTCCGGGTCGAGGTGCAGCCGGATCAGCGACGCGGGCGGCGCGTCGTCGAACGTGTCCAGGAACGGCTTGAGCGCCCGCAGCGGCGCGAGGATGTCGCGGCCGGCGGAGCCGAGGACGGCGCCGTCGACGACGAGCAGCTGGCGGCCCTGCAGCACCGGCGGCAGCTGCGGCATCGGCGGGATCTGCAGCAGCCGCAGCGAGGTGGTCACCTCGTCGGGGGCGGTCGCGGCCCAGTCGAGCCACGCCGGCAGGACCCGGGCGGCCTCGCGCCAGTCCCAGGCCAGCAGTCCCGCGTACACGGTGCTGATCGGGAACAGGTCGAACTCGACGGCGGTGACGACGCCGAAGTTGCCGCCGCCGCCGCGCAGCGCCCAGAACAGGTCCGGTTCGTGGGTCGCGTCGACGCGCAGCTGGGTGCCGTCGGCGGTGACCAGATCGACCGCGGTGAGGGCGTTGGCCTGCATGCCGAGGGCGCGGGCGTACCAGCCGAGGCCGCCGCCGAGGGAGTACCCGACGACGCCGACGTCCGGCGACGAGCCGTGCAGCGCGGCGAGCCCGTGCGGCGCGGCCTGCTCGACCACGTCGATCCACAGCGCGCCGGCCTCGACGCGGGCGGTGGGCCGCGTTCCGGGGGTGACGGTGACGCCGGTCATCGCGGACGTGCGCACCAGGACGACGTCGTCGAGGGGGCCGAGCGGGCCCGCGTTGTGGCCGGTGCCCTGCGCCGCGACCCGCAGCCCGGCGCCGGCGGCGGCGCGGACGACCGCGGCGACCTCGTCGGCGTCGGCGGGGTACGCGACGGCCGCGGGACGCTGGTCGACCGTGACGTTCCAGGGGGTGCGTGCGGTGTCGTAGCCCGGGTCGCCGGGAAGGTGGAGCGCGCCGCCGCACAGGCCGCGCAGTGAGTTCGCAACAGTGGTCATGCCGTACACGCTGCGGGAACGCTCTTGGGCCGGACTTGCGAGCGACCTGAGTCAGACGTGGGCTTGCAGCTCGGCGAGGGTGGTGACGCCCAGTTTGCGGCGGATCGCGGCGAGGGTGTCGTTCACGGTGTGCGGGGTGAGGAACAGCGCCTGCGCGATGTCGCGGTCGTCGGCGCCGCCGACGGCGAGGGAGACGATACGGCGTTCGCCGGTGGTCAGCGACGCCGACGGCTGCGCCGGCACCTGCTCGCCGAGGCCGGCCAGGGCGGCGGCGACGCGGGCCCGCAGCGGCGCGGCGCCGCACTGCTCGGCGAGGCGCAGCGCGTCGCGGAGCATGGCCGCGTCGCGGTCGAGGCCGCCGAGCGCGGCCAGGGCCTGCGCGTGTTCGAGCCGGGCGGCGGTGCCCGCGAGCAGCTCCACCGCCCCGAGCAGGTCCGAGCGGTCCCGGCGCAGCTCGCCGACGGCCCGCAGCGCCCGCCCGACGCCGCGCGGCGACCCCCAGCGCCGCATGTCGGACAGGTCGAGCAGCGCCAGCTCCAGCGCCTCGCCGGTGCGGCCCAGCCCGGCCAGGGCCTCGGCGCGCAGCGACCGCTCCTCGAACCACATCGGGTTGCCCTCGTGCCACGTGCTGAGCAGCGCCAGGGCCAGGTCGTGGCGGCCCTCCGCCATCAGCAGCTTCGCCTGCGACTGGTGGAACAGCCGGATCCCGTCGCCGATGCGCGGCCGGTCGTGCCGCTCGTCGACGAACGCGCGCGCCTCGGCCAGCTCGCCCCGGTCGACGAGGGCCCGCACCAGGAACGCCTCGCCGTACGCGATGCCGATCGCGGGCACGCCGCCCCAGCGCAGGTTCTGATCGTTGGCGGCGACCAGTGACGTGCACGCCTCCGGAAGGTCGCCGCGCTGCCATTCCCGCCACCCGCGCCACAGGTGCGCGGCGAGGACGGTGAACATCGACCCGCGGGTGTGCCCGAGCGTCAGCGCGTCGTCCCAGAGCGTGCCGACGTCCTGCTCGGCCTCCTCCAGGACCAGACCCGCGATGACCCAGAAGAGCCCCGGGTCGCCGCGCAGGAGAACCCCGTCGGCGAGCGCGAACCTGGCCAGCCGCACCGCGTCGTCGAACCGTTCACCCTGGACGAACGCCTGCCAGGACTGGCACACGGCGAGCATCCGCGCGCCGAGCCCGTCGCCGGACAGCACCGCCTCCTCGGCCGGGAACGAGCCCGGGTCGCCGCTGTACATGTACCCGGCGATGCGTTCCAGGGCCTGCAACCCCTGCCGCTCGTCGGTGAACGAGGCGTGCAGCCGCGCCGACGCCCGCCGCGCGAACACCGGCGCGTTGCCCTCCGGCCCCATGAAGATCAGCGTGTGGATGAGCATCCGTGCCACCGCGGCGAACGTCGCCGGGTCGGTGATCGGGTCGTCGTACGCGGCCCGCAGGTGCGCGATCGCCGCCGGGCCGTTGTTGAGCGTCTCGACCTGCCCGAGCGCCAGCAGCACCGCCGGTCGCTGCTGCGGCGCGGGCGGCTCGGCCAGGGCCCGGCGCAGGTACGCGGCGGCGCCCTCGGGCGCACCCCGGTGCAGCGCCGTGTCGGCCGCGGCCCGCAGCACGTCGACGACCCACTGGTCGGCGCGGTGCGGGATCTGCAGCAGGTGCGCGGCGACCTGCTCCGGGGCCGCCGACAGGCCGCTGAGGACCCGGGCGGCCCGCTCGTGGTGCAGCTGCCGCTCCCCCGGCGGCAGGTCCTGGTAGACCGCGTCGCGCACGAGCGGGTGCACGAACCCGACCGGGTACTCGTGCCGCACCACCTCGGCCCGCGCGAGCGCCGCGACCGCCGCCGCGGCGGCCGGCTCGTCGACCCCGGCGAGGGCGGCGATCGTCGGCAGGCCCGCGCCGTCGCCGAGGACCGCGATCGCCCGCGCGACGGCGGTGCTCGTCGCCGGCATCCGCCGCAGCCGGATGAGCACCATGCTGGACACCGCCCGCGACCCGATCGCGGTGACCGTGCCGGCGTGCGCGTCGGTGGGCCGCACCCCGTTGGTCTCCAGGGCGCGCAGCAACTGCCGCAGCAGCAGCGGGTTGCCCGACGTGGTCCGGTGGCACGCGGCGACGAACCGGGGTTCGGCGCCGTCGCCGAGCCGCTCCCGCACGAGGTCGGCGACGCCCTCGGCACTCAGCGGCCCGGGCCGCACCGGCGTGGCCGCCGGGTCCAGCTGCAGCTCGGAGATCAGCGCGTCGTCGTCGTACTGCTCCCCGGTGCGCAGCGTCGCCACCAGCAGCACCGGCAGCCCGTCGAGGCGGCGCACCAGGTATGCCAGGAACCGCAGCGAGCCGGTGTCGCACCACTGCAGGTCGTCCACGACGACGGCGACGGGCCGGGTCGCGGCGACGTTCGCGGTCAGCCAGTAGAGCCCGTGCAGCGCCGCGAACGTGTGGTCGCCGCGCTCGCTGTGCGCACCAAGGTCGAACACCGACGCGGCCGACGCGGCGGCACCGCCCAGCAGCTGCTCCCGCGCCGCCGGGTCGGTGAGCAGCGCCTCGAACAGCTGCCGCACCACCCCGAAGCCGAACTCCTTCTCCAGCTGGCTGCCCCGCGCCGTGAGCGTCAGCGCGCCGTGACCGTCCGCGATCCGGCGCGCCTCGGTCAGCAGCCGGCTCTTGCCGATCCCGGCCGGCCCTTCGATCATCACCAGTCGCGGCACCCCGCCGAACGCGTCGCCGGCCGCGACCCGGAGCTCCGCGACCTCCCCGTCCCGGTCCACAAGGTGCTCGCCAGTCGTTTTCCGCGTCGGTACCGCAGGCCCGTCCTGTGCCGCCTGCGGCGCCCGGGCCGGACCGGTCGCCGCCACCGGCGGGGCGTCGCCCCCGGAGGTGCGGCCCACTGCTCCTGATCCGCCCGCAAGGCCGGCCCCGCCATCCGCCTCCGGTGGGCCCGCCGGCCGCTGCGGCGCGTCGAGGGTCTCCGCCTGCGCCAGGACCTCCGCCTCCAGGGCCCGCAGCGCCGGCCCGGGGTCGACGCCGAGCTGGTCGGACAGCGTCTGCCGGGCCCGCCGCAGCGCCGCGAGGGCGTCACCCTGCCGGTGCGCCCGGTACAGGGCCAGGACCAGCAGCCGCCAGCGCTGCTCCCGCAGCGGCTCCTCCGCGACGAGCTGCTCCAGCTCCGGCACCAGCAGCGCGCTGTCGCCGAGCGCGAGCCGCGCCGCGAGCAGCTGCTCCCGGGCGAGCTCCCGCAGCTCCGCCAGCCGCGCCGCCTCGGCCTGCGCCCACGGCTCGTCGGCGTACTCCGCGTACGGCGGCCCCTGCCACAGCTGCAACGCCGCGCTGAGCAGGTCCCGCTGCGCGCCGTGCTCGCCGGTGCCGAGCGCCGCGGTGATGCCCCGCTCGAAGCGCCACGCGTCGACCGCCTCCGCGTCCAGCGTCAGCGCGTAGCCGGGCGGCCGCGACACGATCACGTTGCCGCGCGCCCGGGCCGTCGCGCCGGGTTCGAGGCGGCGGCGCAGGTGCGACACGTACGCCTGCAGCGCCCCGGCCGCGTTCGCCGGCGGCCGGCCGCCCCACACGCAGTCGATGAGCCGGTCGGTGGGCACGATGTCGCCCCGGTGCAGCACCAGCACCGCGAGCACGGCCCGCTGGCGCCGCCCGCCGAGGTCGACGAACGCGCCGTCGACCGTCGCGGTCATGTCCCCGAGCACGCTGACCCACAGCCTGCCGGACACCGGCGTGACCTGCACCGATCCTCCCCGTCCGCACCGACCCGAGCGATCAAGGTACCGCGGTTTCCCCGAACGCATCCTCAGCCGTTCACCCGGATCACCCACCGTCCATGCGGACCTGCGTCACCGGCGTACCTTCAATCACGGTCGGGTCGTGCCGGATCGGGAGGTTTCCGCCATGGAGGAACGTTCGCCGCGGATCGTCGACGCGAGCTGGGGACGCATCGAGGTGGAAGGGCTCGGCGTGGTCAAGGACCTCAAGGTGTGGCCCGGCGGCGGGCGGGAGTGGGACTGGGGCGAGACGGGCACCCGCCACTCCCCCGGGATCCAGCCCGCCGACGCCGAGGAGCTCCTCGAACACGGCGCGACGGTCGTGGTGCTGTCGCTGGGCATGGACGAGCAGCTCGGCGTACCCGACGCCACCGTTGCCGCGCTGGAGGCCCGTGGGGTCGAGGTGCACGTCGCCGAGACCCGCGAGGCCATCGAGCTGTATAACAGCCTGGTCGGGTCCGCGGCGGTCGGCGGGTTGTTCCACAGCACCTGCTGACCGCACACGACAGGAACGGGGCGGCCGGTGCGACGGGTGTCGGTGGTGGGCAACTCGGGTTCGGGCAAGTCGACCCTCGGCAGGGCCCTGGCGGCGCGGCTCGGGGTGCCGTTCGTGGAGCTGGACGCGATCCATCACCTCGCCGGCTGGGAGCCGATCGACGCCACCGAGTTCCGCAGGAAGGTCGGCGAGATCGTCGACGGCGACGGCTGGGTGATCGACGGCAACTACAGCGCCGTGCGGGACCTGGTGTGGTCACGGGCGGACACGGTGATCTGGTTCGACCTGCCGCGGCGCACGGTCATCCGGCAGGTGCTGTGGCGCACGATCCGCCGCGGCGTCACCCGCGAGGAGCTGTGGAACGGCAACCGGGAGCGGCTCACCAGCCTGTTCCGGCTCGACCCGGAGGTGTCGCTGCTGCGCTGGTCCTGGACCCGGCACCAGGTCTACCGCGACCGGTACGCGAAGGCCGCGGCCGAACGCCAGGATCTCGCGTTCATCCGCATCGGCTCCCGCAAGGACGCCGGCCGGCTTCTCAACTGAAAGTTTCGCCGTCTTTTTCGGTACACAACCGGAAAAATGCGGCAGGTGGCTCCCGTCCCGACCGGACAGCACTCATGGTGCTCGATGGAAGGGAGACACCATGGGCATTCGCCTCCGCGCTGGCCTCGCCGCCATCGGGCTCCTCGCCGCGACCGGGACCGCCATCCTGGCCGGCGCGACCAGCGCACACGCCGACACGACCATCTGTGAGAAGTACGGCTCCACGACCATCCAGGGTGGCCGGTACGTGGTGCAGAACAACGTCTGGGGCACCGACCAGACGCAGTGCATCAACGTCACCAGCACCGGCTTCAGCATCTCGCAGGCGAACCACAACGTGCCGACCAACGGGGCGCCCGCCTCGTATCCGTCGGTGTTCTACGGCTGCCACTACACCAACTGCAGCAGCGGCACGATCCTGCCGCTGCGGGTCAGCGACTCCCGGTTCGCCGGCATCCAGACCAGCGTCAGCATGAGCTACCCGGGCTCCGGCCAGTGGGACGCCGCATACGACATCTGGTTCGACCCGACGCCCCGCACCGACGGGCAGAACACCGGCGCCGAGATCATGGTGTGGGTGAACCACGCCGGCGCCCCGCAGCCGGTCGGCAGCCGCGTCGCGACCGTGAACCTCGCGAACGGGACGTGGGACGTCTGGTTCGGCAACATCGGCTGGAACGTCATCTCCTACGTGCGCACGCAGGGCACCGGCTCGGTGAGCTTCGCCCCGTCGGCGTTCCTCAACGACGCGGTGAGCCGTGGCTACGCGCAGACCAGCTGGTACCTGACCAGCATCCAGGCCGGCTTCGAGCCGTGGACCGGCGGCCAGGGCCTGGCCGTCAACAACTTCTCCGTCACCACCGGCGGCACCCCGCCGACCAGCAACCCGCCGACGTCGTCGTCCCCGCCGCCGAACCCGGGCAACGGCAAGTGCGCCGTCACGTACACGAAGAACGACTGGGGCGGCGGCTTCACCGCCGACGTGAAGGTGACCAACACCGGTAGCGCGGCCCTGAACGGCTGGACGGTCGGCTGGACGTTCAGCGGCAACCAGCGCATCACCAGCTCCTGGAACGCCACGGTGACCCAGTCTGGCACCGCCGTGACGGCCCGCAACATGTCCTACAACGCGACGATCCCGCCGGGCGGTTCGACTACGTTCGGCTTCCAGGGCACCTACTCCGGCGCCAACCCGGTCCCGTCGATCACCTGCAGCTGAACGCTTGAGGGGGCGGCCCGCCGGCCGCCCCCTCACCTTTTACTGCGTTGCCGCGTCGGTGCCCGGGTCCGTCGTGCCGGCGAGTTCCGTGAGCCGGCGTTCGAGGAAGCGCCGCTCGGCACCGTCGTCGGTGAGGTCCCTCGCCCGCCGGTACGCGGTGCGTGCCGCCTCGGTCCGCCCGAGCCGCCGCAGCAGGTCGGCCCGGGTCGCGTGCAGATAGCGGAAGTCGTCCAGGCCGAGCCCGTCGACGATGCAGAGACCGGCCTCGGGTCCTTCGGTCTCGGCGACCGCGATGGCCCGGTTGAGCTCGACGACCGGCGAGCCGGTCAGGCGGGCGAGCTCGCCGTAGAGCGCGGCGATCTGCGCCCAGTCGCACGGCGTCTCGGCGTGCAGCGAGGCGATCGCGGCCTGCAGGACGTAGGGCCCGCGACCGCCGAGGGCGATCGCCCGGTCGAGCTCGCCACGCCCGCGGGCGATCTGCGCGGCGTTCCACCGGGACCGGTCCTGATCGTCGAGCAGCACGATCTCGCCGTCGCGGAACCGCGTCTCGCGGCGGGAGTCGTGCAGCAGCATCATCGCCAGCAGCCCACGAACCTCGGGATCGGCGGGGAGCAGCTCACTCAGCGCCCGCCCCAACCAGATCGCCTCGGCCGCGAGCTCGTCCCGACCGCCGTACCCTTCGTTGAAGATCAGGTACACCACGGCGAGCACGGCGTCGAGCCGCTCGCGGAGCAGATGCTCCGGCGGCACCCGGAACGGGATCCCCGCCGCCTTGATCTTCCGCTTGGCCCGCACCAGCCGCTGCGCCATGGTCCGCTCCGGCACCAGGAACGCGCGGGCGATCTCGTCGGTGCTCAGGCCGCCCAGGGTGCGCAGCGTCAACGCCACCTGCGACTCGAGCGCGAGCGCCGGATGGCAGCAGGTGAAGATGAGCTCCAGACGCTCGTCCGGAAACGCGGTGGTGGTCATCGGCACCTCAACGGGGCGGGCAGCGGCGAGCAGACCGACCTTGGCGGCGAGGGCCCGGTCGCGGCGGATACGGTCGGTGGCGCGGTTGCGTGCCGTCGTCATCAGCCAGGCGCGCGGGTTGGCCGGCACGCCGTCACGCGGCCAGCGATCGGCGGCGATGGCGAACGCCTCCTGCGCGGCTTCCTCGGCAAGGTCGAAGTCGCCGAGGAAGCCGATCAGGGTAGCCAGGACGCGGCCCCACTCCTCGCGGAAGACCTCGTCGAGCGTCGCTACCAATAGACCTCCGACGGCCGGATCTCGACGGCACCGCCGTAACGGGCCGCCGGGACACGGGCGGCCACCTCGATCGCCGCGTCGAGGTCGTCGGCCTCAAGGATGAACAGACCGCCCACGGCCTCCTTCATCCCGACGAACGGCCCGTCGGTGGTCAGAGTCCTGCCGTCCTCAACCCGCACCGTGGTCGCGTGCTCCGCAAGCCCCATCGGCGGCATCGAGGTGACCCCCGGCGTCTGGTTGATCCGTTGATAATCGGCGTAGACCTGCTGCTGCTCATCCTCCGCAAGCGCAGCCTGCCGCTCCAGCGCCGGACCTTGATAGATCAACATGATGTACTTCATCTTCACCACCTGCTCGATATCAGCATCGTCGCAGTGAGACGAACAACAAGCCGAGAAATCGACAGCTCACCACGAAAACACGCCCAGCTACGCCTCGCCACCATCCCCGGGCGCTCCCGTTGGCGTCTCACCTTCAGTGCGGGTTACCTCGCTCAGCCTCTCCCGGCTGAATGCCAGATCGCGTTGCCATTCGATGTTGGTGGGGTCGGCGGCGACAAGCCGTTCGCGGATTGCGAGGGCGGCTTGGTAGTGCTCGGTGGCGGTGGTGAGGTCCCCGGCAGCCTGCGCCACATCACCCAGCTTGTTGCGGCTGACGGACAGGTCACGCTGCCATCCGCTGTTGGTGGGGTCGGCGGCAGCAAGCCGTTCGGCGATGGCCAGGTCGGCTTGGTAGTGCTCGGCGGCGGCAGTGAGGTCCCCGGCCGCCTGCGCCACATCACCCAACTTGTTGCGGCTGATGGACAGGTCACGCTGCCATCGGCTGTTGGTGGGGTCGGCGGCGGCAAGCCGTTCGGCGATGACGAGGGCGGCTTGGTGGTGCTCGGCGGCGGCGGTGAGGTCGCCGGCAGCCTGCGCCACATCGCCGAGCCGTTCCCAGCTGATGGATAGATCGCGTTGCCATTGGCTGTTCGTATGGTCGGCGGCAGCAAGCCGTTCGGCGATGACAAGGCCGGCCCGGTAGTGCTCGGTGGCAGCAGTGAGGTCCCCAGCCAGCCGCGCCACATCGCCCAGCTTGTTGCGGCTGATGGACAGGTCGCGTTGCCATTGGCTGTCGGTGGGGTCGGCGGCGGCAAGCCGTTCGGCGATGACAAGGCCGGCTCGGTAGCGCTCGGTGGCAGCAGTGAGGTCCCCAGCCGCCCGCGCCACATCGCCTAGCTTGTTCCCGTCAACGGACAGGTCGCGTTGCCATCGGCTGTTGGTAGGGTCGGCGGCGACAAGCCGTTCACGGATGGCGACGGCGGCTTGATAGTGCTCAGTGGCGGTGGTGAGGTTTCCGGCCGCCTGCGCTACCTCGCCCAGCCGACTGTTAAGCAGTGCGTCGCGGTTCTGCCACCAGGTGTTATCGGTGTCCTGGGCAGACCATCGCCCGGCGTTCTCGACCGCGGCCTGGTAGTGGCTCTGGGCGGTGCGCAGGTCACCCGTGTTGGCGGCGAGGTCACCGAGGTCGACGAGCACGACGTTGAGCTGAGCGGCGGTCATCGGGCTGTCCGGGTCGGCGGTGAGTCGTTCGGTCACGGCGTCGTAGGTGTCGGTGAGGATGTTCCGCGCGGCGACGAGGTTGCCGGTGGTCGTGACCGCGTCGTATTCGGCCTTGGCGACGTTGCACCAGGCTGGCTCGGTGCGGGGTAGGAGCGGCCGGATTTCGGCCAGGTATGCGGCTGCCGCCATCGCGCCCGGCAGGATCCGGTCAATGCTCCGGGCAATGCCGGTGATGTCGTCGTATTGGTGCAGCGCGGCCTGGTGCCGGGTCAGGTCGAGCAGATCGTCGTAGCCTGCCCGTCGCTGCTCGAATCGGGCCAGCCGCATCCGCAGGGCACGTTCGTGCAGGTCCACGGTGTCGGCGGCGGCGACCTGACGCTGGAGGATCTCAGCCGTCCACGGATGCATCTGCAACTCCGCGCCACCGGAGACCTGGGAGAGCAGGGTCAGGTCGGTGAGCCGTTCAACCACCCGGCGCAGGTCCTCCGCACTGAACCCGGACGGCAGACCCGGCGCGTCGCGCAGCGCGGCGTGCAGGTCGTCGACGGTCATCGGTGCCCTGCACACCGACACCTGGTTCAGCACCGCACGCTCCTCGGCGGTGAGCAGCTCAAGGAGTTCAGCTAGGAGGATGTCGGCGCTGCCGAGCAGCAACGCTGTGTCGATGGCGGCCTCGACCGGGCGGGGACGGCGCAGGTCGATCCCCTGCGCCGCGGCGAGCGTCTTCAGCTTCGCCTGCACCGCCCGGAACCGGGTCGGCTTGCCACGCACCAACGCATCCACATACTCGACCAGCCGCGGATGGCCACCGATCACCCGGTACAACAACCGCCGTTCGTCGGCGGGCAGGTCGGCCAGGGCAGGGTGGCGCAGCAGCAACCGGCGCAGTTCCGCCGGGGACAACGGCGGCACTGGCACCCGCACCAGGTAGCGGTCGTCGTCAGGCAACGGATACCGGCAGGTGACCAGGATCGAACCGGTCTCAGCGGCCTCGCACCAGCCGGTGAAGACCGTTTCGAAGACGGGGTCCAGGAATGCGCCGCCGCCCGGGGTCAGGTTCTGTTCGAAGTCGTCGAAGACCAGCAGCAACGATGCTCCACCAAGCAGCCGGCCGACCAGGTCGACCTTCACCGCATCCGACACCCCCACATCGACCAAGGCGCCGGCGGCCTGCGCCAGGCCGGGGACCGCCGCGACGGCGTCGGCGACCGCGGTCATCAGCGCGGTGGGGTTCCAGCGGCCCTCGTGCACCGCGACCACCACGCCGTCGCCGCGGCGGCGGGCGATGAGCCGCCCGGCCAGGGCGGTCTTGCCGATGCCACCGATCCCGAGGACCTGCACGCCGGCGATCGTCCCGTGCTCGCCGCGGGCCGCGTCGGTGCGGCGCAGCACCGCGGTCGCCGCACGCAACGACGCCCGACGGCCGATCAGCTGCCCGAGAGACAGCTCCCGCACCGAGGTCCCGGACGGCGCCGCTGGCGCTACCCGCAACGGCTCAACCACCGCGACCGGATCGATCATCGGCGGGTCATCGCCCGCGGTCAGCAGCGTGGCAACGGCGAACTGCCCCGGCCAATCACCATCCCGCGTGCTCTGTGCCACCGTCCGACGAGCCAACGCCAACGCCGCGGACACCGGTGCGTCCGGCCGGTGGGTCAGTTCCTGATACAGCGCGGCGGCCAAGGCGGTGGCGTACGTGTCGTTGACCGCCGCTTGCATGGCGATCACCCGATCAGCGCCGGCCCGAACCAGACTCGCGGCCATCGCCCCCGCACGACCACCAGCCCCGGAACACGACGACAACATGATCAGCGGCACCGGCGTGCCCGCGTCACGAATGACCCCGATCAGGTCCCGGGTCGTCACCTGCTGCGGACGGCCGTCCTCATCCTCCAACTCGATCATCTCGGGCGAGCCGTGCGCGGACAGGTGCAACACGTGGAAGGTGTCGCGGCGTAGTGCGTCGCGGATCTGCGCCAGCGACGCAACCTCCAAAATCCGCGCCTGCCCAGCATGCGGCGTGACAGCGTCCATCACCGCCTGCATCTCCGCCTCAACATCCAACGGCACATTCCCAGTCAGGGTCTCCAGCGGCGCGGCCACCGCCGCCAGGATCTTCAACGGCCCCGCCAAAGCCGCCGGAGGCACCGGCGATGAACCCGGCAACCGACGACGCACGCTCACCCCACCGATCAACGCCAGCGGACCCAGATCCTCCCCCGTGCTGTCCACCAACCGAAGCAGCTCGAACGGCACCTCCAACGCGGCACCGTCCCCAGTCACCACCACATCAACCCAACTACCCGGACGCAGCCTCGCCACCAGATCAGCCACCAACCGATGCCCCGCCTCGTCGAACACCGCCGCCGCCAACAACCTGCCGACCTGCAGCAGCCGCTCACCCGCCACCGCACCACCAACCCGCAACCCCGACCACACCCCCACCACGTCGGCGGGCAGGCGCACGCTGCGAGTGCCGAGCACGGTGCCAGCCAGCGACACCACCGCCGTCAACTGACCGTCCTCGACCGTCGCACCGATCTCCAACAGCGTCCGCAGCCCCTCGGCCCGCACATCCGGAATCGCGAACGGACGTGGTGGTCGCGGCCGCACCTGGCCCAACGGCGGCTCGACGTCCAACGGCTGCCCGGTCAGCAACCGCAGCAACCCGTCCACGCCCTCCGACGTGAACGCCTCCACCCGATACGTCGTGCTGCCCGTCGGCAGCACCCAATCCGGCAGATCCGCCGCGTCCTCGCCCGGCAACACCACCGGCACGATCTTGCGCGTCCCAGCCTGGAAATCCGCGTACAACATCTCCTGCAGCTGCCGCGCCTCCCACCGCACCCCACGCCCCACCGACCGATCACCGGTGTCCTCACCCCGCACCCGATACCCAGCCGACGCCACCACCAGCACAAACCGCGCCACCCGGATCTGCTCCGCCATCCACTGCGGCCAAAACTGCCGCTCCCCCTCCGCCACCACATCCAACACCGCATCAACACCCTCAGCCCGCAACAACGTCCACAACCGCCGAACCTGCTCCTCATGCACCACATCGCCGTGCGCATAAGAGATCAACACCCGCACCGCCGCGACGTCCACCGAACCGAACCCCCTCCGCAGCACCGAACCCCCAACCGCAGTCTGTCCACCCACCACACATCGATACAAGGCCACACACCCATGCCAACGGCCGCACTCACCCGACCGGGCGGCCCACCAACCCGCCACACCGGCAGATCCACACCGACGAACGGTCCAGTCACCCGGCTCCGTCCGCGAGCGCGGCGGCCAACAGCGTCACGCCCTCCTCGATCGCCCGCTCCGACAGGGAGCCGTACCCGAACAGCAGCCCCGGCGGCCCAGGAGCAATCCGGTACCGGCCCACGCCGAGCACCGACAGTCCCCGGGCCAGGGCCGCCGACTCCACCACCGGCTCCGACAGGTGCGGGGGCAGCCAGGCGACGAGGTGCTGTCCGGCCGCCACCCCGGCCGGCCGTAGCTGCGGCAGGTGCCGGGCGAGGGCGGCGAGCAGGACGTCGCGGCGGCGCCGGTACAGGGGGCGCATCCGCCGCAGGTGCCGGTCGAACTCGCCGCAGCCGAGGAAGTCGGCGAACGTCAGCTGGTCGATCGCCGGTGAGCCGCGGTCGGCGAGGACCTTCGCCTCGACCACTGGGGCGACGAGCCGCGGCGGCAGGACCATCCAGCCGAGCCGCAGCCCCGGCGCCAGGGTCTTGCTGGCGGAGCCGACGTACGCGACCCGGTCCGGGGCGAGTCCCTGCATGGCGCCGACGGCGGCGCGGTCGTAGCGGTACTCGGCGTCGTAGTCGTCCTCGATGACCAGTGCGTCGCGGGACGCGGCCCAGCGGATCACGGCGGCGCGGGCCGCGGCGGGCAGGACGCCGCCGGTCGGCCACTGGTGCGAGGGGGTCAGCACGAGAGCATCTGCGTCCACTGTGGACAGTGCGGCGACGTCGACGCCGTCGGGGCCGACGGGCACGCCCACGACCGACATGCCGGCGGCGGCCGCCAGGGCCCGGACGTCGTCGTCGGCGGACGGGTCCTCCACGGCCAGGCGGGTGCTGCCGTCGGAACGCAGCACCTGGACGAGCAGGTTCGCCGCCTGGGCGTAGCCGGCGCAGATCACCACGGTGTCGGGGTGGGCGTCGGTGCCGCGGACCCGGTTGAGGTACGCGGCGAGGGCGGCCCGCAGCTCCGGGGTGCCCTGGCCGCTGGTGTACCCGAACCGGTCCGACGGCGCGGTCGTCAGCACCCGGCGGACCGACCGGAGCCACGCGGCGCGCGGGAACTGCGACACGTCGGTGCGCCCGTAGCCGAAGCTGATCCTCGCCGGCGGCGGCGCGACCGGCGGTGGCACCGCGGCCCCGCCGGCCGCCCTGGCCGCGACCGTGGTGTACCCGCCGGACCGGCTGGTCAGGTAGCCCTCGGCGGTCAGCTGCTCGTACGCCGTGACGACGACGCCGCGGGAGACGCCGAGCGACGCGGCCAGGGCCCGGCTCGGCGGCAGCGCACTGCCCGCGGCGAGCCGCCCGCTGCGGATGCCGTCGCGGATCGATGCCTCCAGCTGCCGGTGCAGCGGCCCGCCCGCACCGGTCCGGTCGAGGGGGACCAGCAGGTCGGCCGCGGAATTGGTCCTGTCTCCGGTCACAGGAACGGACCTTATCGCAGGGACCAATCGGCGGGAACCTAACTGCATGACGATGACAGGGACAGCAGAGGTGCTCCGGCCCGGCGACCATGGTTACGACTGGGCCCGGCAGGTGTGGAACGCGATGTTCGACCGGCGCCCGGCGATGATCGTGCGGTGCCGGACGGTCCGGGACGTGGTCGCCGCCGTCCGCACCGCCCGGGAGCGGGACCTGGAGGTGTCGGTGCGCTGCGGCGGGCACAGCGCGGCCGGGTTCGGCGTCACCGACGGCGGGCTCATGATCGACCTGACGCCGATGGGCCTGGCCAGCGTCGACCCGGCGCGGCGGCGGGCGTACGTGCAGGGCGGCGCGCTGCTCGGCGCCCTCGACGACGCCGCCCAGGCGCACGGCCTGGCGACCACCGCGGGCAACGTGTCGCACACCGGCGTCGGCGGCCTCACCCTCGGCGGCGGCATGGGCTGGCTCGCCCGCCGGTACGGTCTCGCCTGCGACAACGTCGTGTCCTACGAGCTCGTCACGGCGGACGGCGAGGTGCTGCGGGTCGACGCCGAGCAGCACCCGGAGCTGTTCTGGGGGTTGCGTGGCGGCGGCGGCAACTTCGGGATCGTGACGGAGTTCGAGTTCGCGCTGCACGACACGGGCACCGAGGCGCTCGTCGTGGAGTCCACGTTCACCGGCGCGGCCCGGCACGCGGCGATGCGCCGCTGGCGGGACGAGCACCTGACCGCGCCGCGGCAGGCGACGTTCACCGCGTCGGCGGGCCCGGACACGCTCACGCTCGGCTACGTGTGGACCGGCCCCGACACCGGCTACCGGCCCACGTTCGGCGCCGGCGGCGCCCAGACCCGGCAGCCGATGTCGTACCTGGAGCTGCAGCGACGCGACGACACCGCCGGGCGGCACGCGCTGCGCCGGTACGGCCGGGCCCACTACCTCAAGTCGATGCCCGACGCCGCCGTCGACGCGTTCATCGCCGCCGGCGAGCTGTGCGGCGCCGGCCTGCAGGGGTACGGCGGCGCGATCGCCGACGTGCCGCAGGACGCGACCGCGTTCGGGCACCGCGACACGATGTTCGAGTTCGGCGCCGGCTCGTCCTGGACCGACCCGGCCGACGACGACGCCGGGCGGGACCGGGCGCGGGCCGCGGCGGCGCTGCTGGAGCCGTTCGCCGGCGGCGTCTACGTCAACGCCCTGGGTGACGAGGGGGCCGCCGGGGTGCGCCGCGCGTACCCGGCCGCGAAGCTGGCCCGGCTGACCGCGATCAAGGACCGCTACGACCCGCACAACGTCTTCCACCTGAACCAGAACATCAAGCCCACCACTGGGCGGAAAACGGGTTAATGCGAGTCGCGAAGAAATACTAGGCTCGCGGCGATGGCACTCGTGGAGGCTCGACAACTGACCAAGGTGTTCCGCAGGCCGGACAAAGATCCAGGGATGCGGGGGGCCGTCAAACATCTCTTCGTGCGGCGGTTCGTGGACAAGACCGCCGTCGACCATGTCGATCTGTCGATCGAAGCCGGTGAGGCCGTCGCCTACGTCGGGCCCAACGGCGCCGGCAAGTCGACGACCGTGAAGCTGCTCAGCGGGATCCTGGTGCCGACCTCGGGTGAGGTGCGCATCGACGGGCTGTCGCCGCAGAAGCACCGCATCGCGGTGTCGCACCGCATCGGGGTGCTGTTCGGGCAGCGGACCCAGCTGTGGTGGGACCTGCCGGTGTCGGAGTCCCTGGCCGTCCTGCGCGACGTCTACGGCATCGACCACGGCACCTACCGCAAGCGCATGGCCAGGTTCGAGGAGGTCCTGGAGCTCGGCGAGGTGCTGCCGGTCCTGGGCCGGAAGCTGTCGCTGGGGCAGCGGATGCGGGCCGACCTCGCCGCGGCGCTGCTGCACGACCCGCCGGTGGTGTATCTCGACGAGCCGACGATCGGCCTGGACCTCGCGGTGAAGGACCGGGTGCGGGAGTTCTTCCGCACGGTCCGCGACGAGGGCACCACGGTCATGCTGACCAGCCACGACCTCGGCGACATCGAGGGCTTCTGCCGGCGGCTGGTCATCATCGACGAGGGCCGGATCATCTTCGACGGGGACCTGGAGGCGGTGAAGGACGCATTCGCCCGCGAGCGGCTGCTCAACGTGCAGACGGAGACCGCGGCCGACCTGGACCTGGTCCGGGCCGCGCTGCCCGGCGCGGCGGTCACCGCCGGGGAGACGCCGCTGCTGTTCTCGGTGCGCTTCGACCGGTTCACGATGACCGCCGGGCACGTCGTCACCGCCCTCGCGCCGCTGGCCAATCTCGTCGACTTCGGCGTCGACGAACCGTCCATCGAGGACGTCATCCGGCGGGTGTACTCCGGGGAACTGGTGCTGTCGTCGTGAGGCCGTACCTCGCGCACGCGCGTGCCACGGCGCTGAGCGTCCTGGCGTACCGTGCCAACTTCCTGCTGTCCCTCGGCGGCGTCGCGTTCCAGCTCGTCGCGCTGCTCGCCGTGTGGCGGGTGCTGCTCGCCGACGGCCCGGTCGGCGGCTTCGACTGGTCGCAGATGCGGGCGTATCTCGTCGTCGCCTTCGCCTCGGGCACCCTGGTCAGCAACCTCGTCGACTTCCGCATGTCGTTTCGGATCCGCTCCGGGCTGGTCGCGCTGGACCTGGTGAAGCCGGTCGACTACCAGCGGGCCCGGTTCGCCGAGGCGATCGGCGGCGTGTGGATCGAGGTGGTGGTCATCGCGGTCGTCACCGCCGTCACCGTCGCGGTCAGCGGGGCCCTGGACGCGCCGCCCGGGCCCATGCTCGGCCTGTTCGCCGCGAGCATGCTGCTGCTGGTGCCGTTGAAGTTCGCGTTCGTCTATCTGAGCACCCTCGCCTGCTTCTGGACCGAGAACTTCGTCGGCGTGCTGTGGGCCCGGCAGGCGGTGACCGGCCTGCTGTCCGGTGCGCTGGTCCCGCTGGTGTACTTCCCGGGCTGGCTGGCCACCGTCGCGCAGTGGTCGCCGTTCGCGGGGCTGACGTCCACCCCGGCGCTGATCTTCATCGGGCAGGCGTCCGGCACGCACGCGGTGCTGCTCGTCGTCGCCCAGCTCGGCTGGGTCCTGGCGTTCTGGTTCGGCGCGCGGGCACTGTTCCGGCGGGCGCTGCGCCGGCTGACCGTACACGGGGGATGACATGCTGCGCACCGTCCGGCTCTACCTGCGGCTGCTCGGCGCACACCTGCGCTCGCTGCTGGAGTACGAGCACGACTTCTGGGTCATGATGATCGGCACCGTCCTCATGCAGGTCGTCAACGTCGCGTTCCTGTCCGCGATCTTCGCGAAGGTGCCGCAGATCAACGGCTGGTCGTTCTGGGCTGTGGTGGCGATGTTCGCGATGGTGGCGATCGCGGAGGGCGTCGGCTCGCTGTTCTTCGAAGGCATGTGGAACCTGGCCTGGCAGATCAACCAGGGTGACCTCGACTACATGATGGTCCGGCCGTTCCCGGTGGTACTGCAGGTCAGCAGCATGATGATCGGCATCAACGGGCTGTCCAACATCGTGACCGGCGGTCTCATGCTCGGCGCGGCCCTGACCCACCTGGACATCGCGTGGTCCGCGGGCCGGGTCGCGGCCGCCGTGGTCGTGCTGCTGTCCGCGATCGCCATCAAGGTCGCGATCAACCTCGCGACGAACTCGGTGTCGTTCTGGATGCAGAGCCCCAGCCCGCTGTTCGCGATGGCGGTGCACCAGGTCGGCGACCTCGCCCGGTTCCCGCTGTCGGTCTACCCCCTCGCGCTGAAGGCGGCGCTGGGCTTCGCGCTGCCGTTCGCGTTCGTCAGCTTCTTCCCCATCACGTTCCTGCTCGGCGGCGGCACCGCCTGGGTCGGCCTGCTGACCCCGCTCGTCGCCGCGTACTGCCTGGCCGTCGCGTGGCTCGTCTTCTCCCGTGGGCTGCGCCGTTACGAGAGCGCGGGCAACTGAGGGTGCACCGTGCGCGGCGAGGCCCTCGTCAGGGCAGCAGCTCGACGTACCCGTCGCTGCCGTGCACACGGATCCGCTGCCCGTCGCGGATCAGCCGGGTGGCGTCCATGACACCGACGACGGCGGGCAGGCCGTACTCCCGTGCGATCACCGCGCCGTGGGTCATCAGGCCCCCGACCTCCGTCACCAGGCCCGTGATGGCGACGAACAGCGGCGTCCAGCTCGGGTCCGTGTGGGCCGTGACGAGGATGTCACCCGGTTCGAGGTCGGCCTGGGCCATGTCCAGGATGACGCGGGCGCGCCCTTCGACGGTCCCGGCGGAGACCGGCACGCCGGCCAGGGCGCCGGCCGGCACGTCGTCGCGCCGGTACGACCCGGTGAGGGCCTCGCCCTCCGACGTCAGCACCCGGGGCGGCGTGAGCGCGTGGTACGACCGGAACGCGTCCTTGCGCCGCTGGATCAGCGGGCCGTCGACCCGGTTGGTGCGCACGACGTCGTGGAGCTCCTGGAACGTGAGGTAGAAGGCGTCCTCCGGCTCGGCGAGCACGCCGGCCCGCACGAGGCGCCCGACCTCTTCCAGCAGGGCCTGCTTGTAGATGAAGTAGCGGCTGATGATGCCGTATTTCGGGTACTCCCGGTAGCCGATGAAGGTCCGGACCCGGTCGATCATCCGCTTGGTCTCGTCGGCCTTCTGCTCCCCGTCCGGCAGGGCCCGCAGGCGGGACAGCACGTCCTGTTCCTTCTGCAGCGCCTCCTGCCGTCCCTGCTCGAAGCGCCGCCCGGCCGCACCCGGCTCGAAGAGCTTGACGTTGTCGAGGATCACGGGCACGAGCGTGCTGGGGCGTTCCCGCCAACGCGGCCTCGTGATGTCGATCTCGCCGACGCAGCGCATGCCGTACCGGTCGAGGTAGGCCTCGATGGCGTCGCGCGCCTCGGTCCCGCCCGCGAGCTTCGGCAGCTCGTCCAGGAAGCCCTCGTCCCGCACGTCCTGCAGGAACGCCACCACCTGCGGATGCGGGCGGATCACGTCGGCGACGTCGAGCAGCGCCAGGCCCATCTCCGAGGTGATGTTGCCGGGGGCGGACAGCGTGAGGGTGTCGGCCGCGTTCTTCTCGCCCAGCCACTCCCGCAGCTGGTCGTTGAGCCACCAGGTGGCCTCCATCCCCGCCATGATCGCCTGCAGGCTCAGCGGATCGCCGAGGGACCGTTTGTGCTCCTGGAACGCCTCCAGCAGGAAGTCGAACAGCGCCGGCCCGGTCACCGTCGCGATGTCGCGCCGCAGGACGGCGATGGACGCCTCGCTGCGCTCGATCAGCTCGGTGACGATGGCCGGATCGGTCGCGATCGGGGCGGGCGCGCCGCCGACCGGTGCCCCGCCGGCCCGTGCGCCGCCGGGCACCGGGTCCGGCAGCACCGGGACGAGGTCGCCGCGGTCGAGGACGGTCTCCAGCGCGTCCCTGACCAGCGGATCGCCTCTGCCCATGACCTCCAGGAGGGCGGCGCGGCCCGCGGGCGAGGCCAGGCGCCCGGTGACGTCGACGAAGAGCCGCCCGCCGGCCTCGTGCATCGCCACCATGGCCGTCAGCCGCCAGCAGGACAGGCCCAGGGGCTTCATCGGGTCGGTCATCATCTGCCCATGACCGACGGACACGTAGACGTGCGGCTCCTGGTCGCCGGCCTCGGGGACGGGGAACAGGGTGGTGATCGGCCGGCTCTGCACGATCTGGAAGTCGTCGCCGGCCAGGCACCATTCGATGTCCTGCGGGCGGCCGAAGTGCGCCTCGATCTTCCGCCCCAGCCGCACGAGCCGCACGACCTGCGCATCCGTCAGCGCCGGCTGTGCCTGCCGCTCGGGGTCGATCGCCACCTCCTGCGTGCCGCCCGCCGGCAGGGCCTGCACGGCGAGCCGCTTGGCGGCGACCGTCCTGGCGACGACCTCGCCGTCGCGGACCTTGAAAACGTCCGGGTTCACCAGGCCGGAGACCAGGGCCTCGCCGAGGCCGAAGCCGGCGTCCACGGTGGCGACCTTCCGGTTGCCCGTGACCGGGTCGGCGGTGAACAGGATGCCGGCCGCCTGCGGGAAGACCATCCGCTGCACGACCATGGCCATGTGGACCGCACGGTGGTCGATGCCGTTGCGCACGCGGTAGGTGACGGCCCGCTCGGTGAACAGCGACGCCCAGCACCGGCTGACGTGCCGCAGGACCGCGGCCGGACCCACCACGTTCAGGTACGTGTCCTGCTGGCCGGCGAACGAGGCCGTCGGCAGGTCCTCCGCCGTCGCGCTGGACCGCACGGCGTAGGCGGCGTCCTCGCCGAGCCGGGCGAGCGCACCGGTGATCGCCGCCGCCAGCTCGCCCGGGACGGCGGCGCCGTCGATGATCCCGCGGAGCTGGGCGCTGAGCGTGCGGATCGCCTCCCGGTCGTCCGGCTGCAGGCGCGCCAGCTGATCGAGCCGGTCACCGATCCCCGGCGCGTCCGCCATGACCTGCCGGAAGGCGTCCGTCGTCACGCAGAAGCCGGCCGGCACGCGGATGCCGTCGATCCGCGACAGCTCCCCCAGGTGCGCGCCCTTGCCGCCGACGACCGCGACCTGCGTCGCGTCGATCTCCTGAAGCTCCAATATCGACAACACACCCACGTCGTGCCCCCAATTCCCCGTCGGTGCCGGGACCAGCCGCCGATTCTGCGCCACGACCCGGGTCTTGCCGCAAGACCCCCTCTGCGCTATACGTTAGAAGTGGCGGGGAGTGTGATCTCCTTGCATAAGGCTGCGCTGCGAGCGCGTCGGCAACCAAGCGGTGTTCACAGGGTGCGGCCGAGGCCTGCCTCGCGGGCCTGGACGATCGCCTGGGTCCGGGTCGGGACCTGCAGCTTCGTGAGGATCGTCGACACGTTGTTGGCAACCGTCTTGCCCGACAGGTGCAGCGTCCGCCCGATCTCGGTGTTGGACAGGCCCGCCGCGAGCCGGTCGAGGATCTCCAGCTCCCGCGCGGTCAGCTGCGGGAAGGGCCGTTCCCGCAGCGGTGGGGCCGCGAACCAGTCGCGCAGCCGCCCGGCAAGGGCGGCGCCGAAGACCGGCTGGCCGGACGCGGCGGCGCGGACCGCGGCGATGATGTCGCGCCCCTCGGCGCCCTTGACGAGGTAGCCGAGCGCGCCGGCGCGGACCGCGGCGAAGACCGTGTCGTCGTCCTCGAACATGGTCAGGACGAGGACCGCGGTCGCGGGGCGGCGGGCGAGGATCTCCCGGGTCGCCTCGATGCCGTGCAGGCCGGGCAGCTGCAGGTCCATGAGGACGACGTCGGGGGCGAGCTCGACGGTGCGGCGGACGGTTTCCCGGCCGTCGCTGACCTCGCCGACGACCTCGATGTCCTCGACCGTGCCGAACACCGCCCGCAGCCCCTGGCGGACCAGCGGATGGTCGTCGACGAGCAGGACCCGGGTCACGGCGCCACCACCGGAGCCGACGCCGCGTCGCCCCTCGGGGACGGGACCTCGGCCGGAGGCAGGACCGCGGCCGAGGCCGGGACCGGGGCCGCAGCCGGGACCGGGACCGCAGCCGCAGCCGGGACCGCAGCCGCAGCCGAGGCCGCAGCCGAGGCCGCAGCCGAGGCCGAGGTGCCGGGCGGGAGCGGGAAGCGGGCCGTCACGGACGCGCCGCCGGCCGGTGCCGGCCCGGCGAGCAGCGTGCCGCCCAGCTCCTCGGCGCGCTCGCGCATCGCGGCCAGGCCGACGCCCGGCTGCCACGGCCCGCCGCCGGTGCCGTCGTCGCCGACCTCCAGGACCAGGTCGTGCCCGCGCACCGCGATCCGGATCCGGCAGTGGCCGGCGTCGCCGTGCCGGACCGTGTTGGTGACCGCCTCCACCGCGATGCGGAACACCGCCACCTCGACAGCCGCGGGAAGCTCCGGCAGGTCACCGGCGGTGACGGTGACCGCGAGCCCGGCGCCGGCGCGCAGCCGGTCCGCCTGCGAGCGGAGCGCGCCGACGAGGCCGAGCTCGTCCAGCGCGGGCGGGCGCAGCCCGTGCACGAGGCGCCGCAGCTCGGCGAGGGCCTGGGTGGTCGCCTCGCGGGCCTCGCCGACGTACCGGGCGGCGCTGGGCGGGTCGGCGTCGAGCCGGGCGGCGGCGGCGTCGAGGGTGAGCCCGACCGCGGTGAGCACCGGGCCGATGCCGTCGTGCAGGTCGCGCCGCAGGCGGCGGCGTTCCTCCTCGCGGGCGGTGACGAGCCGCTCCCGGGAGCGCAGCAGCTGCTCGGTCAGGCCGGCCGCGTGCACGGCGACGCCGAGCTGCCCGGCGACGTCGTCGAGCAGCGCCGCGTCCCGGTCGTCGAAGCCGTCCTCACCGCGCCGTGGACTGGCGGCGAGGAACCCTTCGACGCGCTGCTCGTACCGCAGCGGCCAACGCCTGACGAGCGCGCCGGGGGATCCGGTGCCGGCGAGGACGGCGCCGTCGGCCCGCTCGATCGCGACATAGGGCAGGCGCAGCGACGTCGCCGCCGACTCGACGAGGGAGCCCAGCACGTCGCGGTGCGGGACGGCGTTCAGCCGCCGGCCGAGCTCCCGCAGCGTGCGGTACGGGTCGCTGCGGTCGCCGTAGAACAGCCGCTGCACGACCCGCTGCACCCGGGCCCGCAGCGGCGCGAACAGCAGCACGATCGCGGCGGCGGCGACCGGGGCGGCGAGCCGGTCGGCGGCGAACCGCACGAGCAGCGCGGAGACGCCGAGGTACGCGCAGGCGAGCAGCACCGTGACCGACGCGTAGACGGCGGACCGCGCCACGATCGTGTCGATCGCCCAGAGCCGGTAGCGCAGCACCGGCACGGCGAGCGTGAGCACGAACAGCACCGGGTCGAGGACGTTGAACACGCTGAAGTGCTCGGTGACCGCGAACGGGAAGAGGACCAGGGCGCCGATGACGCCGGCGGCGCGCCACTTGAGCTGCTGGCGTTCGACGCCGCGGGCCCGCAGGTAACGCACGACGACGCCGAGCCCGGCGACCAGGCCGAGCAGCACGACGCCTGGCGCGAGCACCATCAGGGCCGCGCCGACGGCGCCATGCGGCTCGAGGCCGTCCACGTCGGGCGCGGTGAACGCGATCACGCCGCCGGCGCCGGCGACGACGAGGACCGTCCCGGTGATCAGCGCGACCTCCAGGACCCGGCCCCGCCACGTGGCCGGCCGGCCCGACGGGAACCGGACGTTGATCAGGCCCTGCACGGCGATCGGCAGGAAACCGAGGCTGGAGGCGGCCAGCCCGCACCGCACCAGGAGGCCGTCGGCGCCGCGGCTCGCCGCCTCGTACGCCGGGGGCACCGCCGCGACCTGCACGACGATCAGGACCGCGGCGCCGGCGAGCAGCCAGCCGAACGGCAGGTCCGGCCGGCGCTGGACGAGCACGGCACCGGCGACGCCGTAGGACACCATCGTGGCGAGCGACTCCAGCCACGGCAAGGGCCCTTCGGCGGGCCAGGCGCGCCCCTCGGCCACCCGGGTGAGCAGCAGCACGACGCCGACGATGACGACGGCCAGGGTCGCCGCCGCGCATCGGGCGGCGGCGGGGCTGGGTTCGCGGGCGGTGTCGATGCGAATGAGCATCGCGCCCGGCCGGCCGGTGCGGCAATGGCCGGTCTTCCCGCGGGGGCGGGAGTTCCTCCCGGCGGGGCGGGACCGGCGGCCCTGGGCCGGGGCACGGCCGCGCCCGCACGCTCAGTGGACTTCGACAACCATTGAGGAGAAGCCATGAGGATCGTCCGGTACACCGCCGCGTTCGCCACCGTCGTCATCTCGCTGATGAACCTGCCGTTCGCGTTCGACGACGGCGGCGCCGATCTCGCCCTGCCGGTCCGCTACCTGATCAGCCTGCTCGGCGTGCTGGGCATCGTCGCCGCGGTCGCGCTGCTGGCCAAGGCGTCGTGGGGCGCGCCGGCCGTCGCCGCGGTCGCCGTGGTGAACCTGATCGGTGCCGTCGTCAGCGTCGCCGTGGGCATGGAGGGCGGCCTGATCGGGCTCACCGTCAGCCTGGTCGCCACCGTCCTGGGGGTGGCGACGCTGCTGCAGGGGCGCCGCACGCCGCAGGCCGCCGCCTGACCCGGTGCTGCCACGGGCTCCGGCTTCGCCGAGCCGGGGCCCGTGGTGTGCGTTACAGCCGCCCCGCTCCCGCCATGCGATAGTTCACCGGCGGAATGTTTGACTCGGCAGCTATGTTCTACTGCCCGTCAGACCCAGGAGAGCTTGGAGCGTGCGAGATGCAGTTCGGAGTGTTCACCGTCGGTGACGTCACCCAGGACCCGACCACCGGCCGGGTGCCGACGGAGGCTGAGCGGGTCAAGGCGATGGTGACGATCGCGCTCAAGGCCGAGGAGGTCGGCCTGGACGTGTTCGCGCTCGGCGAGCACCACAACCCGCCGTTCGTGCCGTCGTCGCCGACCACGATGCTCGGCTGGATCGCGGCGAGGACCAGCCGGCTGCAGCTGTCGACCGCGACCACGCTGATCACGACCAACGACCCGGTGAAGATCGCCGAGGACTACTCGATGCTGCAGCACCTGGCCGACGGCCGGGTGGACCTCGTGATGGGCCGTGGCAACACCGGGCCGGTGTACCCGTGGTTCGGCCAGGACATCCGCAACGGCATCGCCCTCGCGGTGGAGAACTACGCGCTGCTGCGCCGGTTGTGGCGCGAGGACGTGGTGGACTGGGAGGGCAACTTCCGCACCCCGCTGCAGGGCTTCACGGCGACCCCGCGCCCGCTCGACGGCGTCCCGCCGTTCGTGTGGCACGGCTCGATCCGCAGCCCCGAGATCGCCGAGCAGGCCGCCTACTACGGCGACGGCTTCCTGGCGAATCACATCTTCTGGCCCAAGGAGCACACCGCTCGCATGGTCGGGCTGTACCGGCAGCGCTTCGAGCACTACGGGCACGGCTCCGCCGACCAGGCGATCGTGGGGCTCGGCGGGCAGGTGTTCATGCGCAAGAACTCGCAGGACGCCAAGCGGGAGTTCCGGCCGTACTTCGACAACGCCCCCGTCTACGGGCACGGCCCGTCGATGGAGGACTTCACCGCGCAGACCCCGCTGACCGTGGGCAGCCCGCAGGAGGTCATCGACCGGACGCTGTCGTTCCGGGAGTACGTCGGTGACTACCAGCGGCAGCTGTTCCTGCTCGACCACGCGGGCCTGCCGCTGAAGACGGTCCTGGAGCAGCTCGACATCCTCGGCGAGGAGGTCGTGCCGGTGCTGCGCAAGGAGTTCGCGGTCGGCCGCCCCGCGCACGTGCCGGACGCACCCACGCACGCCTCGCTGAAGGCGGCGCAGGAGAGCAAGGCGGCGCAGCAGAACACGGCCGCGCAGGAGAACACGGAGAAGGTGGGCGCATGAAGCATCTCGTGGTGATCGCCGCCGGGCTCAGCCAGCCGTCGTCGACCCGGCTCCTCGCGGACCGGCTCGCGGCGGCGGCCGCCAGCTCACTGGACGCGGGCGCCGACGTGCGGGTGGTGGAGCTGCGCGACCACGCGCACGAGATCACCGACCACCTGCTGACCGGCTTCCCCGCGCCGGCGCTCAAGGACGTCCTGGACGCGGTCGCGGCCGCCGACGGGCTGATCGCCGTGTCGCCGATCTTCAACGCCTCCTACAGCGGCCTGTTCAAGTCGTTCTTCGACGTGCTCGGCGACGACGTGCTCACCGACAAGCCGGTGCTGCTCGGCGCGACCGGTGGCACCGCCCGGCACTCCCTGGCCCTCGAGCACGCGCTGCGGCCGATGTTCACGTACCTGCACGCGGTGGTGGCGCCGACGTCGGTGTTCGCCGCCACGGAGGACTGGGCCGCCGGCGGCGACGCGACCCTGCACCGGCGCATCGACCGCGCCGGCCGGGAGCTCGCCGACCTCGTCGGCCGGCGGGCGGCGCCGGTGGTCGCGGACCCGTTCGCGCTGACGACCACGTTCGACGCAATGCTGTCCGGGCAGGGCCGTGCGGTGACGAACGACCTGCGGCTCTAGCTGCCGGGGCGGACCAGGCCGCACTCGTAGGAGAAGATCACGGCCTGCACCCGGTCCCGCAGGCCGAGCTTGGTCAGGATGCGGCTGACGTGGCCCTTCACGGTCCCCTCGGTGAGGAAGAGCCGGCCGGCGATCTCCGCGTTGGACAGGCCCCGGGCGATGAGTTCGAGGACCTCGCGTTCCCGCTCGGTGAGGACGCGCAGCTCGGCCTCGGTCCGGGGCAGCGGGTCGCCGGCGGTGCCGATGTGCCGTTCGATCAGCCGCCGGGTGACCGGCGGCGCGACGATCGCCTCGCCCCGGGCCACCACCCGGATCGCGGAGAGCAGGTCGGCGGCGAGGGTGTCCTTGAGCAGGAACCCGCTGGCGCCGGCCCGCAGCGCGGAGTACACGTACTCGTCCAGGTCGAACGTGGTGAGGACCAGGATGCGCGGCCCGTCCGGCAGCAGCGCGCGGATGCGGCGGGTGGCCTCGAGGCCGTCGACCCCGGGCATCCGGATGTCCATCAGGACGACGTCGGGTGCGGTGTCCGCGGCCAGGGCGGTGGCGGTGGCGCCGTCGCCGGCCTCCCCGACGACGGCCATGTCCTCGGCGTTCTCCAGGATCATCCGCAAGCCGGCGCGCAGCAGCGCCTGATCGTCGGCCAGCAGCACCCGGATCATGCGGTCCCCGCCGGGTCCAGGGGGATGCGGGCCCGCACCAGGTAGCCGCCGTCCGGCCCGGGGCCCGCGGTGACCTCGCCGCCCAGCAGCGCCGCGCGTTCCCGCATGCCCCGCAGGCCGTTGCCGGTGCCGCCGGCGGTGGGGGTACGGGTGCCGTCGTCGCCGGCGTCCAGCCGCAGCTCGGCACTGCCGTAGGCGACCACCACCGTGGCGCGGGCTCCGGGGCCGGCGTGCTTCATGGTGTTGGTCAGCGCCTCCTGCACGATCCGGTACGCCGACACGTCCACGCCGGTCGGCAACGGCCGTGGCGATCCGGAGACGTGCAGGTCGACCGGGGTCCCCGCCTGCCGGACCTGCTCGACCAGGACCGGCAGCTGCGCCAGGCCCGGCGTGGGCCGGGCGGGCCCGTCGGACAGCACCCGCCGCATCTCCGCCAGGGAGCCGCGGCCGGTCGCCACGATGGTGTCCAGGGCGGCGAGGGTGTCGGCGGGCCGCTTCGCGAACGCCGCCGCGCCGCCCTGCGCCTGCATCACGATGACCGCCAGGGCGTGCGCCACCACGTCGTGCACCTCCCGGGTGATCCTGGCCCGCTCGGCGGCCACCGCAAGGGCGGCCCGCTGGTCGCGGTCGCGTTCCAGCTCGCCGAGGTAGGCGCGGCGGCTGTGCATGCCCCACCCGACCGCCCACGCGACGACCAGCAGGGGGCCGAGGACCGGGAGCCCGCCCCAGTCCGTCGGCCCGAACGTCGTGGGCTCCCCGACCGGCGGCGGCAGGTCCTCCGGGTCGCGGCGCGGCGCGGCGTCCATGGCCGACCGGTCCAGCCAGCCGTCGGGGCGGCCGTCGAGGGCCACGTACGCCATCCAGGCCGTCACCGCGACCAGGGCGGCGCCGAGCAGCGTGAGCGACACCGCGCGCCGCCGCCGCACGGCAAGGGTGTACATCGCGATCGGCACGGCCAGGTCCGCGGGCGCCGGGGTCTCGGCGAGGGCCATCTGCGCCACGGCGGCGAGCGACGCCGCGGCGAGCGCCGGGACCGGCCACCGGCGGCGCACCGCCACGGCGGCGACGCAGATCCCGATCAGGATCCAGCGGGCCGCCGGCGGGCCGCCCATGACGCCGGTCGTGGCGCCGTTGCCCACCAGCGAGCCGATCAGCAGCAGGGCGGCGAGGCCGGCGTCCTGCAGGCTCGGCCGGCGCAGCACCGCGGGAATGCTCATACCGGCCTCACCTTAGGGCGCGTGGCACCGCCGGAGAACCCGTCGGAAGTCATGGTCCGGGACATGACCTCGGGCAGGTGCGCGGCCGTTGCCGCGCCGCGCAGCCTGGGACGTATGACGAAGCTCAGAGCCGTGCTGCTGGCCGCATTGGCGTGCGCGCTGCTCACCGGCGGCATCGCCCTGCTGGGCCGCACGGAGAAAGGGCTGGAGTGGGCCCGGGTCGTGCCGGCCGGCGACTGCCAGTGCGCCGACGGCAGCGAGTTCGCGTTCTGGGAGCGCCGGGCCGACCCGGCCAGGGTCGTGCTCTTCCTCAACGGTGGCGGCGTCTGCTGGGACGCGAAGACCTGCGCCTTCACCGGCGAGCACGGCGAGAGCGACTTCTACGACTGGAGCTCCCGGGGCGTGGAACCGGAGAACCGCAGCGGGATGTTCGACGTCACCCGCGGCGACAACCCCTTCGCCAACTTCTCCTACCTCTATGTCAGCTCCTGCACCGGCGACGCGCACCTGGGTGACGTCGCTCAGGCGTACACCCCGGAGCTGACGGTCCAACATCGCGGCTACGTGAACGGCACGGCCGCGCTGGCCTACCTCGCCGCGCACTATCCCGGCGCCACCGAGGTCGTGGTCGTCGGCAAGACCGCCGGGTCGGTCGCCGCGCCCATCTACGGCGGGCTCGTCGCCGACCTGCTGCCGAAGGCGAGGGTGACGGTGTTCGGCGCCCAGTCCGGCGCCTGGCCGGACCACCCCGGCTTCAACGCCGACGTCCTCGACGCGCGGTGGGGCGCTTACAAGGCCGTGCCCGCCTGGGCGGTCGACGGCCTGACCGCGCGCGACTGGGGCGTCCCCCGGTTCTGGATCCAGGCCGGTCGGCACAATCCGGAGCTGGTGCTGGGCCGGTTCGACTTCGCCTACGACCCGCACGCCGCGTCGGAGCTGGCCCCGTGGGCGAGCGGCAGCACCCTCGACGTGATCACCGCCAACGAGACGGCGATCGAGGCGGCCGGGGTGCGGCTGCACAGCTACACCGCACCCGGCGACGATCACGGGCTCTTCGAGTTCGACAAGTTCTACACGATCAAGGTCCGAAGTGTACGGCTGGTCACGTGGCTCGACGCACTCGTCGGCGACGCGCCACCCGTTGACGTCGGACCCTAACGGCCGGTGCGGCGGGACGTGGTGCGGCGGCGGGTGGCGGCGGACTTGGCCTTGCGCTTGGCCTTGCGCCGCGGGACGACCGCCTGCCAGCGCCGCTGGCGCAGAATCTTCTCGTAGCGTTCGACGAGCCGCTCCCGCTGCTTCTTCGTGCAGCCGAGCTGCTCGGGTTCGAGGCGGGCGATCCGGTCGGCGATGACGGCGGCCGCCGCGTAGCGGTCCCATGTCGGCTTCTGCCGCGCGAGGCGCCGGGCGTGCGCGGCGAGGACGTAGCGGGCCGGCGGGTAGTCGGCCAGGCGCATCCCCAGCGCCGAGCCGTCGGCCATGGCCCGCAGCAGCGCCCCGGCGTGGTCGACGAGTTCGTCGTCGGCGTCCTCGGCGATGATCGCGGCGTGCAGGTGCGCGGCGGTCGCGACGGCGCCGGCGGTGACCGCGTCGAGGTCGTCGCCGGCGCAGGCGTGCCGCAGCAGCCAGTCGCGCACCTCGGGCAGGACCGCGACGGTGCACAGCGCCTCGATCGCGTGCACCCGGCCCCAGCCGGTGGTCCGCGCGGCGAGCCACAGCAGCGCCTCGATGCCGGCGTCGCCGCGGTGCCGCAGCGACTCGACGGCGAGGGCGCCGAACTCGGCGGACAGCAGCCCGATCGTGCGGATGAGCTCGATGTCCTTGTCCGACGTGGTCGCCTCGGTGCCGAGCAGCGCCAGCCCGACGGCGACCTCGCGCCGGTCGACGCCGTGCCGCACCAGCCACCGGCCGGTCCGCCGGACCCGCTTGCGGCCCGCCCGCAGCGCCGCGGCGGCGACGTGCTCGTTGTCGTGGACCGGCACGTACACCGCGTCGAACGCGCCGACGAGCGCCCTGGGCGCGGCGGCCGGCTCGGCGAAGTGCTTGTCGAGGATCGCGGCGACGTCCGCGCCGACCCGCCGGGCGTCGGGCCCGATGGGTGTGCGCGGGCGCTGATCGTCGGGATACGGCTCGCCACCGGCGGGCAGCGGGTCGTCCTTGCCCTGGCGGTGCAGCAGCACCGCGTGGTCGTGCAGCCGTTCACGGATCATGGCCAGAGATGGTGTCACACCGCAGGTCACATGACGAGACGCAGTTTTCTGGCGGCGACGCCGATCGTGACGCGCTGCCCCCAGGACAGCTCGAGGCGGTCGGCTTCCAGGCCGTCGGCGAACACGACGAGGCCCTCACCCTCGCTCGCCAGCTCCAGGGTCTCGGTGCCGTCGAGGCGGCCGCTGGTCAGCGTGACACCTGTCGCCGGCGACGGCCACGCCTCCCGCACGAACCAGGTCAGCGCCGGCTCACCGGGCGCGGGGCTGGCGGGCGCGTCGGCGCGCTGCCGGGCGATCGAGGAGCACCAGCCGGTCGCGCCCGTCCCGGTGCCGGCGACGACCCCCGAGGACGAGTGCCGCTCCCGTGCACCGTCCGATGTGGACAGTGTGTAGCGGGCCGACTGGTGCGTCACGTGCCCGAAGTAGATCTCGTTGAGGCCGAGCAGCTCCTGGCCGTCGTCGAGGGCGGCGGACACCATCGTGCGATCCTGCACCGGCAGGCCGGGCAGGTCCCGCAACAGGCGCCGCAGTGCCGTGGGCGCATGGCGTACGAGCACGCCCGGGTTGCGCTCCGGTGCCGGGTTGACGCCGATCACCGGCTGCCCGTCGAGGTACTTGGCGACGTTCGCCACCAGGCCGTCCTGCCCGACGGCGACGACGACGTCCTCCGGCGCGAACAGGAACCGCGACAGGTCGGCCCGGTCGAGGTGGCCGCGGCGCCAGTCGGCGGGCACGGCCGCCCCGGCGGCGGTGAGCGCGGCCTGCTGGGCGGCGTGCCGGGCCGCGACCTCGTCGAGGTCGCGGCCCCGCTGGCGCAGGAAATACGCGGCGGCGGCGCGGGTGCCGTGCCGGCCGAGCAGCTCGTCGAGCTCGCTGCGCCGCGACACCAGCACCACCCTGGGCGCGAGAGTGCTCACGACGGCCCTGCCCACGTGCTCATGCGATGCGCTCCTTCGGGTCGGCGGCGGGCAGGTGCAGGCGGCGACGCCTGGTGCGCACGATCCGGTGGACCGCGGACCAGCGGCGGGCCATGACGGTCCGCCGCGACGCCGCGCTCACGACCGCCCGCCGAGCCGGTTGACCAGGCCGGTCAGCACGTCCGGGGTGACCGTCAGCTGGCCGATCTCGGGCAGGTTGCCGGCGAGCTCGCGCAGCGCCAGGGCCTGCAGGACACCGGGCGGCAGGTCCCGGTACGCCGCCAGGCGCGCGGTCTCCGCCTCGGCCTCGGCGAGCCCGACGGCGCGGACCCCCGCGGCGCGGGCCTCGGTGCGGACCCGGTCCGCGTCGGCCTCGGCCGCCGCGGTGAGGCGGGCCCGCTCCGCGTCGGCGAGCGCGGTGACCTTGGACCGTTCCGCGGCGGCGGTCGCCGCGACCTGCTCGCGCTCGGCGACGGCCTGCGCCGCGACGAGCGCCGCGGCGGCGTCGACCTCGGCCTTGCGGCGGGCGTTGGCGCCGTGCTGCTCGACCAGCTGCTGCTCCCGCCGGGCCAGCTCGATCTTGCTCTGCAGCTCGTTCTCGGCGATGGTGCGCTCCTGCTCGACGGCGCGGGCGCGGCGCGCGTACGTGGCCCGGTCCGCCTCCTGCTGCACCGCCTCCCGGGTCGGGGTCTGCAGGGCCCGCTCCAGGTCCGGCTCGGGGCGGATCGCGACGACGCGGGCGCTGACGACGTCGACGCCGGTGTCAGTGAGGCGCGGGTCGCCGCCGAGTGCCTCGGCGACCGCCTCCCGCACCGGGGCGATCCCCGAGGTCAGCGCGTCGGTGAGGGTCAGCCGCGCGAGGAGGTCCAGGGCGGGCTGCTGGGCGAGCTCCGCGAGGAGCGTGGCGACCTGGTCCAGGGGCTGGCCGCGCCACGATCCGGCCTCGGGATCGACGGAGAAGTCGAGGCGGGACGCGGCGACGTCGGGGGCACTGATCCGGTAGGTGACCGTCGCCTGCACCGTGACGTCGGCGAAGTCGGCCGTCCGCGCGTGGAACAGCAGCGGCAGCTCGCGGTCGTCGACGGGCACCTCGGACAGCACGGCGGTCAGCGGCCGGTAGTAGAACGACTGGCCGATGCCCTCGTGCCGCACCTTGCCCTTGACGTGGTGGCGCACCCAGGAGGTCGGCGCGCCGCGCAGGTGGCGCAGGAAGAAACGGGTGGTCACGTCGGCCATGATGGCCCTCCCCTGTAAGTTATCGTCGTACTGACGATATAAGTCGTCACCGTTTCTCGTCAATGTGGTGATAAATACATGACATTCGCCGTGACCGTCGACCTGGTGATGCTGACGATCCGCGACGGCGCCCTGTGCGCCCTGCTCATCCGCCGGGCGATCCCGCCGTTCCAGGGCGGCAGCGCGCTGCCCGGCGGCTTCGTGCTGCCGGACGAGGACCTCGACGACGCCGCCGAACGCGAACTGGTGGAGGAGACGGGGCTGCGCGGCGCAGGGCACCTGGAGCAGCTCGGCAGCTACGGCACGCCGGGCCGGGACCCGCGCGCACGGGTCGTCACGGTCGCCTACCTCGCGCTGGTGCCGGACGCCCCGTCACCACGCGCCGGCAGCGACGCCGCGGCGGCGGACTGGGTCCCGGTCGCCGCGCTGCCACCGCTGGCGTTCGACCACGGCCGCATCCTCGCCGACGGCATCGAACGGGCCCGGGCCAAACTGGAGTACACCCCGCTCGCGGCGGCGTTCTGCCCGCCGGAGTTCACGATCGCCGACCTGCGCGGCGTCTACGAGGCGGTCTGGGCCACCCGCCTCGACCCCCGAAACTTCCACCGCAAGGTGACCTCCACCGACGGCTTCGTCGAGCCGACCGGCCGCGCCACCACCGGCGACCGCGGCCGCCCCGCCCAGCTGTTCACCCGCGGCACGGCCACGGTGCTGTTCCCACCCCTGCTCCGCAAGGGCCAGGACCTCTCCTGACCAAGCACCTCCGGACACGCACTCAAGCCGATGTCCGCGCATTCAATCTTGCGGGCGCCGGCTTTGGTCCCAACCGCCCCCTTGTCGCCCGCGAGGCGATGCCATGCCATGCCGTTATCGCGGTTTGCCGCTGCTGTCCGTCAGGTAGGCACGGGGGACGGCACTGGCGGCGACGGCCGCACTTGCGAGTGTGGACGGCTCTTCCTTCCAAACGTTTCGCGCTCAGAAGGAAGCCACATGACAACGACAAGATTTCAGTCCACGAAGCGCGGGAAAACAGGTCTACGCTTCTCGCTACTGACGGCAATGCTGACCGGAGGCGCCGTCGCGGTCAACGCCCCACCGGCGCTCGCAGACACCACACTGTGCAGTGGCGTGAGCTACAGCACTTGCACCACCGCTGGTTACACCGATCATGGCTTCGGTCCGAACTATGGCTCCAGCTACTGGGGAGCCGTCGTCGGCCACAACTGCACAAATTACGTTGCCTACGTTCTCCAGACGGTCAACGGCGCTTCCCCGCCGGGCTACCAGTTGGGCAACGGCTCGGACTGGGACAACACTGCCAGCGCGCACGGCGTGCTCGTCAACGGTGCGTCCAGCCGCGGCGCCGTCGCTCAATGGGACGTCGGCCCGACCCGTCCGTCAGGGCACGTGGCATACGTCGAGTCTGTCAACGCCGACGGGTCCGTCACGGTCTCGCAAGATGTCTGGTCGGCCGGTCCATTCAGCTGGAAGACCATCACGCCCGGCAGTGCTGACTGGCCGAACCATTTTATCCATTTCAAGGACTTGCCGAGCGGCGGTAACCCCGCCGACATCTACGCCGTCAACCGGCAGGACATCGGAAGCAGCAGCACGGCCGTCCACATCGTGAACGGCGGCAACTGGGGCCAGTACCTCATGAACACCGGCTCGGCCTTGATTCAAACCAACGCCCTTTGGGACTTCGCCGTCGGCGACCTCAACCACGATGGCCGTGACGATGTCTGGAGCTTCAACCGCAATCCGGGCGGCAGCAACACGGTCGTGCACGTGCTCAACGGTCTCAATCCCATGCAATACCTCCAGGCGGGCAGCATTGTTCTGCCGGGGGTAGGTCAAGATTGGAGTTTCGCACTCGGGGATTTCAACGGCGACGGGACGGCAGACGTCTACGCCATCAATCGGGCGCCGGGCACGAGTCACACCGAAGTGCGCGTCATCAACGGCGCCAACTGGGGCCAGTACCTTCAGGTCGGCAACATCGTGCTGCCGGCGACCGACTCCAACTGGGCATTTGGCGTCGGGAAGTATGACGGCGACAGCCTGCCGGACATTTACGCCATCAACCGGCAAGACGTCGGCAGCAACAGCACGGCTGTCCATGTCATCAACGGTGCCAACTGGGGCTTGTACCTTGCCAACAGTGGGTCAGCCCTGATTCAGACCAATACGCTTTGGGACTTCACTCTCGGCGATCTTAACGGTGACGGCCGCTCGGACGTCTGGGCCATCAACCGAAATCCGGGTGGCGGCAACACCGTCGTTCACGTCCTGAACGGAACCAACTTCAACCAATATCTGCAGGCGGGAAACATTGTCTTGCCAGGTACCGACGCAAACTGGACCTTCCGAGTCGGCACCTTCAACTAGTCCGCCGGGCGGCAATGTTCTGTACTGACGCGAGGGTACTTGCCCTCGAAGTCGCTGGCAGCTGACCCGATTCCGGACAACGGACACCCGGCGAGGAGCACACACTGTTCGAGCACGTCCTGAACTCGACGGTCACGCAGGGCTCACTGCGGAGCATGTCGATGGAGATGCGGAGAACGGTCAGGCGGAGGCGCGCAGAATCAGTTCCGGGTTGAAGATGACGGAGCGCGGGGAGCGGCCGGGTTCGCGGATGCGGGTCAGCAGCAGCTGGGCCATCTCCCCCGCCATCTCCTCGACCGGCTGGCGGACGGTGCTCAGCGGCGGGTGGCACTCCAGGGCGGCGGTGCTGTCGTCGAAGCCGATGACGGCGACGTCGCCGGGGACGCTGCGGCCGGACTCCTGGATGACGCGCAGGGCGCCGTCGGCCATGAGGTCGTTGGCGACGAAGACGCCGTCGACCTCGGGGTGCTCGGCGAGCAGGGCGCGGGCCGCGCGCTCGCCGCCGCCGCGGGTGAAGTCGCCCTCGACGTAGGGGGCGTGGGTCTGGCCGTGGGCGGCGACGGCCGCGCGGAAGCCGGCCAAGCGGTCCTGGGCGGCCGGCATGTCCAGGGGGCCGGTGATGGTGGCGATGCAGCGGCGACCCAGGGACGCCAGGCGGTCGACGGCCATGCGGACGCCGGCGCGCTGGTCGACGTCGACGTAGCTGGTGTGCACAGGCTGGCCGGGGCGGCAGGACAGGACGCACGGCACGCCGAGGTCGACCAGCTGGCCGGGTAACGGGTCGTCGACGTGGCTCGAGATGAGCAGGGCGCCGTCGACGTGGCCTTGCCGCAGGTATCGCATGACGTGCTCACGGGCGGGCGGGTCGGCGAGGAAGATGACCAGGTGGATGCCGAGCGGGCGGAGGACCTCCTGCGCGCCCGCGGTGACCCGGCCCAGGTAGGGGTCGGTGAACGTGCGGGTGAGGAACGGGGTCTCGTAGCCGCGGTTCTCCGGCTCGGACACGACCAGGGCGATCGAGTCGGTGCGCCGGGTGACCAGTGACCGGGCGGCGAGGTTGGGCACGTAGCCCGTCGCGGCGATCGCGCGCTCGACGGTGCGCCGCAGTTCGGGGTCGACGGTCTGCACGCCGTTGATCACCCTGGAGACCGTGGCGCGGGACACCCCGGCGTAGTTGGCGACCTGTTCCAGGGTGGGTGGTCGCGTGTCGCTGCCCGTCATGGTTCTCACGGTAGATCGTGCCCCCGCGCGGTGAGAAAAGGGAGCCGTGGATGGACGGCAACTGAGGCACGTCCATCCACGGCCGGTTCCTAGGTGGAAACAGTGGATACGGTGGTTACGCTTGCCCGTTGGCGCCGCACTTGACCTTCAGGCGGATGCAGAAGTTGACCCGGCGGTCCATCTCGGCCTGCGGCCAGGCGTTGAAGAAGTCGCCGTGCATGGTGAACCCGGCACCCGAGCTGAGCCGGATGCGCGACGGGTCACCGTTCACCGGGTACCGCAGGACCTGCCGCAGCTTCGGCACCGCTACCGGGTGCGTGGCGGGGCAGGCGCCGTTGACCGGGTAGGCCATGTGGCTCTTGTGGTCGGCCGAGTCCAGGTCACGCCCGTTCCAGCACTGCGGGAAGTCCAGGTAGGACTCCAGCATCGAGTCGGCCGGGCAGTTGATGAAGTCCTTCCCCGCGCCGGACTCGTTGTGGTGCAGGCAGGACCAGCGGGAGATGGTCGTGGCGTCGGGTGCGGTCGCCTTGGCGTTGCCGGCGACGATCCGCAGCCCGAAGGGCAGCGACTGGGTGTTCTCGCGAACGGCGTCGTTGACCCCTTCACCGAGGTAGTAGAACGTGGTGATCACCGGCTCCTTCGCCACGCCGTCCTGGTACAGGGTGGGCACCCAGTACGAGGACTTGTCGACGGCCGGGTTGCAGTTGCTCGGGCCGTTGGCGAGGTCGTTGACCGTCGTGTTGCCGTTGGTGACGGTGCTACCGAAGAAGCTGTGCATGTGCGACGCGCCGGGCAGGCCGGGGAAGACGATCGGGTCGTCCGGCAGCCGGTGCGAGAACGGGCAGTCGGCGAGGAACTCCGCGACCCGGACCGCGCCCGGCGGGATGGTCGGGTTGCCGGTCGGGCCACCGGTCGGCGTGGAGCCACCGGTCCCGAACACCTGGAACTCCCAGAGCGAGACACCGTACTGCGTGGCCCGGCGGGTGGTGTTCAGCTTCACGTACCGGCCGGAACCGGCCACGTTGAGCGTCTGCACCCCACCGGTGCCGTTGACGGTGGTGTTGATCGTCGTCCACGAGGTGCCGTTGGCCGACGTCTGAATGGTGAAGTCGCGGGCGTACGCGGCCTCCCAGTTCAGCACCACCCTGGTGATCGTGGCCGGTGCGCCCAGGTCGACCTGCAGCCACTGCGGGTCACTGAACGTGCTCGACCACCGCGTGCCGGCGTTGCCGTCAACCGCGTTCGCGGCGGCGGATCCGCCGTTCTCCGCCGAGGACGCCGTGACCGGCTTCCCCTGCGAGATCGGAAGTTCGGCCGCGTCCGCGGACCCGAGGGCCCGCGTCGCGACGTACGTGCCAATCAGCGCCGTGAGCGCCAACCCGATCAGGCTCTTCCTGACCAGGCCTCTCCCCAGGACCGTACTCATTTGTAAACCCTCACGTAGTCGACGTACATCCGGGACGGGAACGGTGTGGTCGCGTCGATCGGGCCGGGGAAGTCTCCACCGACCGCAAGGTTGAGGATCAGGTAGAACTGGTGGTCGTAGACCCACGGACCGCGGGTCGTCTCGACGGTGTCCTTGTTGGCGACCAGGATGATCTGGTTGTCGACGCGGAACGTCATGTGCTTGCTGTCCCACTCGGTCGAGTAGGTGTGGTAGTCCAGCGACAGGTCGACCGTGGTGATCTTCTGGCCGTAGCCGCCACCGCCGTTGTAGGCCGGCGCGTGCAGCGTCGAGTAGATCTCACTGGTGTTCTTGCCGAGGATCTCCATGATGTCGATCTCGCCGTTGTACGGCCAGGGCCGGCCCTGCAGGAAGTCGGTGCCCATCATCCAGAAGGCGGGCCAGAGGCCGTTGCCCTTCGGGACCTTGATCCGGGCCTCGACGCGGCCGTACTGGGTGGAGAACTTGTTGCTGGTGTTGATCCGGCCGGAGGTGTAGTCCCGGCCGCCGAGGGTCTGCTTGCGGGCCTCGATGACCAGCGAGCCGCCCTGGATGGAGGTGTTCTCCAGGTTGGTGTAGTACTGGATCTCACCGTTCTGGCCGGTGCCGGGGTCGACCGTCCACTTGGACGTGTCGACGTTGGTGCCGGTGTTGAACTCGTCCGCCCACACCAGGTTGGTGGCCGGGAACACCGGGTCGGCCGGGAACGCCGGCGGCTGCACCGGGGCGCCACCCGTGCCGTACACCTTGAACTCCCACAGCGAGTAGCCGTAGCCGTTGGAGCGGGCGGTGCCGTACATCCGGACGTAACGGCCGGTGCCGTTGACCGTCAGGGTCTCCCTGAAGCCCTTACCGGTCGTGGTGGTGTAGATCGGCGTCCAGTTGGTCGCGTCCGCCGACGTCTGGATCTGGTAGGCCACGGCGTAGGCCGGGTCCCACTGCAGCACGACCTGCTTGATCTGCGCCGTGGCGCCGAGGTCGACGTAGATCCAGCCCGGGTCGACCCAGCCGCCCACCGGGTTCGTCGCCCAGCGGCTGGCGGGATCGTTGTCGAACGCCTTGTCCGGCGTGCACGGGTTGCAGTTGGTGTCGTTCTGCGAGGTCGACGCGAACGCCGGCTTCTTGTACGACAGCAGCACGTTGGTGCCGGGCGGGGTGCTGGTGCTGCCGCTGGGGCTGCTGCTCGGGCTGCTCGGGCTGTTGCTCGGGCTGCTCGGCACGTCGTTGGTGGTCGACGGCACGCCCTGCACGCGGACCTGGAACTCCCACAGCGAGTAGCCCCACTGGGTGGCCCGGGCGGTGCCGTTCATCCGCACGTACCGGCCGGTGCCGGTGACCGTGAGCGTCTGCACGCCGCCGGTCGAGCCGGTGGCGGTGTGGATCGTCGTCCACGTGGTGCCGTTGGTGGAGACCTGGATCGTGTAGGCCGTCGCGTACGCGGCCTCCCAGTTCAGCGTCACGCCACAGATGACCTGCGTGGAGCCGAGGTCGACCTGGACCCACTGCGGGTCACTGGCGGCGCTGGACCAGCGGGTGCCGTTGTTGCCGTCGAAGGCGGACGACGCGGGGGTGCCGGCGTTCTCCGTCGAGGAGGCGCTGTAGGTCTTGCCCAGCGCGGCATTGGCGGTGCCACACGTGCCGGGCGGGGTGGAGCCACCGAAGACCTGGAACTCCCACAGCGACACGCCGTACTGCGTGGCGCGGGCGGTGGTGTTGACCCGCACGTAACGGCCGGAGCCCGAGACGGGCAGGCTCTGGTTGCCGCCGGTGCCGGTGGTCGTGGTGTAGACGTTGGTCCAGGTGGTCCCGTTGGCGGAGGTCTGGATCTGGTACGCGGTCGCGTACGCGGCTTCCCAGTTCAGGGCGACCCGGGTGATGGCCTGCGTGGAGCCGAGGTCGACCTGGATCCACTGCGGGTCGCTGTACGCGCTGGACCAGCGGGTCCCGGCGTTGCCGTCGGTGGCGCTGGCGGCGGGGGTGCCGGCGTTCTCGATCGAGGACGCGGTGGTGGGCTTACCCTGCGACAGCAGGGTCTCCGCGGCGTCGGCGCGGGTCACGACCAGGACGATGTAGGTACACAGCATCGCGGCCACCGCGGTGACGATGGCGCCGGTGCGCACCGCGCGCCGGCTGGCCGTAAATCGGGTGAGACGTCGATGGCCGGGGGCGGGTGCCGACCAATCCATAAAGAGCTCCATTCGTGTCGCTCGGGTGACCAGTGTGTTGCGAGGCGATGAGAGAGCGCTCTCTCATCCGGTCACTGTGAACCCTTGCTCGAATCGTGTCAATGCCTCGGGCCGAATGGGAGAGCGCTCTCCAAACATCGACTACCAGCAGCTCACGGCCGATTGACGCTGCGTCGCACAGTGACAAAGCCTGATGCGACGGGTTGCGGGAGCGCTCTCCCCAGGTCAGCGCGCGGGTACCGCAGTGTTACGGGCGACGCATGATCCAGACCGGCAGGTCGGCATCGACGGTGAGCCGTTCCAGGACGTCGAAGCCGACGCTGCGGTACACCTCGACGTTGCCGGGATTCGAGGTCTCCAGCAACGCCGGCAGCCCGTCCTCCTCGGCCCGCCGCAGCCCAGGGGCCATCGCGGCGCGGGCGAGCCGCCGGCCGCGGTGCTCCGGGTGGCACGCGAGCACCCCCAGGTACCAGCGCGGATACGTCGGCATCACGGCGGCGACGGCGTGCTCGTACACCGCGAACCGCCCGGTCGGCGGGTGGCTCGACGGCGGCGCGTCCGGCCCGTCCCACATGGCGACGGCCGCTCCCCCGTCGGCGACCCAGACAGTGCCGCGCCCGACCCGGGCGTCGAACAGCCCGGCGGCGATCACCTCCGCGTCGCTGAGGTAGGTCTCGTCGTCGGGGCAGAAGAACCGGAACGCGGGGTCGGCGGCGAACGCGGCAACGACGGTGGCGACCGCCGCGGCACGGTGCGCGGGGGTCGCCACCTCGATGACCGGCTCGGTGACTGGCTCAATGATGGGTGTGGTCACGCCCAGGTCATACCACGGACGATCTCGTCGAACTCGGATTTTTCGATCGGTCCGCCGGACACCTCCAGCGTGAAGCGCACGCCTTCGTCGGCAGACCACCAGGCGGCCGCGAGGCTGCCGCCCCGGTCGTACATGTCGACCCGGTGACCATCCACGACCAGGGTGTGATCGGACGGTGACAGCCGGCCGTCGGACTCCGACTGCCAGCGGACCGGCACGATCCGCAGGTCCGGGCCGCCGGCCCGGGTGAAGCCGAGCGCCAGGACGGCGGCGCCGGAGCCGAGCCACACCGGCGGCTGCTCGCTCCAGCCCCCGGCCGCGAGGTCCGGCAGGTCCGCGTCGACGAAGACGAACGGCTGGCCGGCCGGGCTCCGGGCGTCCTGCAGGAGCCGGGTGCCGACCGCCTGCGGCAGCTCGAACGTCCGCGCGGCCACCTGCGTGTCGTCGGCGCAGCCGGTGTACGTGCCGTCGAGGAACATCGTGACCCGGTCGTCGGAGACCACCAGGTCGTCGCGGACGGGGTCCCGCTCGATGCACTTGCCGAGCAGCGGCGCCGCGTACACGGTGATCCTCGTGCCGGTCCGGTCGATCCGCGCGGCCAGCCACGGCACGCCCGGCGCCGCCGGCGGGACCACGGACGGGACCGCGGACGCGGCCGGCTCCGGGCGCACGACCGCCGGATCCGGTCGCGCGACGGCGAACCCGGCGAGGACCGCCAGAACGGCGAGCGTGGCGGCCCCCCAGCCGGCGGCGCGACGCCGGCCGATCCGGCGGCGGATCGCGGCGTGCGGCGCCGGCAGCAGCGGCGGCGGTACCGTGGCGACCGCGCGCTCGATGAGGTCGATGACCTGTTCCTCGTCGCTCATCGGCCGACTCCTTCGCTCAGCAGTGCCCGCAGCTGCGGATCGTCACGCAGCGCCGCAAGGGCCCGCGACGTGTGCGACTTGACGGTGCCGACCTTCAGCCCGAGGGCCCGCGCGGTGTCGGCCTCGGTGAAGTCGCCGTGGAAACGCAGCATCAGCACCGCCCGCTGCTGCCGCGGCAGCCGGGCGAGGGCGCCGGCGAGCAGGTGGCGCAGCTCGACCCCCTCGAGCTCACCCCCGCCCGCCGGCTGTTCCGGCAGGTGCTCCGTCGGCAGTTCCCCCCGCCAGCGCCGCCGCCACCAGCTCAGGTACGTGCTCGCCAGCATCGCGCGCAGGTACGCGTCGGGCGCGCCGTCCCTGATCCGCGGCCAGCGGCCGTATGCACGGGCCAGCACCGTCTGGACCAGGTCCTCGGCACGGTGCCAGTCGTGCGTGAGCAGCCACGCGGACCGCAGCAGCCGCGGCCACGCGACGCTGACGTACGCCTCGAAGTCCTCCACCGGTCACCTCCACGCCCGCTCAACAACGCGGGCCGGGCGAATGGTTGTCAGCCCCGCTGTGGTTGCCGGGCGGCTTCCACCTGGCGCAGGTACGCGGCGATGGCGTCGCGGTTGCGGGCCAGGCAGGCGATCCGCGCGTCCATCTTGTCGCGCTCCGCCTCCAGCAGCCCGACGAGTTCGTCGCTGGCGTCGGAGACGGTGATCGTGCACGGGTTGTCGGTGCACGGCAGCACCTCCCGGATCACCCTGGTCGGCAGCCCCGCGTCCAGCAGCCCGCGGATCTGCTCCACCCGGTCGACGAGCCGGTCGGCATAGTCGCGGTACCCGTTCGCCAGCCGCACCGGCGTGAGCAATCCCTGCTCCTCGTAGTAACGCAGCAGGCGGGTCGGGGTACCCGTTCGGCGGGACAACTCACCTATGCGCATGCTCACTCCCCCTTGACGTTCACACCAGTGTGAACCTCCGAGGATCCGGGCATGCCACTGCTCCTGCTGTCCCTCGCCCAGTTCCTGCTGGCCCTGGACTACTCGATCGTCTACGTGGCCCTGCCCGGCATGGCCAGGGACCTGCACCTAAACCTGCCGGCCGCACAGTGGGTGGTGAGCGCGTACGCGGTGCCCTTCGCCGGTTTCCTGCTCGTCGGCGGCCGCCTCGCCGACCGGGTCGGCGCGGGCCGGCTGTTCGTCGCCGCGACCGTCGCGTTCGGCGTGGCCAGCGTCGGCGGCGGCCTCGCGTCGTCCGGCGGGGTGCTGCTCGCCGCCCGGTTCGCCCAGGGCCTCGCCGCCGCGCTGCTGCAGCCCGCGATCCTGGGGCTGCTCGGCACCATGTTTCCGGCCCGCTCCCGCGCCCTGTCCGTCTGGGGTGCCGTCGGCGCGTCCGGCCTCGCCGCGGGCGTCGTCCTCGGCGGCGTCCTCACCGACGTCTCGTGGCGCTGGACGTTCTTCGTCAACGTGCCCGTGACGCTGCTGTGCGCCGCCGGCGGCCTCAGCTGGCTCCGGTCCACGGCGGCCGGCGGCGACCGCGTCCCGCTGCCAGGCGCGCTGCTCGGCACCGGCGCGGCCCTCGGCGCGGTGCTCGGCCTCACCCTCGCCGGCACCACCGGCTGGACCGCCCCGGTCACCGTCGCGACGCTGGTCGCCGCCGTGCTGCTGGCCGCCGGGTTCGTCGCGCACGAGCGCCGGGGCCGCACCCCGCTCGTGGAGCCGTCCCTGCGCCAGATCCGGAGCCTGCGGGTCGGCGTGGCGGCGACGGCCCTGTACATGGCCAGCGTCGGCTCCGAGTTCTACGTGGTGACCCTGCTGCTGCAGACCGAGCGCGGCTACCCGCCGCTGCGGGCCGGCCTGGCGTTCCTGCCGCTCGCCGCGCTGGTGACCCTGGGCAGCGCCGTCACCGGCCGGGCGGTGCGCCGCTTCGGCACCCCCGCGGTCCTGTCGGCCGGCTTCACCCTCGCGGCCCTCGGACTGGGCTGGCTGGCGGTGGCCGGCGGCGCCTCCTACGCCGGCGGCCTGCTGCCGGGCCTGCTCGTCAGCGGCTTCGCGCACGGCATGATCTACACCGCGATGTTCCTGCTCGGCGGCCGCGACGTCCCCGCCGCCCACCAGTCCTCCGCGGGTGCGGTGCTGACGACGTCGCAGTACCTGTCCGGCGCGGTCACGGTCGCGCTGCTGACCCTGGTCCTCGGCGGCGGAGGCTCGTTCGGTGCGGCGTTCGCGCTGACCGGAGTGGCCGCCCTCGCCGGTGCCGTGCTGGCGGCCCGCGAGGCCGTCGCCGTGCCGGTGTCCCGCTTCTCGTGATCGCCGATTCGCTTGTTGTCTTGCGTTGCGGTTCGCGTGGGGGTACGCCGCCTGGACTGATTCCTGGTGCAGTCCGCGTAGGTCGGTGGCTCCGCACAGCCTCCGGCCGCGCGTATGGGTGGCGTGGTTGCGGTCCGTGCCGTGTCGAGGTGATCCCAAGCCAGGTCCGCGCTCACATGGTCCAGCGCCGTCGAGGTCATCATTCGGTGGTGCCACACCGTCGCCAGTTTCAAAAACCGAACAACCCGAACGATCCGAGGGGTCAGAGCCCCGCAGATCCTTCGGGTTGTTCGACCAATGATCGATGGTTTTCGTTTTTGACCAACGACGGTGTTGTAGCACCGAATGATGCGCTCGACGGCGCTGGACCATGTGCGTGCGGACCTGGCTTGGCATCACCGCAACTACGGCACGGACGGTGACCGCGCTACCCATACGCGCGGCCGAAGGCTGTGCGGAACCACCGACCTACGCGGACCTGCACCAGGAACCACTCCAGGCGGCGTACCCCCACGCGAACCTCAACCGCAAGACGACCAAAGGATCTTGGGGGGTGGACAGAAAAAGACCGCCACGCCGAAGGAGAAGGCGTGGCGGCCGTCGAAACGGAGAAAAGGATCAGGCGCCGTATTCCTTCTTGTCCCCGGCCCACTGCGTGTGGAACGACCCCTCGCGGTCGGTACGCCGGTACGTGTGCGCCCCGAAATTGTCCCGCAGCCCCTGGATCAGCGCCGCCGGCAGGCGCTCGGCGCGCAGCCCGTCGAAGTACGCCAGGGACGACGAGAACGCCGGCGTCGGGATGCCCGCCTGGGCCGCCGCCACGACCACGCGACGCCAGGACGGGACACCCGAGTTGACGGCGTCCGCGAAGTACGGCGCGACCATCAGGCTCTTCAGCGACGGGTTCTCGTCGTAGGCCTCACGGATGCGGTTGAGGAACCGGGCGCGGATGATGCAGCCGCCGCGCCAGATGGTGGAGACGGCGCCGCGGTCGATGTTCCAGCCGTACTCCTCGCTGCCGGCCTCGATGTGGTCGAAGCCCTGGGCGTACGCGACGATCTTCGAGGCGTACAGGGCGAGCCGCACGTCCTCGATGAACTGGTCACGGTCGGAGACCGTCAGGCCGCCGGACGTGGTCGGGAACGCGGCACGGGCCGCGGCGCGCTGGTCGGCGTGGCCGGACAGGGAGCGGGCGAAGGTCGCCTCGGCGATGCCGGTGATCGGCACGCCCAGGTCGAGGGCGCTCTGCACGGTCCAGCGGCCGGTGCCCTTCTGTTCGGCCTGGTCCAGGACGATGTCGACGAACGCCTTGCCGGTGTCGGCATCGACGTGGCCGAGGACGTCGGCGGTGATCTCGATGAGGAAGGACTCGAGGTCGCCGGTGTTCCAGGTGCGGAAGATGTCGGCGATCTCCGCCGGGGTGGCGCCGATGCCGGCGCGGAGCAGGTCGTACGCCTCGGCGATGAGCTGCATGTCGGCGTACTCGATGCCGTTGTGGACCATCTTCACGAAGTGGCCGGCGCCGTCGGGGCCGATGTGCACGCAGCAGGGGGTGCCGTCGACCACGGCGGCGATCTTCTCGAACATGGGGCCGAGGGTCTGGTAGGACTCCGGGGAGCCGCCGGGCATGATCGACGGGCCGAGCAGGGCGCCCTCCTCGCCGCCGGAGACACCGGTGCCGACGAAGTGCAGGTCATGGGAGCGCAGCGACTGCTCGCGGCGGCGGGTGTCGGCGAAGTGGGCGTTGCCCGCGTCGACGATCATGTCGCCGGGCTCCAGCAGCGGGACCAGCTCGTCGATGACGGCGTCGGTGGGGCCGCCGGCCTTCACCATGATGATGACGGCCCGGGGGCGGGCCAGGGACGCGACGAAGTCGGCCATCGACTCGCTCGGCACGAAGGTGCCCTCGTGCCCGAACTCGTCCACGAGGCGGCGGGTCCGCTCGTAGGAGCGGTTGTGCACGGCGACCGCGTAACCGTTGCGGGCCAGGTTACGGGCCAGGTTACGTCCCATCACCGCGAGACCGGTCACGCCGATCTGAGCAAGGTCGGACATCTGAACCTCTCCAGTCAAAGACGATCTCGCGCCGACCGGCGATCACTACCCCGTGATCACGGTTCGAAGCGCGCGTCGGACCAGGCTACCCGCCTACTGTCGCGCCTCAGCACGGCACGGGCGGCGGTTTCCAGGATCCAGGGGTCGCGGACCGTGTCGCGCTCGTACCCGAGCAGCCGCCCCCACGCGCCGCGCACGACGATCAGCGCGACGACCTCGGTACCTTCGACCTCGAGGTCGGCGACCTTGCCGGTGAAGCCGTCCGGGAGGTGCACCCGGCGGCCGATGAGATCACTCGCCCGCATCGGAGGACCCCGGGATGCGTCCCACCACGTGGTCACGGAGCCACTCCTCCAGCAACGGCGTGGCGAGCAGCTCGCGGCGGACGGTGAGCTTGACCGCGCTGTCGTGGGAGGCGACGAGGTCCCACGGGATGCGCAGCGGGTCGGGGTTCTCGGCGGGGTGGAACCGGCCGGCCACGCCGCTGATCCAGCCGCCGAGCCGCCCGCCCAGCCGGCGCCCGAGCGCCTGCGGTCCCGACAACAGCGCGGCGACGTGCGGTACACCATCCACCACCGTCAACTCGACGTCGTCGACCTTCCCGATCGGCTCGTCCGCAAGGTCGACGATCTGGCGGTCGAGGAGCTCGAATCCGACGAGGATCATTCTCAGCCTCCCATTCCGGTCATGATCGTCAACGGGATCGCGGCGGCGGCGACGCCGAGGATGATCAGCAGGTAGAGCACGCCCAGGGTGTTGCCGAGCCTGCCGTTGACGTGTTCGCCCATGTACTGGCGGTCGTTGGCGACGACCAGGATCGGCAGGTAGGTCAGCGGCAGGACGATCGCGCTGAGCACCAGGGTGGTCTCGGTGAGCAGGACCGGGTCGATCGTGGTGGCCAGGGCCGCCGTGCCGAGCAGGACGCTGACCAGGACCACGACGTGGAAGCGGGCGGCGTCGCGGGGCTTGAGGCGTTTGCCCCAGGACCAGCCGAAGTATTGCGCGACGGTGTACCCGGCGGACAGGCCGGTCTCCAGGGCGGCGCCGAAGGTCGCGGCGAAGAAGCCGAGGATCGCCACGGCCAGGCCGAGCTTGCCGAGGGCCATGGCGACGGGCAGCGCCGTCTGTCCGAGGTCTTCCAGCTCGACGCCGAGGGGGTGGAAGACGACGGCGGCGGTCGCCATGAGCGCGAGGGACAGCAGGCCGCCGAGGGGGAAACCGATGAACACGTTGGCCCGGGACACGGTCAGGTCCTTGGCCGTCCAGCGTTCCTCGACGCCGCCGGAGGAGAAGAAGAACACCTCGTACGGGGTCATCGCGGCGGCGAACAGCGCGACGCCGGCGAAGGCGTAGGTGCCCCAGTTCTCCTCGCCGCCGGGGGCCGGGGTGCGGGCCTGGTCCCACAGCTGCGCCCAGTCGGTCGGCAGTTTCAGCAGCGCGACGACGAAGACGACCAGGGTGAGCCCGAGCAGGCCGAAGACCCGTTCCATGGTCTCGAACTTGACCCGCCACAGCACGACCCAGCACACGAACGCCGCGACCGGCACGATCAGCAGGTAGTGCACGCTGGTGGCGAGTTCCGCGGCGAGCGCGACCCCGCCGATCTCGGCGCCGAGGGTCAGGACCGTGACGAGGTAGGACCCGCCGAGGTTGAGCAGGCCGACGCGGGGGCCGAGCCGCTCCCGGACGAGGTCGAACACGGGCCGGCCGCTGACGGCGGCGACCCGGCCGGCCATCTCGGCGTAGACGCAGATGCCGAGCACCCCGACGAGCACGACCCAGGCGAGGGACATGCCGAAGCGGGAGCCGGCCTGGGAGTTGGCGACCATGTCGCCGATGTCGACGAACCCGCCGATGGCGGTGAGGATGCCCAGGGTGATGGCGAAGAACTTCTTCACGCGTACCGGTCCAGGAAGTTCGCCAGCCGTTCGGTGAGCGCCGGCAGCGCGTCGATGTCGGTGGGGTCGGCCGCGGCGTCGCCGAGGCGCTGCACGGCCTCGGTGAGCATCGGGTCGAGCTCGTCGCGCAGTTCGCGCATGTCGGCGTCGGGCGGGCTGAGCAGGGCCAGCTTCTGCACCGTGGTGGCGGTCCGCCGGACGCCGCCGTCGAGCAGCACGGTGACGTAGAGGGCGGTGGCGCGGCCGTCGCGCAGCGCGACCCCGGCGAGGTACGCGGTCTGCAGGGCGTCGTGCGCGGACTGGGCGGCCTCGACCGCGGTGGTGCGGAACTCGTGCCGGTCCGGCGGCTGGGTGGAGGCGTAGGCGCCGTAGCCGAGGGCTGCGAGCAGGGCCACGGCGACGATGACCACGGCGCGTCGCATGCCCGCCGGGATACCCCACGGCCGTTGTCGATCAAACACACTGGCAAAACGGACCAACCCGGTCGTAACCCGCCATGCCGGCGGGGCGTTGAGCGAAGGTGCACACCGACTCGCCGCCGACCACCCGCGTGCTGTACCTCGCAGGGTGGGGGCGCAGCGGCAGCACCCTCGCCGAGGGCATGCTCGACCAGGTGCCGGGCCTCGTCGGGGTCGGCGAGATCAAGTTCCTGTGGGAGCGCGGGCTGCTGCAGAACCGGCGGTGCAGCTGCGGCACGCCGCTGCGCTCGTGCGAGTTCTGGGTCGAGGTGCTGCGTGAGGCGTTCGGGCGCATCCCGGACGACGACGAGCTGCGCGAGCTCGACGAGGCGTCCCGCCGGTTCCGCACCAGGCACCTGCCGGGGCTGCTGGTGGGCTCGTCCCGGCCGGCCGCGGCCGAGCTGCGCTGGTATTACGACGCGCTGGCGGTGCTGTACCGGGCGGTGGCGAAGGTCAGCGGCGCAGACGTCGTCGTGGACTCCTCGAAGTTCCCGTCCTACCTGACGGCGCTGCTGCAGGCGCCCGGGCTGGACGTGCGGGTCGCGCACATCGTGCGGGATCCGCGGGCCGTCGCGTACTCGTGGCAGCGGCACAAGGAGGACCCGGACGCCCCGAACGGCGAGCAGATGCCCCGCATGCATCCGGCCTGCACGGCGCTGTACTGGTCGGCGTGGAACCTCGCCACCGAGCGGATCACGCGCCGGGCGGGGCTGCCCTACCTGCGGTTCCGCTACGAGGACCTGATCGCCGAGCCGGACGCGACGCTGCGCGCGGTGACGGAGCTCAGCGGCGTGCCGGCCGCGGCGGTGCGGGTCGGCGACCGGGGTGAGCTGTTCGTCCGCGGCACCCATCAGGTGTCCGGCAACCCGGTCCGGTTCCGCTCCGGCGCGGTCCGGCTGCGCCTGGACGACGAGTGGACGACGGGGATGGCACCCCGCCACCGGCGGCTGACCGGTGCTGTGACGGTCCCGCTGCGCCACCGGTACGGCTACCGCGACTCCTAAGCTGCGCCCCCGCGCCGCCGATCAGGACGGTGGAGACCGGTGACAGGGAGGTGGCGTGGTGTGGCGCGGGCTGCTGGTCACCGTCGTCACCGCGGCGGTGCTCGCCGGCGGCGGCACCGTCGCCTGGCGGCACTACGAGGGCACCGTCGACCAGATGGACCTGCTCGGCGAGGCGGCCCGGGACAGCCCGCCACGGGAGATCACCATCGAGTCCGCGCCGCGGATGTCGCGCGGCCCCGTCGCGCGGCAGGCGGAGGACCCGGCCGCGGAGTCCCAGCCGGGGCGCAACATCCTGCTGGTCGGGATCGACGCGCGGCCCGGCGAGGACCAGGCCGGCGCCCGGGCCGACTCGATCATCGTCGTGCACGTGTCGGCGGGTGGGGACCGGGCGTGGCTGGTGTCCCTGCCGCGGGACACGAAGGTGGAGATCCCCGGGTACGGCACCGACAAGCTCAACGCCGCGTTCTCGGCCGGCTCGAAGGACGGCGGGCGGGCCGGCGGGTTCGCGCTGCTGGCCACGACCGTGCGGCGGCTGACCGGGCTGGTCTTCGACGCCGGTGCGATCATCGACTTCACCGGGCTGAAGCGGGTCGTGGACGCGGTCGGCGGGGTCGACCTGTGCGTGGACGTGGAGACCGTGTCCGTGCACATCGGGTGGGACGCGAAGGGCCGGCAGACCCCGCCGTTCCGGCTGATCCCGCCGACGTTCCGCCCGGAGCGCATCGCGGGTGTCCGGCCGCAGGTGTACCCGGTCGGCTGCCGGCACTTCGCGGGCTGGGAGGCCCTGGACTACGTGCGGCAGCGGGAGCTGCTGCCCGACGGCGACTACGGCCGGCAGCGCCACCAGCAGCAGCTGATCACCGCGCTCGGCGAACGGTTCACCTCGGCGGGGGTGCTGAGCAATCCCCTGGCGCTGAACCGGGCGCTGACCGCGGTCGGCGAGTCGCTCACGTTCGACGGCAACGGCCGGTCCGTCACCGACTGGTTGCTGCTGCTGCGGGGGCTGCGCCCGGACGCGGTGACGATGCTGCGCACCAACGGCGGGAAGTTCAACGCCGCCGTGCGCAACGGCACGGCCTTCGAGCAGTTGGACCCGACGACGTTCGCGCTGTTCGAGTCGGCCCGCGCGGATCGCCTGGACGCTTTCGCCGAGGAGCACCCGGACTGGGTCATCCAACCGTCCTGACTGCAACATTCCTGCAAACGCGAAGCATTGACTCCCGTGTGCGCCGAGTGGCACGTTGACGCTCAGGAATGCGCTTTCCTGCCTTTCTTTGGAGCCGTCAATGCGCAGAACAACCGTCGTGGTCGCCGCTCTCGCCGGCGCGACCCTGCTCGCGGGCGCCGCCGTCAGCGCCTCCGCGGCCGGCACACCCCCGGCCGCCCTCGCCTTAGCCCGCCAGACCCTGCCCGCCGGTGACGGCTGGGCGTCGGACACCACCGGCACCAGCGGCGGTTCCGCCGCCGACGCCGAGCACGTCTTCACCGTCCGTACCCGCGACGAGCTGGCCGCCGCGGTCACCGGCGACACCCCGAAGATCGTCTTCGTGTCCGGCGGCATCGACGCGAACGCGGGGAAGACCTGCGCCGACTACGCCGATCCCGAGTACAGCCTCGAGGCGTTCCTCGCCGCGTACGACCCGGCGGTCTGGGGCCGCGCCACGAAGCCCACGGGGCCGCTCGAGGACGCCCGGGTCCGCTCGGCGAAGAACCAGGGCCTGCGGGTCAACATCAAGGTCGGTGGCAACACCACGATCGTCGGCCTCGGCGGTTCGAAGATCAGCGGCGCCAACCTGCTCATCGACAAGGTCGACAACGTCATCCTGCGCAACCTGCGCTTCGAGGATGCCCACGACTGCTTCCCCGCCTGGGACCCGACCGACGGCGCGCTGGGCAACTGGAACTCCCTCTACGACACCGTGACCGTCACCGGCGCCACGCACGTCTGGGCCGATCACAACAACTTCAGCGACGGCAACAACACCGACGACACGCAGCCGCTGTACTTCGGCCGGCCCTACCAGGTGCACGACGGCGCCCTCGACGTCATCCGGGCCGCGGACCTCGTCACGATCTCCTGGAACAACTTCTTCGACCACGACAAGACGATGCTCATCGGCTCGTCGAACACCGTCGGCGCCGACGTCGGCAAGCTGCGGGTCACGATCCACCACAACCGGTTCGCCAACGTCGGCCAGCGCGTGCCGCGGGTCCGCTTCGGCCAGGTCGACGTGTACGACAACTACTTCTACGCCACCGACGAGGACAGCTACAGCTACTCGTGGGGCGTCGGCGTCTACGCGTCCGTTTACGCCGAGAACAACTTCCTGCTGCGCAGCGCCGACGTCACGCTGGACGCCGTGGTGTATGACTGGCGCGGCACCGCGCCGGGCGCCATCACCGAGGTCGGCTCGGCGACCCGGGTCGGCACCGGCCCGGTGTCGGCGGTGAACTTCGTCGCCGAGTACAACGCCACGCACGAGCCGGACCTGCCGGCCACGACGTGGGTGCCGGCCCTGCGCGCCGCCACCCCCGACCCGGCCACGGCGGTCCCGGCCCTGGTCACCGCGAAGGCCGGAGCCGGCAAGCTCGGCTTCTGACCCGGCTACGGCAGACGCACCACGCCGGGGTCGTCGGCGATGCCGACGGCCCCGGCTACGGAAGATGCACGACGCCGTGGCCGTCGTCGATCGGGAGATCGCCGGTGGTCACGGCCCGCACCTCCATGAACGTGAGCTCCGCGTCGCCGGTCAGGACGCTGGCGAACGCGGTCTCCGCGGCGTCGGCGCCGGTCGCGATGCGGATCAGGCTCTGCCGCGGCGCGAGCCCGGTCGCGTCGACGACCCGCCACTCATCGTCGACGGCGACCTCGACGACGGCGTGGAAGTCCATCGGTGACAGGCCCGGCGCGTAGACCGCGGCGGTGCGCGCCGGGATGTTGAGGGACCTGGCGAGGGCCGCGACCAGGTGGGCGAAGTCACGGCACACGCCGGCGCCGGACAGCAGCGTCTCGGTCGCGTCGGTGGTGCCGGTCGAGGTGCCCGCCTCGTATCGGGTGTGCCGGTGCACGTAGTCGACGATCCCCGCGACGGTGTCGGCGTGCGACGGCGCGAACCGCTGGAACTCCCGCGCCGCGAACCCGGCGAGCCGGTCGGACGGGCAGTACCGGCTGGGGCGGGTCGTGGCGATGCGCTGGCCCAGGTCGAGCCGCTCCGGCGCGCCGCGCCGCACCGTGACCGCGGCGGTGTAGTCGATGTGCAGCAGGCCGGGCGCCGCCGTCAGGTAGTGCCCGCCCGCGGCCGGCCGGACCTCGACCGGGACGCCGTCGAGCCGCACGTCGAACGTCTCGTCGACCGTCACGCCCGGGCGCGGGCAGACGGCGACCATCAGCTGCACCTCAGCCGCTTCCCGGACCTGGAACTCCAGAGTGCTGCCCACACGCGCGTCCACCATGCCACCGTTCATACCCATCGGGGAGCCAGAGCGCATCAGTAGAGCACGCGACTCACGACACATGTGTTCTGCAACGTTCGACGTAGAACTCGGCGCGGAACCGTGCGCATGATGACGCCTGCCATCAATGTCGATGCGGCGGGACGGTCCCATCCTCCAAGACCGAACCGTCCCGCTGCTCCCCGTGAGGAGCCCCTCCATCATGTCCTATGACACGCTGACCCGGTCTGTCGTTTTCGTCGTCGTCCTCGCGGTCCTGCTCGTCGGGCATTCCCTCGGTGATCACGTGGCGCAGACGGACCGGCAGGCCACCGAGAAGGCCGGGCCTGGCGCGGCCGGCTGGCGCGCCCTCGCCGCGCACCTGCTCTCCTACCACGTGACGATCACCGCGGCGCTGCTGCTGACCTGCGCGGTGCTGCGGCTGCCGCTGTCGCTGGCCGGCGTGCTCGCCGGGGTGGCGTTCTCCGCGGTGACGCACGGGCTGCTGGACCGCCGGTGGCCGGTGCGGGCGGTGCTGCGGGCGACCGGCTCGCCGCAGTTCGCCGACACGACCAGCCCGGTCTGCGGCATGTATGTCGCCGACCAGGCCCTGCATCAGGCGTCGCTGCTGATCTCGGCGCTGCTCATCGCAGGGCTGTAGCGGCGGTGCAACACTCCGGCGGGGCTGCGCGTGATACCGGCATGCCAGCCCCACCGGATGACTTCGCGGAGCTGTACCGGACCCGGTTCGCCAGGGTCGCGGTGCAGCTCTACGCGTACCTCGGCGACCACGCCGAGGCGCAGGACCTGACGCAGGAGGCGTTCTGCCGCGCCCTGGAACGATGGCCGGCGGTGTCGCGGTACGCCGACCCGGCCGCGTGGGTGCGGCACGTGGCGTGGAACCTCGCCACCAGCCGGCTGCGCCGGTTGCGCAGCGCGACGCGGTTCCTGCAACGGCAGCGGACCCCGGACCCGGTGCAGGGCCCGACCCCGGACCGTGTCGTGCTGCTGGACGCCCTGGCGAAGCTGCCGGCGGCGCACCGGCGCGCGCTGGTCCTGCGCCATCTCGGGCAGCTGACCGCGGTCGAGATCGCCGAACAGGAGGGCGTCGCCGAGGGCACCGTGCGCTCCTGGCTGAGCCGTGGCCGGGCGGCGCTCGCCGCCGAACTGGACCGGGAGGTGTGGCATGCGTGAATCGCGGGTCGAGGAGGAGTTCGCCCGGTTCGCCGAGCACGCCGCCGGCACGTTCCGGCCGCTGCCGGTGGACGCGCTGCCACGGCGGTCCCGGCGCGGGCGGCTGCGGGTGTGGCTGGCCGGGATCGTGGTCGCGGTGCTCGCCGCCGGCGGCGGCGTGGCCCTGCGCCCCGCCGGGCCGGACGAGCCGGAGGGGTTCCGGGTGACCGAGCGGCCGGTGGTGCTCGCCGGCGTCACGGGCCCGCACCAGGTGCGCTTCGCCGACCGGCGGCACGGCTGGGTGTTCTTCCGCAACTGCGGCGGCGGGAGTCCCTGCGTGCCGTGGCTGGGCCGCACCACCGACGGCGGCCGCACGTGGCAGCGGGTCACGGTGCCGGAGGTGCGCGACGACGACCCCGTCTCCGTCTGGTATCTGGAGGCGCTCGACGCGCGGCACGTCTCCCTGCTCCTGGCGGGGATGCAGAAGGCGTCTTGGACATCCGCCGACGCCGGCGACACCTGGATCCGCCAGGACGAGCCGACCTACGAGGAGGCTTACGCGGATCTTGCGCTCCGGTCACCGGACACGGACCGGTTCAGCGTCGCCGGTGACCGGCTGGTGATCGACGGCGTCGGAGACGTCGGGACCGTGCCGGTGCGCACCGGCATGGTCGTCCGGGACGTCGTGCGACTACCGGACGGGGCGCTGTGGGCGAAGCTGGACATGGCACAGCGCGCGGACGAGACCCTGCTGGTGTTCTCCGCGGACGGCGCGACCTGGCAGGACGTACGACACGCATCGACGTTGGCGCGGCTGTACCCGTCGCCGGCGCGCGACGACGTGTGGTACCGCCCGTTGACGGGCGCCGATACGCCGCTGGAGCTGCTGCTGCCGCCGGGGCGGGGTGGCGCCGCACCGACACAGCCACGCGACACGGACATTGACGGGTCAGTGGTGGCCGTCGGCCGCGGCCGGCTGCTGGTCGCGTCCCCGCGGCGCGGGCTGTACATCTGGTCCCCCACCGGGATCACGCTGCTCCCGGTGCCGATGGGGGGCGCGCCCAGGCTGAAACAGCTGACCGACGGATCGGTGCAGCTGTACCTCCCGAACGACCTCGAGCATCCGGTGGCCGTCGGGACCGCCGACGGCGCCTGGATCGTCTATGTCTGAGACCGGGCACACAATTGAACGCGTTCAAGAACAGGTCTAGCGTGGACCGTAGTTGAACACGTTCAAGAAGGGCCGGTCATGGACCTCAAGCTCGGCACGTACCTGATCTACCTGGCGGTGAGCATCGTGCTCACCATCTGGGTGGCGCGGACGCTGCTCAAGAACGGCCAGGTGTTCCTCGACGACGCGTTCGCCGACGAGCGCCTGGCCAAGTCCGTCAACCACCTGCTCGTCGTCGGCTTCTACCTGCTCAACCTCGGCTACGTCGCGGTCGCGCTGAAGATCAGCCAGCCACTGCTGGACGGCAGCGGCGCGATGGAGGCCCTGGCGTGGAAGCTCGGCCTGGTGCTGCTCGTCCTCGGCGGGGTGCACTTCTTCAACCTGTTCGTGCTGAGCCGGTTCCGGCGCCGGCGGCTGCTCGACCAGCTGCCGCCGCCGGTGCCGCCCGCCCGGATGATCCCCGCCGGCTACCCGCCGTATCCGATGCCGCCGATGCCGCCGCGCGGATATCCGAAGCCGGCCGCCCCCGCCCCGCCGGCCGCCGCGCCACGACCGGCGGACGACGACGAACCCCAGCCGCCGCTGTGATCACCCGGCTCACCGTGCTCTACGACGCGGGCTGCGGACTGTGCCGGACGGCACGGGCGTGGCTCGCGTCGCGGGCACAGCTCGTGCCGCTGGAGTTCGTGGCGGCGGGGTCGGACGAGGCGCGCCGCCGGTATCCGGCGCTCGACGCGGCCGAGACCCTCGCGGACATCACCGTGGTCGCCGACGACGGCGGCGTCTACACCGGTGACAGCGCGTGGATCATCTGCCTGTGGGCGCTGGACGGCTATCGGGGGCTGGCGGCGCGCCTGTCCCGCCCGGACCTGCGCCCGACGGCGCGGCGGGTGGTCGAGGCCGCCGCGGCGCTGCGTCGCGGCCGCCTGGACGCCTACGACCGGATGCGCGAGCAGGGATATGGTTCGGACTGTGGTGGAACCTGCGACGCCTGAGGCCGCGACCGGCGAGTCGACCGCGAAGGGCGAGCAGACCAGGCGGCTGATCGTGGACACCGCGGTCAGGCTCTTCGGGGAGCAGGGCTACGACAAGACCACGATGCGGGCGATCGCCGCCGCGGCCGGGGTGTCGGTCGGCAACGCGTACTACTACTTCCCGTCGAAGAACCACCTGGTCCAGGCGTTCTACACCACCGTGCAGGACGCCCACGCCGAGGCCAGCCGGCCGCTGCTGGCGACACCCGGGCCGTTCGTGGACCGGCTCCGCGCCGCCATGCTCACCGGGGTGGAGACGATGGCGCCCTACCACCACTTCGCCGGGTCGTTCTTCAAGACGGCCGCCGAGCCGGGCTCGCCACTGAGCCCGTTCAGCGCCGACTCCGCACCCGCGCGGGAGCGGTCGGTGCGCATGTTCAGCGCGGTCGTGGACGGCGCCACCACGAAGATCGACCCGGAGCTGCGGGCCGAGCTGCCGGAGCTGCTGTGGCTCGCGCAGATGGGCATCACGCTGTACTGGGTGCACGACACCTCACCCGGTCAGGCGAAGACCCGGCTGCTGGTCGAGCGGTCCGCCCCACTCATCGACCGGCTCGTCGGGATGTCCCGCTTCCGGGTCTTCAAGCCCGTCGTGCGGGAGATGCTCACCCTGTACCGGCTGCTGCGCTGAAAAACAGCAGGTGTGGACGTTCACCCGGCCGGGTATTTCGAAGACTCGTGGCCAGGCAGAGTTCGCCCAGTTCGAACGGGTGTTCGTAATGGATCGGTAATCGTTTGTTCACTGTGAACATTCGCCGACCGCCGGATCCTCAGGTAGCGTCGGCTCGCATGGCGACCTTGCGCATCGACCGCACGGCCGCCGATCCCGATGCGGTGATCTGCGCGATTGAGCAGGCCGAGGGCTATATTGCATCGATCTGCTTCAAAACCGGACCACCGGAAACGGTCGGCGTCGAGCTTGAGTACACCGTCCATGCCAGCGCTGATCCAACGACATACATCGATGCAGATCGGATGTGTCAGGCGCTCGGCGATCACGCACCGCCCACCCTGCGAGCCGGCTCGGCGAACCTGCCGCTGCGGCACGGGTCGGCCGTCACCCTCGAGCCGGGTGGCCAGGTGGAGTTGTCCACCGTCCCGCAGCGGTCCCTGACGGACCTCCATGAGGCCGTCGGCGCGGACCTGGCGGAGCTCACCGAGCGGCTCGCCCGCGTCGGGCTCGAGCTCGGCGGCACCGGCATCGACCCGCACCGCCCACCGCGGCGGATGCTCTCCACTCCCCGCTATGACGCGATGGCGACTGCGTTCGCCCGGCGCAACGACGCCGGGCGCACCATGATGTGCAGCACCGCCGGCCTGCAGGTGTGCCTGGACGCGGGGCCGCCGTCGCGCTGGGCGGCGGTGCACGACCTCGGGCCGCCGCTCATCGCCCTGTTCGCCAACTCCGGCCGGCACGCCGGGCACGACACCGGCTGGGCGTCCGCACGGATGCGCACCTGGCTGGCGATGGACCCGTCCCGGACCCGGCCGGTGCCGCTCGGCGACGACCCGGCGCTCGAGTGGGCCCGGTACGCGCTGGACGCGCAGCTGCTGTGCGTGCGGCGCGGCGACGGCCCGTGGACCGCGCCGGCGGGGGTCACGTTCGCGGACTGGATCGGCGGCGCCCTCGGGCATCAGCCGACGTACGCGGACCTCGACTACCACGTGAGCACCCTGTTCCCGCCGGTACGCCCGCGCGGCTACCTCGAGGTGCGCTACCTCGACACGTTGCTCGGCCCGGACTGGTTCGCCCCGGCGGCGATCCTCACCGCGCTGCTCGCCGACGAGCCGACCATCGACCTGGTGCGTGAGCTGTGCGCGCCGGTCGCCGGGCAGTGGGCCCTCGCCGCCCGGCTCGGCATGGCCGACCCGTCCCTGGCCCGGGCCGCGACCGCGGTCCGCGACCTGGCCCTGAGCCGCCTCGATCTGCCCGCCGCCCTCCTGCAGGAGGTTATCGAAGGGAGCACCCGTCATGAGTTTGAGGGAGCACGTCGCAGCTGAGCTCGAGCGGACCCGCCTGCGCTCCGCCGTCCTCACCGACGCCGTCGACGACACCGACCTCGTGCGGCAGCACTCCCCGCTGATGTCGCCCCTCGTGTGGGACCTGGCGCACATCGGCAACCAGGAGGAGCTGTGGCTGGTCCGGGACGTCGGCGGCCGTGACCCGGTCCGCCAGGACATCGATCACCTCTACGACGCGTTCAAGCACGCCCGCCGGGACCGCCCGCAGCTGCCGCTGCTCGGCCCGGCGGAGGCCCGCGCATACGTGGCGACGGTCCGGGACAAGGCCCTGGACGTCCTGGACCGGCTCGACCCGGCCGGCACGCCCACGTTCACCGCGGGTGGCGCCGGCTCGTCCGGGGTCTCCGCCGACTCGGCCCGCCGGCTCGTCCAGGACGGGTTCGCGTTCGGGATGATCGTGCAGCACGAGCAGCAGCACGACGAGACGATGCTGGCCACCCACCAGCTGCGGGGCGGGCCGCCGGTGCTGTCCGCCGGCCCGCCACCGCCGGCGCGGGTGACGGTCGGCGGCGAGGTCCTCGTCCCGGCCGGCGCGTTCGACATGGGCACCTCGACCGAGCCGTGGGCCCTGGACAACGAACGCCCCGCGCACCGCGTCGACGTCCCCGCGTACTTCATCGACGCCGCACCGGTCACCAACGCCCAGTACGCCGCGTTCATCGACGCCGGCGGCTACGACGACCCCCGCTGGTGGACCGCCGAGGGCTGGCGGCACCGCACCGAGGCGTCCCTGGAGGCGCCGCTGCACTGGATCCGCGACGGCGGCGGGTGGCACGCGAGGACGTTCGGGCGCACCGCGCCGGTCGTGCCGGACGCGCCGGTCGTGCATGTCTGCTTCCACGAGGCGAAGGCCTACGCCACCTGGGCGGGCCGGCGGCTGCCGACCGAGGCGGAGTGGGAGAAGGCGGCGAGGCATGACCCCGCGACGGGCCGTTCCCGCCGGTACCCCTGGGGCGATGACGACCCGACGTCGCTGCGCGCCAACCTCGGCCAGGTGCACCTGTCGCCGGCGCCCGTCGGCGCCTATCCGGACGGCGCGTCGCCGCTCGGCGTCCACCAGCTCATCGGCGACGTCTGGGAGTGGGTGGACAGCGACTTCCTGCCCTACCCCGGGTTCAGTGCGTTCCCCTACCAGGAGTACTCCGAGGTGTTCTTCGGCGGCGACTACAAGATGCTGCGCGGCGGGTCGTTCGGCACCGACCGGGCCGCGTGCCGGGGTACGTTCCGCAACTGGGACCACCCGATCCGCCGGCAGATCTTCAGCGGGTTCCGCACCGCCCGCTCCGCCACCGTCGAAGAGTCCGCCTAGTGTGCCGTCACCTGGCGTACCTGGGTCCGCCGGTCCCGCTGTCGCGGCTGCTGTTCGACCCGCCGCACGGCCTGGCCCACCAGTCGTGGGCGCCCCGTGACATGCGGGGCGGCGGCACCATCAACGCCGACGGCTTCGGCCTGGGCTGGTTCCCTCCGGTGCTTTCGGAGCGCCTGCCCGTGGTGTACCGCTCGGCGCGTCCACTGTGGAGCGACCCGGCCCTGCCCGGGCTGGCGGCGGCGACGTCGTCCGGTGCGGTCCTGGCCGCGGTCCGCTCCGCCACGGTCGGCATGCCCGTCACCGAGTCCGCGGCCGCGCCGTTCCACGACGGGCCCTGGCTGTTCAGCCACAACGGCCGGATCACCGGCTGGCCCGACAGCGTCGTGGACGTCGCCGCCGGCCTGCCGGTCCGCGACCTGATCACCCTGGACGCGCCGACCGACAGCGCGCTGCTGTGGGCACTCGTGCGGGCGCGGCTGCGCGCCGGCGCCACGCTCGGCGACGCGCTGTCCTCGGTCGTCACCTCGGTGGCCGCTGCGGCACCCGGGTCCCGGCTCAACCTGCTGCTCACCGACGGCCAGTCCATCGCCGCTGTCGTGTACGGCCATGCGCTGTCCGTGCTCGCTTCGGAGGGCAGCGTCCTGGTCGCGTCCGAACCCGTCGACGACGACCCGGGCTGGCGGGCCGTCCCTTCACTTTCGCTGCTCGTCGCGGACCCGTCCGCGGTACACATATCGGAAGGTGCCTTCGCATGACACTGCCGGATCCCGACCTCGACGTGTACCTGCTCGACACCGACCTCACCGCCGCGCTGCGGGCCGACGCCCGGGCCGGCCTCACCGCCACCCCGAAGACGCTGCCGCCGAAGTACTTCTACGACGCCCGCGGCAGCGAACTGTTCGAGGAGATCACCCGCCTGCCCGAGTATTACCCGACCCGCGCCGAACGGGAGATCCTCACCGACCAGGCCCCGGTGATCGCGCACATCACCGGCGCGAAGACCCTCGTCGAGCTCGGCTCCGGGTCCTCGGAGAAGACCCGGCTGCTGCTGACCGCGCTGCGCGACGCCGGCACGCTCGGCTCCTTCGCCCCCCTCGACGTGTCCGCCTCCGCCCTGCGCGACGCCGTCGCCACCCTCCGCCTCGACTACCCCGACCTGCACGTGCGCGGCATCGTCGCCGACTTCGTCAACCACCTGGAGGTCCTGCCCGACAACGGCGACCGGCTCGTCGCGTTCCTCGGCGGCACGATCGGCAACTTCACCCCCGCCGAGCGGGCTCCGTTCCTCGCCGCGCTGCGCGACCGCCTCAACCGCGGCGAATGGTTCCTGCTCGGCGCCGACCTGGTGAAGTCACCGGCGGTGCTGGTCCCCGCGTACGACGACGCCGCCGGCGTCACCGCCGAGTTCAACCGCAACGTCCTGCACGTGCTCAACCGCACCCTGTCCGCCGACTTCGACGTGTCCGCGTTCGAGCACGTCGCCCTGTGGGACCCGGCCAACGAGTGGATCGAGATGCGGCTGCGGGCGCTCGGCGCCCAGCGGGTCCACGTCGGCGACCTGGACCTCACCGTCGACTTCGCCGACGGCGAGGAACTACGCACCGAGGTGTCCGCCAAGTTCCGCCAGGACGGGCTGACGGCGGAGCTGTCGGCGGCCGGCTTCGCGCTGCGCCACTGGTGGACGGACCGGGCGGGGCGGTTCGCCCTCGCCCTGGCTGTCGCCGTGTGAGCTGAGCCTCGCGGGGTGCGGTGTCAGTGGCGCGTCAGCGTCAGTGGCGCGTCAGCGTCAGCGTCAGTGGCGCGTCAGCGTCAGTGGCGCGTCAGCGTCGTTTCAGGCTGCCACCGCACCCTGTCGGGCATGACCTCCTCACGGACCGTCTTCGTCGGCACGCCGGCGTTCCTCGGCCGGATCGACGGCGTGACCCGCTGCGCGTTCTGGACCGGCGAACCCGTCGAGCACGGCTTCGACCCGGCCAGGCTGGTCAGCGTCGACCTGGCCCGCACCCCGTCGGCGGCCGCGGCGAAGGAGATCAGCTGGGCGGACGTCGAGGTCGACGACTGCTTCAGCGGCCCGGACGGCGACACCGGCGGCTCGACCCTCGGCCCCGCCTGGCCCGAACTGCACCTCACCGGCGCGGTCTACCTGGCCACTGGGTTCATCGCCGGCCTCCCACCCGCGCTGCGCCCTTCACCCGGCGTCATCGGCTCACCCGGTGTCAACGGCTCAGTCGGTGTCATCGGCGAGGCGTACGAATTCCAGTCCGTCGTCTACTGGCCGGACACCGACGACCCACGCGCCGGCAACCGGTACGCCGGGCACTGCGCCGAGGTCCTCGAGCAGCGGGGCACCCTCGCCCGGGTGGGCGTGTACCCACCGGGGCGCTCCACCGACCCGGCGACGTCGCCGGTCACGATGTGGCTGGACCTCGCCTCACCGGAGCACTGCGACGCCGGCCCGGACAGCCTCACCACGGTCGGCGGGGACGTCACCCGCGGCGCCCTGTTCCTGATCGCCGGCCGCCTCCCCGCTTCCACCTCCTGACAGGAGCCCTGTATGAACATCCACCGTCCGCTGCGGACGACCGTCCCGGTCGGCGCCCTCACCCCGAAGATCCCGCCGTGGGCCGGCCCGGCCCGCGTCACCACGCCCGCCTCTGTACTCACGACGTCGGCATGGTCAGGTTCGCCGACGGGCATCAAGTGGCCGGATGCGCTGGGCGATTGACGATCCCCTCGCTGAACGTCGCCTCCCCCGACTGCGCGGAGACGTTCTTCGCCGGCCGGGTCCCGCGGTGCGTGCCGCTGCACCGCGCGTCCTCCCTGTCCGACCTGCGCGCCGTCCTGACCACGGCCGCCTGGCCGACCGGCCCGGTGTACCTGGACCTGATCGGCCACTCGACCCGCGGCCACCACCTGCTACGGATCGGCCACACCCCGATCGACATGCTCGACCGCCGCGTGGCCGTGTTCTTCGCCGGCCTCGCCACGGACGGAGTCCTGGACCGCCGCGACGTGGTCGCGGTCCGGCTCCTCGGCTGCCAGACCGCAGTGACCGACCCGGCCCGCCGCACGCTGCGGATGCTGTCCAGGACGCTGGGCCTGCCCACGTACGGCACCCTCGTCCCCCTCCTGAAGAGCCACTCCGACGCGTCGGGGCTGTCACCCCGCTTCGCCCACGTGCTCGCCTCAGGCTGACCCACCACCCATGCCGACACGCCTACCTCTTACCGACGGGGAACACCCATGAGCCCACCTCACGCACTGCGCACAACGGCGCTGTTCGCCACCTCAACCCACCTGACTCCCGCCCGCGGCAGCTCTCCCCGATCTGCCCGGCACACCGCACCCTCGTTCCCGCAACCACCTTCACCCGCCACCGCCGCCGCTGACCTGGCGTGCACCGCCGGCTTGGCGGGCGCTGCGGGCCTAGCGGGCAATGCGAGCCTGGCGGGCGCTGCTGGCCTGGCGGGCGCTGCTGGCGCCGCTGGTCTGACGGGCACCGCTGGCCCGGCGGGCAATGCGAGCCTGGCGGGCATCGGCGTGGTAGGGCCGGTGGCGTGCCCGATCAAGTGGCCTGACGCGTTGGGCGACTAATGATCCAGCCGTCATGCCACCCGCGGCGCCCCGGTCTGCACCGCCGCACCTGGTGCCTCCGCGCCCAACTCCACCGCACCTGGCGCCCCCGGACCTGGCTCCGCCGCCCCTGACCGTCGCGGCCTTCACCAGCACCCCGCACTTTCCCAACAACCCGAATGATCCGCGGTGCCCGAACCCCGCCGATCTTTCGGGTTGTTCCATTTTCGCGAGCCGCCGCTCGACGGCCAGACGGGCCGGGGCCGGGGCCTGTCGTACCTTCGCGGTCCGCCGAATCGGCGCGGTCTGCACCTTGCCGAACGCTGTCGCGACTGGCATCCCCTGGCGACCCACTACGCCCTCTCTGCCCGTCGCACTCTTGCGACCCGTCGGACTCCCGCATCCCGCGGGCTCATGAGGATCGCCGTTCGAGTGGCCCGCGGGAAGGCCATGCGCCCATCCCTGCACAGTCGGGGTTACGTCGTCGCCATGCTGGGCGTTCCGGCAGCGGGAGAACCTCCGGCGATCGGTCACCCCACATGCCGATCGTCGGTTAGCCGGCCGTTGTCGCGGTCGCATTGGTTGGTGGTGGGGCGGTGTAGACCAGCCGGATCTCGGTGACGTGATAGCCGGCCCTGGTGAACGCCGCTGCCATCGGCACGTTGGCCGCGTCCGTGGTCGCGGTGATCACCTGCGCCCCGTCGGCGGCGTGGATACGGGTGATCTCGGCGAGGATGGCATCGACGTATCCGCGCCCGCGCATCTCTGGCACGACGCCGAGATAGCCCACATTGCGGTGATACGGCGTCGCTGACGGGACTGCCAGCCCCACGACCGCACCGTCCGGCGTCGTCGCGATCCGCCACCACGAACGCTCCCCCGGGCACCCGAGGTAGAAGTCCATCTCGGCTCGGGCGGTGGCGTCGAGACCCTCCGCGGACAGGCTCCGCCGCGTCTGCGCGTCGAGGCTGCCGACCGCAACCCGGCGGAACACATCGAGGAACTCCTCGTCGCCCGCCTCCTTGAACACCAGGGGCCCGTCCGTGCCGAGCGTCGCCCCGGGCGGCACGACCGACTCCCCCGGCATCGCCGGCGGGGTTGACGCCGCCGGCCCGGTCGGGGCGGGCGTCCACTCGAACCGCAGGCGCTCCACCTCGTCGGTCAGCCCGGCGGCGCGGGCAGCCGCACGCCTCCACCCGACGGCGGCGACCGTCGCGGGATCGTCGCGCCAGCCTCCGGTCACCGACACGTTGAACTGCGGGGCGACCGGCGCGCCGAGCGCCGGCAGGCCCGCGGCGAGCAGCTCGGCCGCGAGTGCCGCGCGGTCCGGCACGGACGGGTCGACGGTGAGGCAGTCGAGCGCGACCGGATACGTGCCGTCGGCCAGGCCCCACCACAAGGCCCGGGCGACGATCCGGCCGCGCTGCTCGGCTATCCACGTCCACTCTGGCCGGTACATCCGCTGGGCGAGGTCGGCACGGAAGCGCTCGGCGTCGATCCAGCCGATCGGCTCGTCGACGACGACCGCCGCCACCCGGTCGACGTCGGCGGGTGTCGCCGCGCGGATCATGCCGTCACCGGTCGTCGATAGGTCATGATCGAGACACCGGTGTCGAACGTTCGTGTATCCGTCAGCCGGAACGGCGTCGGGCGGAGGGGGCCGGCGAACAGCGGTACACCAGAACCGATCGCCATCGGGTTGACCTTGAGGATCAGCTCGTCGATCTCCCCGACCAGCTGCGCGGCGAGCCTGCCGCCGCCGCACAGCCAGATGTCGAGGCCGCCGCGCTGCTTGAGGTCACGGACGAACGCGGCAGGGTCGGAGTCGCCGCCGACGAACCTGACCGTCGGGTCGAGGTCTGCGAGCGTCCTAGAGAAGACAAACTGCTCCATATGTCGATATGGGCTGGTGATTCCCGCGGCGAGCGCCGGCTCATAGGTGCCGCGACCCATCACGACCGTGTCGAACCGGCGGTTGGCGACGCCCTCCAGCCCGAGTGGGTCGCGCAGGTGCGTGGGCAGGGTTTCCGGCCAGCCGGCGACGATCGCCGCCGCCGAGTCGCCTTCGAACCCGAAGAAGTCGACCTGCCCGTCGGGGCCCGCGATGAAGCCGTCCAGCGTGACGGCCACGAGGTAGACCAGGTTTCGCGTTGCCACTCCAGATGATGTACTGTGGATGAAGTGGTTCAAACTTAGTGCTGTGATTGCAGTGGTGTCAACCGAGGCCGCCGGGAAGGAGTGCCATGCGACAGAACCCCACCAGACGGACCGCCCTGCTCGACGCCGCGATCGAGGTCCTCGCCGACGAGGGGTCCCGGGGGTTGACGCTGCGCGCGGTGGACCAGCAGGCAGGAGTGCCGACCGGCACGACGTCCAACTACTTCAGCAACCGCGCCGACCTGCTGGAGCAGCTCATGCTCCGGGTCCGCGAGCGGCTCACGCCCGACCCGTCGGAGCTGGCCGAGACGATGCGCGCCACACCGTCCCGCGACCTGGTCAAGTCCCTCATGCACCAGTTGCTCGACCGGACCCGCCGGGAGCGCAGCAGTCACCTGGCGCTGCTGGAGCTGCGGCTGGAGGCGACCCGCCGGCCCGAGCTCGACACCAGGCTCACCAGCTTCTTCACCGCGGACCTGGACGAGAATGTGGCGTTCCACGTCAACGCGGGCCTGCCCGGCGACCGCGGGTCGGTGCTGCTGCTCTACCTGGGCATGCTCGGGCTGATCGTCGACGACCTCACCGTCCCCGAGGTGCTGCGGCCGCACGGGGTGGACGCGCTCGTCGACAGCCTGGTCGACCGGGTGTTCCCGCCGTCCGGCGAGGGGGTGGTCGACCAGGGGTGAGCAATCACGGAGCAGGTGTCGAGCTCAGCCGGCCGACCCGGCCGCGCGGTGACGGGCGCGGACCGCTGACGGCTGCAACGGGGAAGGATCAGTCGCTGGGGCGAGCGCCATCCGAATCGGGCCCGCGCCGGCACCCGAAGGTGTCCTCGTTGTGTCCTGTTGCGGCGGTACGGACTCCCGCTGCCCCCTGCCCGAACCCTCCGACCACGACGGCTCCAGTGGACGCATCGGAGCCGGCTGCCACGTCGGGGTTTGGGCCCGCTCCGGACCCTGCGGCCCAGGCGTTGAGTGCGACGCAAGGTTCGACGACGAAGGCTGGAGGTGGTGCGCGGGGTACTGCGCGTGCACGGTGACATAGCCGTCCGGCGCGGTGCGCTGCGACGGGACGTTGTGCAGCGGCTGCGGCGCGAATCGCGGCGGTGTCGGGAACGCGGCCGGCGGCGCGATCGCGTGCCCGTGGAACCGCGGCTGCGTGGCGTCCCTCGACGGAGACTGCGTCGGCGTTGCGGCGAAGGCCGCGCCCGGGGCGCCGTGGGTCGCGCTCGGAGCAGTGCGGGCATTGTGGGTCACGCTCGCGGCAGTGCGGGCACTGTGGGTCGCGCTCGGAGCGCTGCGGGCGCCGTAGGTCGTGCTCGGCGCAGTGCGGGCATCGTGGGTCGTGCTCGGCGCGCTGTGGACGCTGCGGGCCGCGCCGGGAGCACTGCGGGTCGCGGCTGGTCCGGTATGGGCTGCCACCGGATCGGTGTGAGCTGCCACCGGCATGGCATAGGCAGATGCCCGCGCGGAGAACGCAGGGCGCGCAGAGGGTGCGGCGTGCGCAGAGGGTGCGGCGTGCGCAGAGGGTGCGGCGTGCGCAGAGGGTGCGGCGTGCGCAGAGGGTGCGGCGTGCGCAGCCACCGGCATAGCGGCGGCGAAGGCCGGGGAGCCATGCGCAAAGGCCGGAGCGGGATGCGCGTGGGCCGGAGCGGCATGCACCGGTGCCGGGGCGGCATGCGCATAGGCCGGGGCGCCATGCGCATAGGTCGGGGCAGCGGCATGGGCTGGCGCGGGACCGGTGGCGAACGCCGGGGCGGGTGGGAACGCCGGCGGTTCGGTGTAGGGCCGGGCGGCGGGGTGAGGGCGGAGCGGGGCAAGGCGTGCGTTCGGGCGCTGCGAACGGTACGCCCGATACGTGCCGATGATCGCGCCCACCGTCAACGTCACGGGCAGCAGCAGGACGGCCGGGCTCAGGATGATCACGCCGCCGACGAGAAGGACCTTTGCCGCCCAGGCGGACAGGCCGAGGCCGAGCACGACGCACAGGATGCGGAACCTCGGTGCGTTGCCGGGCAGGCAGCCGGCGGCGGCAGCGACGAGGCCGCCGATCACGTAGCAGGCGAGGATCAGGGTCCCTGCCGTGCCGTCGAGGTGCAGAACGTTCTGGTGCACAAATTCCTCCGAGCCGTACAAACCCGCCGTCCTTTCACGGTAGGTGATCGGGTGCAGTCCGGTTGTCAGCAGTTCAGCCGGGTGGTGCGGCTGCGGGGGCGACAGGTTGCACGGGTGGGACGGTGGTGATCCTCGCGACGGTAGGGCGGCGGCCCGGTGTGCCGATTGCGTGCTTGGGTGATCGATCGGGTACACCTTTGTGCATGACCGCCGCGCCCGCCCTCGTCGCCGACCGATATCGCCTTTTTGAACCACTTGGGGCGGGCGGGATGGGCAGGGTGTGGCGTGCCCGGGACGAGACGCTCGGGCGTGACGTCGCCGTGAAGCAGATCATCCTGCCGCAGGAGTTGCTCGACAGCGCCCGTGACGTCGCGATGGAGCGGACGTTGCGGGAGGCACGGGCGGCCGCGCGGCTGACCCACCCGAACGTGGTCCGAGTGTATGACGTGCTGGCGTTCGACGGGCAGCCGTGGCTCGTCATGGAGTACGTGCCGTCCCGGTCCCTCGACCAGACCCTGCGCGCCGACGGGCCGCTGCCGCCGCGGCGGGTCGCCGAGATCGGTCTTGCCGTGCTCGCCGCGCTGCAGGCCGCGCACCGGGTCGGGGTCCACCACCGCGACATCAAGCCCGGCAACGTCCTGCTCGGCGACGACGGGCGGGTCGTGCTCACCGACTTCGGCATCGCCCGGATCGAGGGCGACGGTCACGTGACGCGCACCGGCCTCGTCCTCGGCTCCCCGGAGTACATCGCCCCCGAGCGCGCCCGGGACGGCACCGCCGGCGCCGCCGGGGACCTGTGGTCGCTGGGCGCCACGCTGTACGCCGCCGTGGAGGGTCGCTCGCCGTACGGCCGCGGGTCCGCCATGGAGACCCTCATGGCCCTCGCGTCCGACGAGCTTGACACGCCGCAGCGCGCCGGGCCGCTCACGCCGGCGCTGCGCGGGCTGCTGCGCAAGGACCCGCGGGCCCGGGCCGGGTTCGCCGAGACCGAGGAGCGCCTCCGCGCGGTCGTCACCGCACCGCCCGAGCGCCGCCGCCGGTCATGGCTGAGCGGCTGGGGCCGTTCGACCCCGGCACCCGCCGAGGCGACCCCGGCGGCCCCGGCCACGCCGAAAGCCCCGGTCGCGTCGAAACCCCCCGCGCCCCCGGTCGTCCCGGCGCAGCGCCCGGCACCGGCGGAGCCGCCGACGGTCGTGCAGCCCCGCCCACGCCAGGACCCGCCGACGGTGGTCCAGCAACAACTCCCGGTGCCGCCGGTTCTCGCGGTTGAGCCGGCCGCCACGGTACGTCCAGCGCCCACCACCCCACCAGCCGACCTGGACGCGGCAGCGGAAGAGACACCGGCGTTCGAGCAGCCCCCACCGGCCGCCGAAATCGTCGACGCCCCGACCGCGATCACGGAGCCGGAGCCCGAACCCGAGCCGGAGCCGGAACCCGAGCCCGAGCCCGAGCCCGAACCGGAGCCGGAGCCGGAGCCGGAGCCGGAACCCGAGCCCGAGCCCGAGCCCGAGCCCGAGCCGGAACCTGAGCCCGAGCCCGAGCCCGAGCCGGAACCTGAGCCCGAGCCCGAGCCGGAGCCTGAGCCCGAGCCGGAGCCGGAGCCCGAATTCGAGCCCGAGCTGGTTCCTGTTCCGGCGATGGCGGAGGCGTCGGCGTTCGAGCAGGCCGCAACGCCCAAGACCGAGGTCGTCGACCAGCCCGCCCCGGTCACCGAGCCCGAGCCAGTCCCGGTGCCGGACTCCGAGCCCCAACCGGCCCCGGTCCCGGCACGCTCGCCCGCACCCGCGGCGGTGCTGGAGTTCGGGGCGGGTGAGCGTACGCCAGGACGGCCCCAGGCGAAGATCCTCGTCGGCGCCATCGGCGTGCTCGTCGTGGTCGCCGTCATCGCGGTGCTGGCGCTGCGGTCGGGCGGGGACGAGAACAAGACCGCTGCGCCGGCCGTTTCCGCGCAGACGACGACGGCCGCGGCGACCAGCGCGCCGGCCACGTCACCGAGCGCGGCGCCGTCCAGTGAGCCGGCCGGTCCGGGGCCGTCGCCGTCGGTGCAGGCGAGCGCGACGGATCAGCGGCCGCCGCTGCCCGCGGGCTGGATCGACTACCAGGACCCGACCGGGTTCTCGGTGTACGTCCCGGCCGGTTGGCGGCGCTCGAAAGAGGGCTCGATCGTGTACTTCCGCGGCGACGGCCGGGTCCTCGGCATCGACCAGACCGACCAGCCGAAGATGGACCCGGTGAAGGACTGGCAGACGCAGCGCGACGCGCGGCGGGCCAGCGGCGACTTCCCCAACTACGTCGAGATCCACATCCAGCCGGTGCCGTACTTCGTCACGGCCGCAGACTGGGAGTTCACGTTCGGGCGGGGCAACCGCCAGCACGTCAACAACCGTGGGGTGGTCACGTCGCCGAAGCAGGCGTACGGCTTCTACTGGCAGACCACCGACGCCGACTGGGCCGCGGCCCGGCCGGACCTGGACCTGGTGTTCGCCAGTTTCCGCCCGAGGGTCTGAGCCAGTTTCCGCCCGAGGGTCTGAGGAGGGACATGTCGCAGCTGTGGCCGGTCGGCACGCCAGGTCTGCTGACGTTGCCGTCGGGACGCGCGGTCCGCGGGCGGCCGCTGTCCAGGCCGGTGCCGGACGGGGCCACGCCCACCCTCGGCGTCTACCTGCTCGGCCGCGAACCGGCGGCGACGCCGTGGCCGGCGCGCTGGGTACGGTGGCCCGACTTCGGCCTGCCGAAGGACCCGGCGGCGCTGCGGCTCGCGCTCGAGGCGGCGCTGCTGGAGGCGGAGACGGGCCGGGTCGAGTTCGGGTGCGGCGGCGGACGGGGCAGGACCGGGACCGCCCTCGCGTGCCTGGCGGTCCTCGACGGCGTGCCGGCCGGTGCGGCCGTCGCGTACGTCCGGCAGCACTACTCCCGGCACGCCGTCGAGACCCCGTGGCAACGTGGCTTCGTCAAACGCTTCGCCTGACCGTGGGACCACGGTCAGGCGACGGCGCTGATCAGTTGACGGAGGCCGACAGCTTCTCGATGGCGGCGGGGCCGAACGCCTCACCGGCGAACACGGACAGCCGCGACAGCGGCAGGCTGCCCATGAGCGTCAGCATCTCCGGGCTGCTGGCGGTGCGGGCCATCGTGCCCGCCTCGCCGTCGGCGGCCAGGGACGCGAACACCTCGCCGAGCGCCTGGGCGCCCTTCGGGTCGCTGAGCCACTCCGCGATCGTCGACTCGCCGGTCAGCGGCACCCGGACCTCGTCACCGTCGACCGCGGCCGTGGCGGTGACCCGCAGGTCACGTGAGGAGGCGCCGACCTCCACCTGGTACGTGCCGCCCTCGACGACCCAGCGGGACACGCGGGTGTCCCAGTAGGCGAGGTCGTCGCGGGCGATCGGCAGCTCCACCTCGACGGTCGCGCCGGCGGCGATCGCCACGTTCGCGAACGCCTTGAGCTCCCGCGGCGCGCGGCGGACCGCGGAGCCGGGCAGCGACACGTACGCCTGGACGACCTCGCGGCCGTCGCGGTCGCCGGTGTTGGTGACGCTGAGCCGCACGCTGAGGCCGTCGCCGGTGGCGGTGACCGTCGCGGGTCCGTAGGCGAACGTCGTGTAGGACAGGCCGTGGCCGAACGGGTACGCGACCTGCTGGGCGCGGGCGTCGAAGCCGCGGTACCCGACGAAGACGCCCTCGCCGTAGCGCACGTGGCCCGCCTCGCCGGGGAAGTCCAGGTAGGACGGGTGGTCGGCGAGGTGCAGCGGGATCGTCTCGGTGAGCCGGCCCGACGGGTTGACCCGGCCGAAGATGACGTCGGCGAGGGCGCCGCCGCCGGCCTGGCCGAGCAGCCAGCCCTCGACGACCGCGGGCACCGCCGCGTCCCACGGGCCGGTGCGCAGGACGGCGCCGTTGGACAGCACGACGACGGTGCGCGGGTTGACGGCCGCGACCCGTTCGATGAGCTCGACGTGCGCCGCGGGCAGGTCGAGCGACTCGCGGTCGGCGCCCTCGGTCTCGCGGTCGGTGCCGACGAACACGAGCGCGACGGCGGCGTCCCGGGCAAGGGCGACGGCGTCGTCGATGTCGTCGTACCCAGGTGCGAACGTCACGGGTCCGTCGGCCAGTGCGGTGATCTGGTCGAGGGCGTTGTCCAGCCTGGTCGGGTTGATCTGGGAGCTGCCGCCGCCCTGGTAGCGGGGCGTCCGCGCGTACTCCCCCAGCACCGCGACCGGTCCGCAACCGGCTTGCAGCGGCAGCGTGCCGCCCTCGTTCTTGAGCAGGACGATGCCCCGGCCCGCCACCTCACGGGCAAGCGCATGGTGCGCGTCAGCGTCGAAGGTGGCGTCGGTACGGGCGGCGAGCGCTGCCTGTACCAACGCGGCCACCCGGGAAACCGCGGTGTCCAAAGTGGACTCGTCGAGGGTGCCGTCGCGGACCGCCTCGACCAGCCTGCGGTCGCCGTCCGGGTCGGGACCGGGCATGGTGAGGTCGAGCCCGGCACGGACCGCTTCGACCCGGTCGGCGACGGCGCCCCAGTCGGACACGACGAGCCCCTCGTAGCCCCACTCACCGCGCAGCACCTCGGTGAGCAGCCAGTGGTGCTGGGAGGCGAGGACTCCGTTGACGCGGTTGTAGGCGCACATGACCGTCCACGGCTTCGCCTGCGTGACGACCCGCTGGAATGCGCGCAGGTAGAGCTCGCGCAGCGTGCGATCGTCGACGTCGGCGGAGACCCGCATCCGGTCGGTCTCCTGGCTGTTGACGGCGTAGTGCTTCAGGGACGCGCCGACGCCACGGCTCTGCAGGCCCTTGACCCACTCGACCGCCAGGATGCCGGTGAGCAGCGGGTCCTCGGCGAAGTACTCGAAGTTGCGGCCGCCGAGCGGGCTGCGCTTGAGGTTGATGCCGGGGCCGAGCAGCACCTGCACGTCCATCGCCAGGGCCTCGTCGCCGAGGGCCTCACCGACCCTGCGGGCGAGCGCCGGGTCCCAGGTCGAGCCGAGCGCGACGGCGGGTGGGAAGCACGTGGACGGCTCGCTGGCCAGCAGTTCCACCGCGTCGGGCAGCGCCTTGCGCACGCCGTGCGGGCCGTCCGTGAGCATGATGTCCGGCACGCCGGTGACGGCGGTGCTGCGCCAGAAGCTGCTGCCGCTGGTGACGGCAGCCTTCTCCTCGAGGTCCATGGCGGTGTCCCTGTCTACTACTGAGTACTTGTAAAGTATTAGGTACCAGGTACGATAACGCCGCGGCGTGGAACCGACAAGAGCGGAGCGACGAGATGGCACGGCACGACCGGACCCGCCTGCCGGCGGCCGAACGGCGCCGGCAGATCATCACCGCCGCCACCCGGCTCGTCGCCGAACGCGGCTTCTGGGGCCTGTCGATGCAGGACGTCGCCGCCGACTGCGGCCTCACCGTGCCCGGCCTGCTGCACCACGTCGGGTCGAAGGACGGCCTGCTCATCGCGATCCTCGAACACCGCGACGCGGAGGACGTCCGTGCCCTGGACACCCTGCTGGACGGCACCGCACCGACCCTGCCCGAGCTGTGCACCGCGCTGGTGCGGCGCAACGCGGCGCAGCCGGAGATCGTGCGGCTGTTCGCGGTGCTGCAGGCGGAGTCCCTCGCGCCCGACCACCCCGCGCACGACTACTTCGTCGCCCGGCAGCAGCGGATCCTGGAGGAGCTCACGGCACTGGCGGCCCTGTCGAAGGACGCCACCGACGAGCCGGAGACGCTCGCACGGCGGGTCATCGCGCTGATGGACGGCGTGCAGCTGCAGTGGCTGCGCTCCCCCGGCACCGACCTGCCGCAGCTGTGGGCCGCGACCGCCGGCAACCTGCTGCGCTGACCTTGCCTTGCCTTGCTTGCTTGGCCTTGCTTGCTTGGCTTGCCTTGCTTGGCTTGCCGGGCTCGGTGCGGCGGGGTCGGTTTCAGTGCACGCGGCCGGCGGTGCGGATCGGGGTCATGAGTGCGGCGAGCGCCGTGAGCGAGCAGACCGCGCCGGCAACCGCGAGGGTCATCCGGACGCCGACATGCCCGGCGGCGAACGTCAGCACCACGGCGCCCACCGGCGCAAGCGTGAGCTGCAACGTCCAGAACGCCGACGTGACCCGACCCAGCAACGGCCCGGGCGTGACCTCCTGCCGCAACGACATCGACGCGATCCCCGCGACCCCCGTCGTGACCATGACCGCCCCGACGAACACGGCGACCCCCACGGCACCACCGGCGAACCCGACGCCCGCAAGCAGGACGCCGCAGCAGGTGTACGACACGATCCACAACGGCCCGAACCCGAACCTGCGCCGCAACCGGGCGACGAGGGCGGAAGCGAGCATGGAGCCCACCACACCCGCGGTCAGGACCAGCCCGACGACGGTGTCGGAGCGGTGCAGGTCCTCCTTCACGTGGTAGACGACGACGTCGTCGAGCGCGGTGGTGCAGCAGATCAGGAACGTGAGCAGCACGGTCAACGGCCACAGCAGCGGATGCCCCCGCAGGAACCGCACCCCTTCGGCGAACCCCCGCCACGCCGACACCTCCGCGTCGCCCTTTGCCTCTTCCCCCTGCGGGGCGGCCGTGTCCTCAGCTTGCGGGCCGGCCGCGTCTTCGGCCTGCGGGGCGGGTGTGTCTTCGGACTTCGGGGCGGGCGGCCGGAGACGGACGAAGGACAGGCCTGCCGCCGACAGCAGGAACGTGACGGAGTCGACGGCGAGCGCGGCCGGCGGCCCGAGCCAGCCGGACAGCAGCCCGGCGAGGGCCGGCCCGGCGAGGTAGGCGGCGGAGAACGCGCCGTACAGGATGCCGTTCGCCTCGGTGATCCGGTCGGCGGGGACGAGACGGGGCACCACCGTCACGTACGTCACCTGGAACACCATCGAACAGAACCCGGCGATCGGCAGCACCACGAACAGCAGCCACGCCTGCGGCTGGAGGAGCCACATGAGGGGGATGCTGCCGTACAGGGCGAAGCGGGCCAGATCACAGACCCTCAGGACGGTGAGGCGCCGCGCCGCGAACCGGTCGGCGATCACCCCGGCGGCGAGCCCACCGACGATCGCGGCGACCGCGTCGAGACCCTTCACAGCGCCCATGGCCGTGGCAGAGCGGGTGGCGTCCAGGACCAGCATCGGCACCGCCGTGAACGAGAACGCGTCGCCGAACGCGGACAGCGTCTGTACCCCGAGGAAAGCGACGAACCCTCGGTCGCGGAACAGACTCATCCCGCGATCTTGCAACAACCCGGTCGATCGGTGTGCCCCAGGGAACGCCGATCAACCGGGTTGCAGTGATCGCCGGATTGCCCGGGCGGGGTCACGTCAACGCCTGGACCAGGGCGGCAATCGCGTACCGGGGCAGGTCGAGCAGCCGGGCGTCGTGCCACGACGGCGGCGCCAGCTCCGCGACCCTGGCACGGGCCTCGTTCTTCGTCAACCCGTGCTCCCTGACCAGGCCCTCACGCAATACGTTGCCGAGCTTCCCGTGCGCGTGCGCCAGCAGCCACCCGACCGCCGTCCGCGTCCCGTCCTGCACGGCCGTCGCCTCCACGATCGCCAGCTTCGGCGAGGGCGTGCTGCGGCGGTACCGTAACGTGTACTTCGCCGCGACGACGGAGCGTAGCGCCGCCTGACTCTTCGCATCGATGAGGTCCGGGGATTTGTTGGGGACCTGTAAGCTCAGGGAAGACGAATTGAGCGCGAGCAGCACCCGCAACAGCCAGGATCCGGGATCGCCGGCGAGGTCGATCTGGTCCGGCACCGACCGCACCGGCGCCGCCAGCAGCTCCGCAGGCCCGCGCCCGACCGCCTCGCCCTCCAGCGAGTGCTCACCGTGGGTGTACATGTTGACGGCCGCCCCGCTCAGCCGCTTCTCCAGCACCTGCCAGGTCCGCGACGTCGGCCTGCACACGTAGAGGTCGCTGGCGGACCCGACCGCCTGCGCGCCGTGGTAGCGGTTGAACGCCGGTAGGATCGCCTCGACGGCCAGGTCCAGGTCGAGCACCGCCCGCTGCACCTTGACCCCGAGCGCCGGCGTCAGCGGGCTGAAGCCGTAGGCCATGACCAGCCGCCCGTTGACCCGGTCCCGCAGCGCCTGCGCCCCACGGCCGAGGAACAGCTGGACGCCCTCCGGCGTGTAGGGCGGGTCGGTGAAGACGAGGTCCGCGGACTCGGCGACCACCGGCGGCAACCCGAACCGCAGGTCGGCGTGCCAGCAGTCGACGGCGTGCCCCCGCTGCGCCGCCCGCTGCGCGATGAACTCCAGCAGCCGCTCGTCGACGTCCACGACGGTGACCCGCAGGTCGGGCCGGATCGTGAGGACCGCGAGGGAGGTCAGGTCGTGGTCGCCGACGCAGACGAGGTGCGCGCCGGCCAGGTCGAACGTCTCGTCCAGCCAGCGCGCGCGCCGGGCCGCGGTCTGGGCGGTCGCGGAGACGTGGTCGAGGGCGCGGTCGGTCGGGACCTCCGCGATGAGCCGTGCCATGTCGGCGACCAGGTCGTCGGCCGAGGCACCAGCGGAGGCACCGGCCGCGTCGCCAGCCGACGTGTTGGCCGGGTTGTTGGCCGGGTTGTTGGCCGGGTTGTTGGCCGGGTTGTTGGCCGGGTTGTTGGCCGGGTTGTTGGCCGGGTTGTTGGCCGCGGGACCGATCGCGGCGCCGGCCGTGGGGCGAGCTGAGGCACCCATTGCGGCGCCAGCCCAGGCGCCGATCACCGCACCGACCACGGCGCCGGCGGCGGCACCGGTCGACGTGCTGGTGGGTGGCTGAGGGGGCGGCGAACCGGCGGGGGCGCTGAAGCGGGTGCGGTACGCGCCGGGCAGGCGCAGGCTGCCGTCGCGGGCGGTGTGCAGGTCTGGGCCTGCGGCGCGGAGGAGTTGTTCGACCGTCCGGCGGGGCAGGGCGTGCTCGCGGATGAGGTCGTCGAGGGTCGTCGGGGTGGTCGCCAGCTGCGTCAAGGCCTGGCGCAGGCGTCGGCCGGCGATCCCTGCGGCCGCAACCACCTCGGCCACCGCATCGAGCGGTGTCGCCGCCGTGCCAGGCTGCGCCCCCGTCCCGGCCTGCGCCGCCCCAGACTGCGCCGCCGCGCCAGACTCCGCTGCCGCACCAGACTCCGCTGCCGCACCAGACTCCGGTGCCGCATCGGACTGCTGCGCTCCGCCGGCCTGCATCACCGGGTCGCCGGACGCGTCGGGAGCCGGGGCGGGTGCGGGTGTGGCGTCAGGGGACGCTGTGGCGGGTGGGGATGGCGGAACGGATGATGCCGGGTCGTGGGACTTCGTGATCATGTATTGGGACCGCGGGGCGGGTGGCGGTGGGGCGTCCGTGGGTTCGGGCTCGGTTGGCGGCGTCATCGCCGTCCACCTTACGGGGCTGGGCGATCCGGGCGAGACCGGTAAAGGTCATCGATGAGTTAAAAGTTAATGACCTGCAGTTATTCAGCGACGGGCGCGTGAATTCAGTTAAACCGTTTCGGTGGTGTTTCGCAGGTCGACGGTCGTCGAAGTACAGGGTGGCGGCAAGGGTGGGCGAAGGGTATGAAGTCTTGTCCGGATGATTCCGGCTGTGTGATCGTCCTGAAATCGCCATGAGTCGATGAAGCATGCGGTTGGTCGATCGGCGCGCGCACGCCGGCCGCTTGCACCTGGATTCGACTCTCGCGTGTCTCGATTGGTTCCGGCGCACACCCGAAATGTACGTACCCCCGGTACCGTGCGCCGCCCTGGAAAGAAGGCACCCTTGAAGCTGTCCCCACGGTTCGCTACAGCGGCCGGAGTGCTCGCGGTCGGGCTGGTAACAGCCGGCACCGCCGCAGCCGTGCAAGCCTCGCCCCCGCTGCCGGCGCCCACAGGCGTCGAGGCAGCCAACGCCGTCGCGGCAAAGTCCGCGGCGACGTTCGTGTCCCAGCGTCCGAGTGTGCTGCAGCCGAGCACCGACGACGCGTACGTGCAGAAGTCGCTGGTCGCCTCGGGCAGCGCGAAGTACATCGCGTACGAGCGGACCTGGAAGGGTCTGCCCGTCGTCGGTGGTGACTTCGTGGTCGTCACCGACGCGGCGGGCGCGGCGAAGTACACGTCGGTGGCGCAGACCCAGGCGATCGGGAACCTGTCCACCGCGGCGAAGATCAGCTCCGCGGACGCCGAGGCGGCCGCTCGCAAGCTGCTGACGAGCGTCAACGCCGTCGAGGGCACCCGCCTCGTCGTCTACACCCTGGACGGCGCGGCGAAGCTCGCGTACGAGACGACCCTCAACGGCACCGGCGCGGAGGGCGCGAGCCGCCTCACCGTCACGACCGACGCCACGAGCGGCGCGCTGCTCAACAAGCGTGAGCGGGTCATGCACGGCACCGGCACCGGCTGGATCGTCGGCAACGTCACGATCAACACGACGCTGTCCGGCAGCACGTACAGCATGAAGGACCCGAACTACACGAACATCAGCTGCCAGAACGCGACGGGCAACGCCACGTTCACCGGCTCCGACGACGTGTGGGGCACCGGGGTCGGCACCGACCGCGAGACCGGTTGCGTCGACGCCCTGTACGCGGCGCAGAAGGAGGCCGCGATGCTCTCGTCGTGGCTGGGCCGCAACGGCTTCAACGGCAGCGGCGGCGGCTGGCCGATCCGCGTCGGTCTGAACGACCAGAACGCGTACTACGACGGCTCCCAGATCCAGATCGGCAAGAACACCGCCGGCAAGTGGATCAGCTCGCTCGACGTCCTGGGCCACGAGGTCGGCCACGGCATCGACGACACCACCCCGGGCGGCATCTCGGGCAACGGCACCCAGGAGTTCGTGGGTGACGTGTTCGGTGCGGCCACCGAGGCGTTCGCCGCCAACCCGAACGACCCGGCCGACTACCAGGTCGGCGAGGAAGTCAACCTCGTCGGCAGCGGCCCGATCCGCTACATGTACAACCCGTCGCTCGCCGGCGACGACAACTGCTACTCCAGCAGCACCCCGTCGCAGGAGGTCCACGCGGCCGCCGGCCCCGGCAACCACTGGTTCTACCTGCTCGCCGAGGGCACCAACCCGACGAACGGGCAGCCGAGCAGCACCACGTGCAACGGCAGCACCGGCCTCGTCGGCATCGGCATCCAGAAGGCCACCAAGATCTTCTACAACGCGATGCTGATGAAGACCTCGTCCTCGTCGTACCTGAAGTACCGCACCTGGACGCTGACCGCGGCCAAGAACCTGTACCCGGGCTCCTGCACCGAGTTCAACGCGGTCAAGAACGCCTGGACCGCCGTCAGCGTGCCGGCCCAGTCCGGCGACCCGACGTGCACCGGTGGCACCACCCCGCCGCCCACCACGACGAACCCGCCGACGTCGAACCCGCCGACCGGCAACTGCTCCGGCCAGAAGCTGCTCAACCCGGGCTTCGAGTCGGGCGCGACCTCGTGGAGCGGCACCACCGGCTCCATCGGCCAGTGGGCCAGCCAGGGCCAGGCCGCCCGCACCGGCACCTACAGCTCGTGGCTCGACGGGTACGGCTCGACGCACACCGAGGCGATCCAGCAGTCGGTGACCATCCCAGCCGGTTGCAAGGCCACACTCACGGCCTACGTGCACATCGACTCGGCTGAGACGACCACGACCGTCCAGTACGACAAGCTGACCATCACGGCCGGCTCGACCACGCTCGGCACCCTGTCGAACCTGAACAAGGCGTCGGGTTACCAGCTCAAGACGTACAGCCTGAACGCGCTCGCCGGCCAGACCGTGGTGATCAAGTTCAGCGGTACGGAGGACTCGTCCCTGCAGACGTCGTTCGTCCTCGACGACCTCGCAGTGACGCTCAGCAACTAGCACTACCGCACAAGGCAACGAGCACTACCGCTGGAAGGGCCCGGGTCGCGCGCCGACCCGGGCTCTTTCGTGCCCGGGGAGTTCCACCCGGCCTCCACCCGTGGGTGGCGGCGCTCCACCCGGTGCCGCGCCTAGCGTCAGCGGCATGAACCTCACCACCGCGCTGTTGATCGCCGCCGCCGTCCTGTACCTCCTGGTCCGCCGCTTCACCGGGGAGCCGTTGCAGGCTCGGCGGCTGGTGCTGCCGCCGGTGCTGCTGGTCGCGTGGGGCGGGTATGCCGTGTCGCAGGCGTTCACCGCCGGGACCTTGGCGCATGCCGTGCTCGACGGTGCGGTGCTCGGCGCCGGTGCGGTGCTCGGCGTCGCCGGCGGGCTCGTGCGGGGCCTGACGGTGCGGGTGTTCGTCCGCGACGGGCATCTCTGGTACCGGTACACCGCGCTGACCCTGCTCGTGTGGATCGTGCTCATCGGGGCGCGGTTCGCCGAGAACGCAGCGGGCCGGGCGCTCGGGGCGGACGCCGCCGTGCTCGCCGCCGCGCTGCCGTTCATGCTCGGCCTCAGCCTGCTCGCCGAGGCCGCCGTCACCGGCCGCCGCGCGATCGCCACCGGCGTCCCCTTCGCACCCCGGGAAACCCGACGCGGAGGACACCGCGAAGCCCGCCGGGAAGCCCGCCGCGAAGGACAGCGCGAAGCCCGCCGGGAAGGGCACCGTGCAGCCCGCCAGGAAGCCCGCCGGGGTGGCCTGATCAACCGGTGAGCGGCACGGCAGCGGAGACTGGACCGGTGTTCACGGTCACCGACACCGCCGTCGCCAGGTGGCGGCAGGCGAGAAGCCTGATCTTCCTGGCCCTGCTGAGCGCCGCGATGCTGTCCACCGAACCCCGCCCGGTCCCCACCGGCCGGGGTTTGGCGGTCCTCGCCCTCGTCGCGGTCGCCGCCGCCGCGTGGCTGGTGATGTCGCTGTGGACCGGCCGCACCCAGGCCGTCGCCGTCGCCGGGTGCGCGGCCGCGGGGCTGGCGTTGTGCGTGCTCGACACCCGCGGGTTCGCCCCGTGCTACCTCATCGCCGCCATCACCGTCGCCGCGGGCGTGCTGCCGCTCATCGCCGCCGCCGCGGCCACGGCGCTGAGCGCGGGCGGGCTCACCGCGGTGCTGTGGGCGCAGGGCAAGGGCTGGCCGGAGCTGCTGATCTGGGCCGGGTCGCTGAGCCTGGTGCTGCTGCTCGGCGTGGTACGGCGGCAACGCGAGGAACAGGCCCGGCAGGCGAGATCCATGGCGGCCCTGGACGAGCGGGCCAGGGTCGCCCGGGAGATCCACGACGTGCTTGCACACTCGCTGTCGGCGCTGTCGGTGCAGCTGGAGACCGCGGCGGCGCTCCTGGAGAAGGACCGGGCCGCGGACGCCGCCGTGCTCGTCGAACGGGCCGGGCGACTCGCCCGCGACGGGCTCACCGAGACCCGGCGGGCGGTGAGCGCGCTGCGGGGCGACCCGGTGCCGCTCGGCGAGCTCGTCGGGGCGCTCGCCGACGGGTACCGCACCGACCTCGACGCGACGGCCGCGGTGACCGTGTCGGGGACCCCGCGGCCCCTGGCCGCCGAACCGGGGCTGGCGTTGTTCCGCACGGCGCAGGAGGCGCTGACGAACGTGCGCAAGCACGCGCCCGGCAGTGCTGTCGCCGTACACCTCGAATATCAGGCGGACGCGGTGCGGCTCACGGTCCGCGACGACGGCGCCGGCGGTGCCGCTGCCACGCTGCCGGCCGGCGGGCACGGCCTGGCTGGGCTCCGGGAACGGGTCGGGCTGGCCGGCGGCACGGTGACGGCCGCGCCGGACGGCGCCGGGTGGCGGGTCGATGCGAGGATCCCCGGATGATCACGGTGGTGGTGGCCGACGACCAGACGGTGGTCCGGGAAGGTCTCGAGGTGCTGCTCGGGCTGCTCGACGACGTCGAGGTCGTCGGCACCGCCGGCGACGGCGACGAGGCGCTGCGGCTGGTCGCCGCGCACGCCCCCGACGTGGTGCTGATGGACCTGCGGATGCCGCGCTGCGACGGGGTCACCGCGACGGCCCGGATCCGCGACGGGCACCCCGGGACGCGGGTGGTGGTGCTGACGACGTACGCCGACGACGCCGACATCCTCGCCGCGATGCGGGCCGGGGCGCTCGGCTACCTGACGAAGGACGCCGGGCGGGTGCAGATCGCGCAGGCGGTGCGGGCGGCGGCGGCCGGTCAGTCCGTCCTCGACCCGGTCGTCCAGCAACGCCTCGTCGCCGCGGCCACCCAGACGCCCCCGAAAGCCGGCGCGCCGGCACCGCAGGCCGGACCGCAGGCGCCGCAAACGCTGCCGGACGGGTTGACGGCGCGGGAGGCCGAGGTGCTCGGCCTGATCGCGGCGGGGCTGTCCAACCGGGAGATCGCCAAGCGGCTGTTCGTGACCGAGGTGACCGTCAAGTCGCACGTGAACCGGCTCTTCGCCAAGGCCGGGGTCCGCGACCGGGCGCAGGCGGTGCGGTACGCGTACGAGCACGGCCTCACCGCCTGAGCTGTCCCACGCCGGTGGCACCCAAGAGATAGACTGGCGTGAACGCCAGGGGGTGCGCCGCCCGCATGACCGACGATGGGGACAACGACGGCCGTCGTTCGGCTCGGCCGCTCGTGTCGTTGCTGGTGGTCATCTCCGGCGGGCTCGGGATCTCGCTGCAGCAGCTGTCGACCGGCACGCCCGCCTCCACGGGGCGCTGGGCGATGCTCATCATCGGCTCCTGCATCGGCGGCGCCGCCAGCATCCTCGCCACCGGACTGTTCGAGCGGCTGCTGACCTGGGCGGGGTTCGGCTGGGCGTTCCTGCGGCGGCGGACCAGGCTGCGCACCGTCGTTGCCGGTGTCACCGCCTGCGCGCTCGCCGTCGCCGCCGGCCTGGTCATCCCCGTCGCGTATGAGGCGCTGCACCGGCGCCTGTACGGCTGCCCGCAGCCGGCCGCGGTGCGGGTCATGACGTCCGTCGAGCAGCTCGGCGCGGCCCGGCGCATCGCCGACGCCTACGAGACCGCCACCGCCGAACGGCACCACGGCTGCCCGGCCGCCGACCTGTACGTCTACGGTGCCGGACCCACCGAGGCGCGGGCCGCGGTCGCCAGCGGCTGGCTCAACGACGCGCTGCAGCGCATCGGGCCGCGCGCCGACGTGTGGCTGCCCGACTCGACCCTCGACGTGGCCGCCGCCGTCGCCGCGTCGGCCAGGTTCGGCGTCGCGGTCCCGATCGCCGAGCAGCGCAGCATCGGCTACTCCCCCGTCGTCCTCGCCGCGCCCGCTTCGCCCTCGACGGGGTTGCCCGCCGACGCCGGCTGGCGGCAGCTGTGGACGGAGACCGGGCGGCTCGGCTGGGACGTCGTGCGACCCGACCCCGCCGTCTCCTCCGCCGGGGTGCTCGCCACGGCGGCGCTGTACGCGGGCCTCGGCGCGACCCCGGTGACCGCCCGCGGCGTCGAGCAGCGCCTGGAGGCGTCCCTGGACCGCGGCCGGTATCCGCTCGGCACCAGCCAGGACCTGCTGTGCCACGGCGGCACGGGCCAGGTCCCGGTGGCGGTCATCACCACCGAACAGGCGGCGGTCCGCTACAACCAGGGCCTCGGCTGCCCCGGCGGGGGCGGGCCGCCGGAGCGGCCGCTGCTCGTGCAGTACCCGAACGACACCATCAGCGAGGACCACCCGTTCGTCCGGCTCGCCTGGGACGGGGTCGCCGCCGCCACCACGGCCGCCGCGACCGGCTTCGGCGCGTGGCTCGGCGGCGACGACGGCCGCCGGGAACTGGTGCGGGCCGGGCTGCGGCCACCGGGGCTGTTCGCCGTCGGCGACCCGCTGACCGAGCAGTTCGGCGCGCACGCGGGGGCGGTCTTCGACCGGCGGGCACCGGCGGCCTCGACGGTCGGCGACGCGCTGCGACTGTACGAGGGGGCGCACCGCCCCGGCCGGGTCCTGCTCGCGCTCGACGCGTCCGGTTCGATGCTCGCGGGGGTGGACCGGACCGGCACCACCCGGTTCCAGCTCGCGTCCCGCGGCGTGACCGGCGCCCTGAACCTGATGAGCGACCGCGACGAGTTCGGGCTGCGGATCTTCCCCGCCGACGGCCGCGGCGCCGGTACCCGGGAGCTCCTGCCGATCGGGCGGGCCGCGGGCCGCGCGCAGGCCGCCGCCGACGCGATGGCCGCGGTCCGGCCCGCCGGTAACACGCCGCTGCTGCAGACCATTGTGGACGGTGTCCGGGACGTCGCCGCCGGCCCCGGTGACGGCGTCGCGAGTCTGGTCGTGCTCACCGACGGCAACGACACCAGCGGCCAGTCACCGTCCGAAGTGGACATCCAGGTGCGGGGCAAGGGGGTGCGGGTGTTCGTCGTCGCGATCGGCGAGGCCAGCTGCGGCACCCTGACCCTGCGCGACGTCACCGCGCACACCGGCGGCGGCTGCTACGACGCCGGCCTCGACACCCTCGACGACGTGCTGGTCACCCTGTTCGGCCTGCTCTGGGGAGGATGAACCGGACCATGACGACCCCACCACCCCCGCCAGGAGACGACGACCCGCCACCGCCCGCGGACGACGACCCACCGCCGCCCGCGGACGACGACCCGCCACCGCCCGCGGACGACGACCCGCCACCGCCTGCGGACGACGACCCGCCACCGCCCGGGGACGACGACCCGGACGGTGGGGACCGGCCCGGGCTCCTGCGGCGGGTCGCGGACCGGATCCGGCGGGCGCCCGGCCGGACCGGCCTCATCGCCGGGTTCGCCGCCGGTGCCGCCGTCGCCGCGCTCGTCGCCGTGTACGTGGTGCCGGTCCTGGACCGCGACCCCGGCCTCGAACGCGGCGACCTCGTCATCCTCAGCGGCCGCGACGACGGCGACGGCAACCAGCGGCAGGCGCTCGTCGACCAGTGGAACACCCTGCACCCGGAGAACCCGGCCAGGATCGAGGAGATCGCCGCCGACGCCGACGCGCAGCACAGCGAAATGGTCGCCCGGGCGCAGGCCGGCGGCGCCGGCGTCGACATCTTCAACCTCGACGTCACCTGGACCGCCGAGTTCGCGTCCAGCGACTACATCCGGCCGTTGCCGGACGAGCAGGACGTCGCCGGGTTCCTGCCCGCGCCCCTCGCCACCTGCCGGTACCAGGGGAAGCTGTGGGGGTTGCCGTTCAACACCGACGCGGGCCTGCTCTACTACCGCACGAAACTCGTCACGACCGCGCCCGCGAACTGGTCGCAGCTGGTCAACACCGTCCAGGACGTCCTGGAACGGCCCGCCGCCACCGGGCCGCAGCCGGTCGCCGGGTGGGCAGGGCAGCTGCGCGACTACGAAGGGCTCACCGTCAACGCCCTGGAGGCGATCTGGGGTGCCGGCGGTGAGGTCGTCGACGGCCACGGCGAGGTCGTCATCGACTCCCCCGAGGCGCAGACCGGGCTCACCCGGCTCGCGACGGGCCTGCGGCCCGGTGCGCCGCAGGTGATCCTGCCGGACTCGGTGCGCTTCGACGAGACCGCGACGACGCAGGCGTTCGCCGGCGGGAAGCTCGTGTTCATGCGCAACTGGCCGGTCGCGCACCGCGCCCTGGACCCCGCCGGCGGTGCCGACAGCGCCGCCGCGGTCGAGTTCGGCGTCGCGAAACTGCCCGGCCCGAGCGTCCTCGGCGGGCAGAACCTGGCCGTGGCGAAGGACAGCCGGCACCCCCGGGCGGCGCGGGCGCTCATCGGGTTCCTCACCGGCGAACGCAGCCAGCAGCTGCTGTTCGAACGCGGCGGGTTCGCCGCCACCCGCGAGATCGTGTACCGCGACGCGGCGGTCGTGAAACTGTACCGGTACGCGCCGACCCTGCTCGACGCGATCCGGTCCGCGCACAGCCGGCCGGTGACCGCGCACTACGCACAGTTCTCCGAGACGTTCCGGCAGGTGGTGCTCGAAGCCCTCGGCGACGGCGGGCGCCTGCCCGCCGACGCGAAACCCCGCCTGCAACGGGCCTTGCAAGGCTACAAATGAGCGCGGAAGAAGAGCATCGGGTTGTCCGTCGCGGCGGCGTGCACGGGGGCGGCGAGGCGCAGCTTGCGTTTCAGGCCGACGAGCCGGTCGTGGGTGTCGGGGTCGGCGGCGGGTGACGCGGTCAGGTGACCGATGCCGTGGCGGCGCAGCCAGTCCAGCACGACGGCGCCCTCGCTGACCGGCCACGGGCGGCGGCCGTGGAAGACGTCGTGGACGGCGACGGCCGCACCCGGGCGGAGCCGTTCGAAGAGCGCGGTGGTGTACCAGCGGGCGAACCGCGCCGTGTGCGCCGCGTCGACGAGCACGAACCCGGGGTCGTCGGGGAGCGTGCCGCGGCGCACATCGCCCCGGGTGAAGCGCCACCGGTCGGCGGCGAGCAGCGGCGGGACCGTCCGCACGGCGTCGTCAGTGAGGTCGAACGTGTGCAGGACCCCGCCGCCGTCGTTGTCGAGCAGGGCGCGCAGCAGCCACGTCGTCGACCAGCCCCGGGCGGAGCCGACCTCCAGGACGGTGTGGGGGCGCAACGCCCGGATCGTCAGGTAGCTGATCTCGGCCTCGAGGTCGTCGAGGCGCGGGCGCATCGGGCGCTGCGCGAGGAGCTCACGCTGCTCGTCGCGGGCGGCCCGCAGGTCGTCGGCGTACGTGCGGTACCAGCTAATGATCGTGTCGAGCGGCAGCATCGAGGTCTCCGATCGCGATGGCGGCGAGGGCGTCGAGGGACTCGGTGCCGGGCACGAAGTAGCCGTCGTGGCCGGTGACCCCGCCGACGGGCAGTGGCAGCGCCCCGAACGCCGGGTCCGTCGGGTGGGTGCCGTGGCCGGCGCCGAGGAGGCGCCCGCCGGGCAGGCGGCGGGTCCAGTCGGCGGCGGCGGTGCCGGCCCAGACCCGGGCGGTGGTGTGCAGGTCGGCGGCGCGGCCGGCGCCCATGCCGGGGCTGCCGAGCGCGACGACGTCGGTGACCCGGCCGCCGAGGCCGGCGTCGAGGCGGGCGGCGGCGCGGCCGATGACGGTGGAGCCGTAGCTGTGCCCGACGAGGACGATCCTGGGGGCGGGCACGTCACGCAGGAACCGCAGCAGCGCGGCGGCGCCGGTGGCCGCGGCGTCCTCCCGGACGGCGGCGAGCCGGATGCCGTGCGGCGGGTGGTAGCCGAGCCACGCGACGACCGCGACGGACCCCGCGCCCGGCGGCGCGAGCGCGGCGGCGCGGCCGGCGAGCTGCCTGGCCTGCCACGCGGGAGCACGGCGCTGGACGCCGCCGAGGCCGCGGTCGAAGTTGGCGGCGGTGGTGTCGACGCCGGGGACGAGCACGACGACGGTGGCCGCGGTCGACGGGTCGCCGACGACCTCGACCGCGAGACCGCCGGCGTAGCGCGCGCTGTGCACGGCGAGGGCCGGCACCGCGGCGACCTGGGCCGGGCCGAACACCGACCAGAGCACCGCGATCAGCGGGAGGGCGAACAGCCTGCGAAGCATGAGGCTGAAGGTAGGTGCGGGGCAGCACCCGGATCGTCACTCCGCAGGACCATGTGTGCGCTACCCCAGCGGTACTACGTCCCGGCGCTGACGACCCCGGTCTCATACGCGAAGACGACGGCCTGGGCGCGGTCGCGCAGGTCGAGCTTCGTCAGGACCCGGCTCACGTGGGTCTTCACCGTCTGCTCCGCCACGACGAGGTCGTCGGCGATCTCCGCGTTGGACCGGCCGCGGGCGATGAGCCGCAGCACCTCCGTCTCGCGGGGGGTGAGGGCGGCGAGGCGGGCCGGCTGGTGGTCGGCGGCCTTCGGGCGGGCCGCGAACTGTTCGATGAGCCGCCGCGTCACCGACGGCGCGAGGAGGCCGTCGCCGGCGGCGACGACCCGGACGGCGGTGACGAGCTCGGCGGCGGGGGCGTCCTTGAGCAGGAACCCGGACGCGCCGGCGCGCAACGCCTCGAACACGTAGTCGTCGAGGTCGAACGTGGTGAGGATGACGACCTTCGGCCGGTGCAGGCCGGGGGCGACGTCGAGGATCCGCCGGGTCGCCTGGATGCCGTCGAGGACCGGCATGCGCACGTCCATGAGGACGACGTCGGGGGCGTGCTCGCGGGCCATGGTGACGCCCTGGGCGCCGTCGGCGGCGTCCCCGACGACGAGGAGGTCGGGCTGCGCGGCGAGGAGCGCGGCGAAACCCTGCCGGACCATGGCCTGGTCGTCGACGATCAGGACCCGGATCACGCGGCGACCTCCAGCGGGAGGGTGGCGTGCACGGTGTACCCGCCGTCGGGGTCGGGGCCGGCGGCGAGGGTGCCGCCGATCGCGGTGGCCCGTTCCCGCATGCCGAGCAGGCCGTGCCGCTCACCGCCGGTCGGCTCGCCGGTGAGGGCGTTCAGCGTGTTGCGCACGTACAGCTCCAATGTGGACGGTCCTAGGCTGAGGGTGATGCGCACGGGTGCGCCCGCGGCGTGCCGGCGGGCGTTGCTCAGCGCCTCCTGCACGATGCGGAACGCCGCCAGCCCGACGGCCGGTGGCACCCTCGTGCCGGGCAGCGGGTCGAAGGTGACGTCGACGCCGGCCTCGCGGGCGTCGCGGACGAGCCCGGCGAGGTCGTCGAGGACCGGCTGCGGCTCGAAGAGGGCCGTCTCGGTGCTGCGCAGCACCCCGAGGAGGCGGCGCATCTCGACGAGCGCCTCCCGGGACGTGCCGGCGATCGCGGCGAGCTCCTCGGCGACGGCCGGTGGCACGCCGTCGATGCGGTACACGGCGGTCTCGGCCCGCACGGCGATGAGCGACATGTGGTGCGCGACGACGTCGTGCATCTCGCGGGCGATCCGGTTGCGTTCCTCGGCGATGGCGCGGCGGGCCTGGGCGAGCTCGGTGCGCTCCTCCTCCTCGGCGAGGGCGGCCTGGACCTCGCGGCGGCGGCGGACCTGGTCACCGATGACGAGGATCGCGGTGACGGCGAACAGCAGCCCGGCGAGGTTGCCGGGGTTGACGAAGATGACGAGCAACAGCGTCGCGGACAGCCCGACCCAGACGAGGACGCCGCGGCGGTGCCGGACCGCGACGACGGCGAGCAGCAGCGGGAACATCAGCATCTGCACCGGCGTCCACGGCCACGGCGTGCCCTGCTGGATCGGCACGGTCGCGCCGGTGAACCCGGCGACGAGGAACGCCATCCGCCACGCGAGCAGCGGCCGGGTCGCGACCAGCCCGAGCGGCGCGGCGATGAGCACGGCGTCGATGACGAGGAAGCCGACGGCGACCGACGGTCCGTTGCCGCGCAGGTATTCGAAGCTGATGAGCCCGCACACCAGCGCGGCGATGGCGCCGATCGTCGGCAGGGCCCGGCCGAGGCGGGTCCGGGCGCGCACCGGCGGGTCCGGGCCGACGAGGAACCCGCGCAGGTCCCGCAGCCCGACCCTCAGCACGCTCTGCACTCTGGAACCGTAACAGCGCGACCTCCGCGCGCCACGTCGCTCCCGGCGACCCGGCGACCCCGGCCGGGGTGCCCGGGTCACGTTCGGGGTCCGCCGGCGGGTGCCGCGCCCGGGCGGGACGGGCGACCCGCGTCGCGGTCGGCCGGTGGTCGCCGCCGCGCCCCGACCGGGTTACCCGGGTCGTGGTCCGTCACTCGGCGGATCGGCGCGGCGCCGGCGCACCGTTACCGTTCCCCGCAGCATGGACCTCTTGAAGCTGCTGCCGCACGGACGCGGCGCCTGGCGGCGAGCCACCTGTCGCGCCCTCGTCGGCCTCGTCCTCGCCACCATCGCCGCCGACGCCGCCCTCGAGGGGTGGATCGCCTCCGTGGACCTGCCGGACGCGCCGCTGCGACCCCAGGCGTCGGTGCTCTACCACCGCGACGGGCACACCGTCCTGGCCCGCGTCGGCGTCACCGACCACAACGACGTGCCGCTCGCCGCGGTCCCCGACGGGGTCCGCCGGGCCGTCATCGCCGCCGAGGACCGCGACTTCTACCGCCACTGGGGGGTGTCGGTGCGTGGCGTGCTGCGCGCGGCCGTCGCCGACGCCGGTGGCGCCCGGCAGGGCGCGTCCACCATCACGCAGCAGTACGTGCGCAACGCGTACCTGACCGCGCAGGTGACCGCCGGGCGCAAGGCCCGCGAGTTCGCGCTCGCCGTCAAGCTCGAACGCACCGTGTCCAAGGACGAGATCCTCGCCCGGTACCTCAACACCATCTACTACGGTCGCGGTGCCTACGGCATCGCCGCCGCCGCGCACGCCTACTTCGGGGTCCCGCCGGAGCGGCTCGACGCCGCGCAGGGTGCCGTGCTCGCCGCGCTCATCAAGGACCCGTCGTACTTCGACCCGGCGGTCAACCCCGCGGAGGCCCGCGACCGGTGGCAGTGGGTCGTCGCCGGGACGGGCGCCACCGGCAAGCTGGCGTATCCGGCGGTGCTGCCGGTGTCCAGCGGCACCGCTGGCAACGGTCTCGTCGTCGACCAGATCGAGCGGGAACTCGCCCGGCACGGCATCACCTCGCAGCAGCTGCACACCGGCGGCCTCTCGGTCGTCACCACCCTCGACGCGGCCGCGCAGGGCGCCGCCCTCGACCTCGTCGGCGCGGCGCTGCGGGACCAGCCGGACGGGCTGCGGGCCGCGCTCGTCGCCGTCGACCCGGCCAGCGGCGCCGTCCGCGCCTACTACGGCGGTGACCAGGGGCGCGGCTACTTCGACGACGCGGCCGCGCCGCACCCGCCGGCGGCGACGTTCAAGCCGGTCGCGCTCGCCGCCGGGCTCCGCGAGGGCATCGGCTACCTGTCCCGGTGGGACGGCCGCTCACCGCGGCTGTTCGCCGACCGGGGCGGCGCGCCGCTCGTCAACCACGACGACGTCCAGTGCCCCGAGTGCACCCTCGAAGAGGCGATGGTCCGGGCCCTGAACACCCCGATCTACGCGTTGACGCAGCGCATCGGCGCCGACAAGGTGCGCGCCACGGCACTGGACCTCGGGGTCGCACCCGCGTACGGCGGCCAGCCGTCGCTGGTGGACGCCAAGGGCGACCCGCGGCCCGGGCGGACCCGCGCCGACATCGCCATCGGCCGCTACCCGGTCTCGGTCGCCGACGCGGCCACCGTGTACGCGACGTTCGCCGCCGCCGGCACCCGCAGCGAACGGCATTTCGTCGCGTCGGTGACGACCGCGTCCGGCGCGACCGCGTGGACCGCCGCGCCGGCCCGCACCCAGGTCATCGACCCGCGGGTGGCCGCCGACGTCACCGCCGTCCTGCGCGCCGTCGTCGACGGCCGCGGCATGGCGCCTGGGCGGCCCGCCGCCGGTGTCACCGGCAGCCAGCAGTGGGGCGGCACCGCCGACAACCAGGACGCCTGGATGAGCGGCTACACGCCGCAGCTCGCCGTGGCCGTCTGGATGGGGCGGCTCGTGCCCGGCCCGATCCGTGACGCCGCCGGCCGGCCCATCGAGGGTGACACGCTCCCGGCGAAGCTGTGGCAGGACTTCCTGCGCGCCGCGCTGCACGGCACGACGGCGACCGCGTTCCCCGCCGCGGCGCACGTCGGGCGCACCGACACCGGCGACGCCGGGCACACCGACAGCCCCGACGACCTCGCCGGCGGCCGCGCACCCGCCGCCGCGGTCGGCGCCCGGCCCGTCGTGCGCACCGCCCACGGGGGCCGGACCCTCGCGCTGACGTTCGATGACGGGCCGTCGCAGTACACGTCGGCGATGCTGGACCTGCTCGCGCAGTACCACATCACCGGGACGTTCTGCGTCGTCGGCGAGTCCGTCGCGGCCAACCCCGCGCAGCTGCGCCGCATCGTCGCGGACGGGCACGCCCTGTGCAACCACTCGACCCACCACGACGAGCTCGGGCACGCCACGGCCGAACGGGTCCGCGACGACATCGTCACCACCGACGCCGCGATCGCCGCCGCCGCGCCGGGCTCGACCGTCACCTACTTCCGCGCGCCGTACGGCGACTGGGGCGTCTCGGCGAAGGTCGCCGTCGACCTGCGGCACACCCCGATCGGCTGGACCGTCGACCCCGACGACTGGACGATGCCGGGCGTCGAGGCGATCGTGTCCCGCATCGAAGGCCAGCTCAGCCCGGGCGCGATCGTCCTGGTCCACGACGGCGGCGGCGACCGCCACCAGACCGTCGAGGCGATGCGGGTGCTGATCCCCCGCCTCCTCGCGGCCGGCTGGACGTTCGACCTGCCCGCGGTGACGGTCCAGGCGGTGGCCGCGGAGCTCCCGTCGGCGGCGGCGGCGTCGCAGAGCCCGGCGCCCGACACGGAGTCCGGGCAGCTGCCGACGCCGCTGCCCGCCGACCCCGTGCCGCCGTCGGAGACCCCCGTCCCGACCCCCGAACCGTCCCAGACCTAGCGGCTCAGGCGGCGTCGAGGGTCTCGAGGGTGGCCGGGTCGGCCGCGAACCGCCGCGCGACGATCACGTGCACGGCGAACAGCAGGTACCCGACGAGCAGCGGCGCCGTGACGGGGATGAGGGCGCCGATCACGGCGGCGATGGATGACACCCCGGCCACCATCGCCGCCGTGAGCGGTTGCCGCCACACCGCGCCCGCCGCCCAGCGCAACGCACCGGGCCACGAGTGGTGATGGGCCAGGTGCACGACGCCGAACGCGCAGGCGGCGAGCAGTGCGGCGGCGACGGCACCGGTGCCGACGAGCACGGGCAACCCGCCCGGGACCCGGCCTGAGGCGACGGCGCCGAGATTGAACAGCAGGAGCCACGCGGCGGTGGCGGTCGCGAGGGTGGCGGCGGCGCCGGGCAGCAGCGAACGCCGGAACACCCGCCACAACACCGAAGGCCGCACGGCGGAGCCGTCGATGATGTCGCGCACGGCGACGGAGCCGGCGTGCACAGCCGCGCCGGCGGTGAGCACCGGCAGGCTGCACACGGTGACGGCGATGCCGACGAGGGCGACGTCGGCGCCCACCGTGACGGTGTCCTTCCAGTCGCGACGCGCCACGGTGGTCACCCCTTCAGGCCGGAGGTGTTGATGCCTTCGACGAGCATCTTCTGGAAGGCGAGGAAGAACAGGAACACGGGCAGCAGCGACAGCACCGACATCGCGAACATCGGGCCGATCTCGGACTGGCCCTGCGAGTCGATGAACAGCCGCAGCGCGACCGGCACCGTGTACTTGGACAGGTCCGACACGTACACGAGCTGGCGGAAGAAGTCGTTCCAGGTCCAGATGAACGAGAAGATCGCGGTCGTGACGAGGGCCGGGCGGCTCAGCGGCAGGATGATCGTGCGGAAGACGCCGAACGTGCTGCAGCCGTCGATCTTCGCGGCCTCGTCGAGCTCGCGTGGGATGCCGCGCATGAACTGGACCATGAGGAAGACGAAGAACGCCTCGGTGGCCAGGAAGTGCGGCAGGATCAGCGGCAGGTACGGGAACTCGCCGCCGACCAGGTCGAGCTGCCGGAACACGATGAACTGCGGGACGATGAGCACGTGCCCGGGCAGCAGCAGCGTGCCGACCATGATGGCGAACCAGGCGGCCCGCCCGCGGAACCGCAGCCGGGCGAAGGCGTAGGCGGCGAGCAGGCAGGACAGCGCGTTGCCGACGACGACGAGCAGCGAGACGATCGTGCTGTTGACGAAGAACCGGCCGAAGGTCGTGTCGAGGTGCGACCAGCCGTCGGGGTAGTTGCCGGGGGTGAAGACCTCCGGTAGGACCCCGTGGTTGCTGAGCATCTCCGGCTGGCTCTTGAGCGAGCTGCCGAGCACCCAGAACAGTGGGTAGAGGATGATCCCGAGCAGTCCGAGGATCACCACCGTGCGCAGGATCGACTTCATCGCTCATCCCCGTAGTGCACCCAGAACCGGCCCGTGCTGAACAGCACGACGGTGAGCAGGCCGACGGCGAGCAGGAACACCCAGGCGAGCGCGGAGGCGTAGCCCATCTCGTAGTCGGTGAAGCCCTTGATGTACAGGTAGAGCGTGTACATCAGGGTCGAGTCGACGGGACCGCCGGTGCCGCCGCTGATGACGAACGCGGACGTGAAGCCCTGGAAGCCGTGGATCGTCTCCAGCACCAGGTTGAAGAAGATGACCGGCGACAGGATCGGCAGCGTGATCGACCGGAACTTGCGCAAGGCGCCCGCGCCGTCGACGGAGGCGGCTTCGTACAGCTCGACCGGGACCTGCTTGAGCCCGGCCAGGAAGATGACCATCGGCGCGCCGAACTGCCAGATCGCGAGCAGGATCAGGGTGCTCAGCGCGTAGTCGGGGTCGTTGACCCAGCCGGGGCCGGAGATGCCGAACAGCGCCAGGAACGCGTTGAACGAGCCGTCCCGGCTGAACATCGACACCCAGACGATGGCGAGGGCCACGCTGCCGCCGAGCAGCGACGGCAGGTAGAACAGGCTGCGGAACAGCCCGACGCCGCGGATGGCCTTGTTGAGCAGCAGCGCCACGCCGAGCGCGGCGGCGAGCTTCAGCGGCGTCGCGATGACCGCGAACAGCACCGTGACCTGCACGGCGTGCCAGAACGTCGGGTCTTCGGTGAACATCCGCTGGTAGTTGTCGAACCCGACCCAGTTCAGCTCGGACCAGTCCGACAGGATGTCGTAGTCGGTGAAGCTCAGCACCAGCGACATGAGCATCGGGATGGCCGTGATGGTGGCCAGCCCGATGAGCCACGGTGTCAGGAAGAGATAGCCGGCGAGCCCCTCGCGACGGGGGCCCCGCGGTTCGACGCGGGGCCCCTTCACCGCTCGGTGCAAGGGTGCCGGCGCGGTGGTCAGCGCCACTGGAGGAGCCTCACTTCGAGATTGCGGACTTCGCGGCCGTGATGAAGGCCTCGGCGGCCTGCGCGGGGGTGGCCTTGCCGGCCTGTACCGACTCGGCGGCCTTGATGAGCTCGGAACGCAGCGTGCTGTGTCCCTTCAGCGGGACCTGCGGTGCGGGCCCGAACGTCTTGCCGATGGTGTTCTCGACCTCGATGGAGGTCTTCATGGAGGCGTCGGTGACGCTGCTCTGCACCGCGGTGCGGATGTCGAGGTTCGACGGCAGGCCGCGGTCGGTGCCGAGGACCTTGCCGACCTCCGGGTCGTTGGCGAGGAAGTTGATGACGTCGACCGCCACGTCCTTCCTGTCGCTGCCGCGGTAGACGGAGAAGTACAGCGCGGCGCGGGCCCACTGCGCCTTCGGGTCGCCGGGGTACGCCACGACGCCGAGCTCGTCCTTGGTGTTCTTCTGCAGCTCGGGCAGCTGGTTCACCCACACCCAGGAGGTAAGCGCTTTCCCGGTCACGACGAGCTGCTTGGTGATGTCGGTGGCGTTGCCCTCGCGGATCACGTCGGCGGTCGGGGTCGCCTTGCGGTCCCGGGCGCCCTTCCACAGGTCGAACCAGGCGGTCACGTCCTGCGCGGTGAAGCCGAGCTCCTTGTCCTTGTACAGGTCCTTGTTCTGCTGGCGCAGCCAGATCCAGAACGCCTTGTAGTCCGCGCTCGGGTCCTGCGTGCCGGGGACCTTCGTGGCCGTGGTCGCCGCCTCGGCCCAGCTGATGAACGCCTCCCACGTCATGCCGGTGGTCGGCAGCGGCTGGTTGGCCGCGGTGAGCTTGGTCTTGTTGTACACCAGGCCCTGGGTGTTCTCGCCGAAGGCGACGCCGGCGAGCTTGCCGTCCACGACGCCGTACTTCCACAGGCTCTCGGGGAACTTCGTCGTGTCGAGCTTGCCCGACTTCTGGTACGACGTCAGGTCCAGCGTGACGTTGCGCGACGCGTACTCCGTGAGGAAGTTGTCGTCGATCTGGAAGATGTCAGGCGCGTCGTTGCCCGCGGTGAGGGTCGCGAGCTTGTCGAAATACCCCTGGTTGGCCTGCCACGTCTTCTTGAACGTGACGTTGGGGTGCTTCTTCGTGTAGAGCGCGAGGGCTTCCTCGGTGAGCTTGGCACGGGCGTCGCCGCCCCACCAGAAGATGCTCAGCTCGACGGGCTTGGTTGAGTCGACCGCTGGCGCCTCGCCGCCGTCGTCGCCGCAGGCGGCGAGCGGAGCGAGCAGCACTGCGGCGAGGGCGGTTGCCAGAAGTCTACGGCGGGGTGTTCCGGACATGGCGTGTCACTCCCTGGCAGGGGATCAATGTGGGTTGGGCCCGGTGGAGTCGCGCACGATCAGCTCCGTCTGGAGCGTCACCAGCGCGTTCGTGCGGCGTTCGTCGTCGTGCTGCAGCAGCATGTCGACGGCCGCCCGCCCGGCGGCCGCGGTCGGGGTGGAGACCGTGGTGAGCTTGGGGCGGATCAAACGGCTGAGCATGATGTCGTCGATCCCGACGACGCTGAGCTCGCCCGGGACGCTGACGCCCCGGTCGTGCAGTGCTTCGAGCAGGCCGATCGCCATGAGGTCGTTGTAGGCCAGCACGGCGGTCGCCCCGGTGGCGCGCACGGCGTCGCACGCGCCGGCCCCGGCGGCCTCGGTCGGTTGGTGGGGTCCGAGCACGGTCAGGTTCGCGCCGGCGGCCTTCGCCGCGGCCGTCGCGGACCGCCGGATCTCCCGGTTGGTCCACGAGCCCCGCGGCCCGCCGAGCAGGGCGAGGTCGTGGTGGCCGAGACCGACGAGGTGCTCGATCGCGGCCCTGGCACCGTTCGCGACGTCCATGACCACCGCGGGGAGCCCGTCCACGGCCCGGTTGACCACGACGAGCGGCACCTCGCGGCGCAGCTTCTCGATCAGGTCGTTGCTCATGCGCGGGCTGCACAGCAGCACGCCGTCGACCTGTTTCGCCATGGCCTGGACGAGCTGCTCCTCCATGATCGGGTCTTCGTTGGTGTCGGCGACGAAGAGGTGGTAGTCCCGCTGGCGGGCCTGCGACTCCGCCGCCTTGATCAGCGGTGGGAAGAACGGGTTGGCGATGTCGGCGACGATCAGGCCGATGTTGTGGGTCCGCCCGGTGATGAGCGCGCGGGCCGCACGGTTGGGCCGGTAACCGAGGCTCTCCGCGGTGGATAGCACCCGGCTCCGGGTGTCGGGGTTGACCAGATGGGGCGCTGAGAACGTGCGCGACACGGTGGAGACATGGACGCCGGAGGCGCGGGCTACATCTCGAATAGTGGCGGGCACGGAGTCATTAATGCAAACGGTTGCTGTCATGTCAACGCCTATGGATGCGGAAATCCAGGGGTATTGACCCGAAGTGTGGCAGTGGAGCACAGTGTCGCTGCAACCCTTTGCAGTCCCAAGGGAGCGACAACCGATGCACACCCGCTACGCGATCGTCGGCACCGGATCGCGCGCTGAGATGTTCACGCGCGCACTCACCGGACCGCATCGCGACACCTGCGCGCTCGTCGCGCTCGCCGACCCAGAACCGCACCGCCTCGCCGTGCACAACGCGCGGCTGCCGGCGCCGGTCCCCACCTACCCCGCCACCGAGTTCCGCCGCATGCTGCACGAGGAGAAGGTCGACGTCGCGATCGTGACCACCGTCGACCGGGTCCACGACGAGTACATCGTCGCCGCCCTTGAGGCCGGCTGCGACGTGCTCACCGAGAAGCCGATGACCGTCGACGCGGCCCGCTGCGCCCGGATCATGGACGCGGTGCAGCGTACGGGGCACCGGGTGCGGGTCACTTTCAACTACCGGTACAACCCGCTGCATGAAACTTTCAAGGCGATCGTCGCGAGCGGCGAGATCGGCACGGTCGGATCCGTGCATTTCGAGTGGCTGCTCGACGTGCGGCACGGCGCCGACTACTTCCGCCGCTGGCACCGCGACAAGGCCAACTCCGGCGGCCTGCTGGTGCACAAGTCCGGGCACCACTTCGACCTGGTCAACTGGTGGCTCGACGACGAGCCCGCCGAGGTCTACGCGCAGGGCCGGCTGTTCTTCTACGGCGCGCAGGGTGCCGGCGCCACCGCCCCCAGGGACCGGTTCACGCTGGGACAGGACCCGCACCGCGACGTGCTGTACACCGGCACCAGCGACGGCTACCGGCGCGACCAGGACGTCTTCTCCCCCGGCATCACCATCGAGGACGACCTCGCCGTCCTCGTCCGCTACGCCCGCGGCGCCACGATGACCTATCACCTGACCGCCTACGCCCCCTGGGAGGGCTACCGGGTGATGTTCAACGGCAGCAAGGGCCGCCTCGAGCTGGAGGTGGTCGAGACCGACCACGTGGCTCCCGGCGCCACCGGTCTCGTCAAGGGCGACGAGCCGGGCCGGGCCACGCTCCGCGTCCATCCACATTGGAGCGAACCGCGCGAGATCCCCATCCCCTACGAGCGGGAGGGCCACGGCGGCGGCGACGCCCGCATGCTGGCCGACCTGCTCGGCGCCGGACCGCCGAGCGGCGTCGCCGCCGCGGAGGCCGCCGACGGCGCCCGCGCGCTGCGCATCGGCCTGGCCGCCAACGAGTCCATCGCCCTCGGACTGCCCGTCAGGATCCCCAGATGATGCAAACCCTGCACGAGGACCAGCTGCTGCCCGCCGAACCCGGACTCCGGGCGATCGCGCGGGAGCTGTACCAGCATGCCAGGGACCTCCCGCTGATCAGCCCGCACGGCCACGTCGACCCCGCGATCCTCGCCGACGACCGGCCGTTCCCCGACCCGGCCAGGCTCATCGTCGTGCCCGACCACTACGTCACCCGGATGCTCGCCAGCCAGGGCATCGCCCCGCACGAGCTCGGCGTGCCGACCGTCGACGGCAGCCCCACCCAGACCGACGGCCGCACCATCTGGCGGCTCCTCGCCGCCAACTGGCACCTGTTCCGCGGCACCCCGTCGCGGCTGTGGACCGAGCGGGTCCTCGCCGACGTCTTCGGCGTCACCGTGCCGCTGCGCGTCGACACCGCCGACCTCGTCTACGACCTGCTGTCCGAGCGGCTCGACGACCCGGCGTTCCGCCCGCGGGCGCTGTTCGAACGCTTCAACCTCGAGGTCCTCGCCACCACCGAGTCGCCGCTGTCGGACCTGACCGCGCACGCCAAGCTCGAGGCCGACGGCTGGGGCGGGCCCGGCGGGCGGGTCATCACCACGTTCCGCCCCGACGACGTCGTCGACTTCGAGTGGCCCGGCTGGGCCGGGCGGATCGAGCAGCTCGGCGTGACCTCGTTCCCACAGTTCCTGGAGCGCCTGCGGGAGCGGCGGCAGGCGTTCATCGCGGCCGGCGCCACGTCCAGCGACCACGGGCACCCGACCGCCGCGACCCTCGCCCTGTCCGGCGCGCACGCCGCCGCGCTGTTCAACAAAGCACTCACCGGCAAGGCCGACAGCCGCGACGCGGAACGGTTCCGGGCGCACATGCTGGTCGAGTTCGCCCGCATGTCGGTCGACGACGGCCTGGTCATGCAGCTGCACCCGGGTGCCGTGCGCAACCACAACACCGCCCTGTTCGCCCGGCACGGCCGCGACGTCGGCGGCGACATCCCATCGCCGACGGAATACGTGCGCTCGCTCAGGCCGCTGCTGGACGCGTTCGGCACCGACCAGCGGTTCCGCATCGTGCTCTACACCCTCGACGAGACCGTGTTCACCCGGGAGCTGGCGCCCCTCGCCGGCGGCTACCCGGCGGTGTTCCTCGGCGCGCCCTGGTGGTTCCTGGACAGCCCCGAAGGGCTGCGCCGCTTCCGGGAGACCGTCACCGAGACCGCCGGGTTCGCCAACACCGCCGGCTTCGTCGACGACACCCGCGCGTTCTGCTCCATCCCGGTCCGGCACGACGTCGCCCGCCGCGTCGACGCCGGGTTCCTGGCCCGCCTCGTCGCCGAACACCGCCTACCGTTGGACGAGGCCGCCGAGACCATCGCCGACCTCGCCTACCACCTGCCCAAACGCGTCTACGCGCGCACCGTCGCGACGCGCACCGTCGCAGCGAGCGCCTCTGAAGGAGCACGATGATCACCGGGTTGACCGTCCACGACGTCCGGTTCCCCACCGCCGCCGCGGGTGACGGGTCCGACGCGATCAACCGCGGCGACTACTCCGCCACCTACGTCGAGCTGACCGGCGACGACGGTGTCACCGGCACCGGCCTCACGTTCACCAACGGCCGCGGCAACGAGATCACCTGCGCCGCGGTGCGGGCCCTGGCGCACCACGTCGTCGGGCACACCGTCGAGGAACTGTGCACTGTGGAGGGTTCCCGGACCCTCACCGCCGACGTGCAGCTGCGCTGGCTCGGGCCGGAGAAGGGCGTCATCGCCCTCGCCGCCGGCGCGATCCTCAACGCCGTCTGGGACCTGCGGGCCCGCCGCGCCGGCAAGCCCATGTGGCAGCTCCTCGCCGAGCTGCCGACCGCGGACCTGCTGGCCGCCGTGGACTTCCAGCACATCAGCGACGCGCTCACCCGCGACGAGGCCGCCGCCATCCTCGACAAGGGGCTGCCGGAGTACGAGGAACGCCTCGCCCACGCACGCGGCGCCGGGCTGCCGTCGTACACCACCTCCGTCGGCTGGCTCGGCTACCCCGACGACAAGGTCCGGGCCCTCACCAGGCAGGCCGTCGCCGACGGTTGGACCGCGGTGAAGATGAAGGTGGGCGGCGCCATCGACGACGACGTGCGCCGGGCCCGCATCATCCGCGCCGAGATCGGCCCCGACGCACTGCTCATGCTCGACGCCAACCAGGTGTGGGACGTCGACGAGGCGATCGCCAACCTCGGCCGGCTCGCCGAGGTCGACCCGTACTGGATGGAGGAGCCGACCCACGCCGACGACGTCCTCGGCCACGCCCGCATCCAGCAGGCCCTGGACACGATCACCGGCGGCCGGTGCCGGGTCGCGACCGGTGAGGTCGCCGCGAACCGGGTCATCTTCAAGCAGCTGCTGCAGGCCGACGCGATCCGCGTCATGCAGATCGACGCGTGCCGGGTCGCCGGCGTCGGCGAGGTCCTCGCCGAGCTGCTCATGGCCGCGAAGTTCGGCGTGCCGGTCTGCCCGCACGCCGGCGGCGTCGGCCTCTGCGAATACGTGCAGCACCTCGCGTTCTTCGACTACCTGCGCATCACCGGCAGCATGGACGGGCGGATGGTGGAGTACGTCGACCACCTGCACGAGCACTTCACCGACCCGGTCACCGTCGTGGACGGCCGCTACCGGCTGCCCACGAAGCCCGGCTACAGCGTCGAGCTGCACGCCGCGTCGATCGCCGAGTTCTCCTTCCCGGACGGGCCGGCATGGCGCGGCTGAGCCGGTCGGCGCCCCTGAAGGTCGAGCCGCTGGTCCGCCCCGGTGACGTGGGCGCCGGCATCCTCCACTTCGGACTCGGCGCGTTCCACCGGGCGCACCAGGCTGTCTACATCGAGGAGGCGATCGCCAAGGGCGGCGGCGACTGGGGGATCGTCGGCGTCGCGCCCAGCTCCCGCGACGTCCTGGAGGCCCTGCGCGCGCAGGACATGCTGTACAGCGTGCTCACCGTCGACGGGACGGACGCCGACGCCCAGGTCGTCGGCGCGTTCGACAGCGTCCTGCACGCCAGGTCCGAGGCGGGGGCGGTGCTGCGCCGCATCGCCGACCCCGCGATCAAGGTCGTCACGTTCACCGTCACCGAGAAGGCCTACGCGCCCGGATCCGCCGTGCTCGACCTGCTGGTGCGCGGGCTGCGGCTGCGGGAGACCCCGCTCGCGCTCGTCAGCTGCGACAACCTCAACGGCAACGGCGAGCTGCTGCGCCGGCTGGTCGGGGACGCGTTGCAGGACCCTGACGTCATGGGGCTGCTGAGCTTCCCGGGCACGATGGTCGACCGGATCGTGCCGGCCAGCACACCCGAGGCCCTGGCAACGGTGGAGTCCCTCATCGGCGCCAGGGACGAGGCCGCCGTCGCCGGCGAACCGTTCCGGGAGTGGGTCGTGCAGGACGACTTCCCGGGCGGGCGGCCCGCATGGGACCTCGTCGGCGTCACCCTCACCACCGACACCGCCCCCTACGAGCTGCGCAAGCTCCGGGCGCTGAACGGTGTGCACTCCGCCCTGGCCTACCTGGGCGCCCTCGCCGGCGCGCGCACCATCGACACCGCCCTCACGCTGCCCGGCTACCGTGCGGCGATGGAGGCGTTCATCGAGTCCGACATCGCACCGACGCTGGAACTGCCCGCGATCCCCTACGGGCATCAGGTCCTGCAGCGCTTCGCCAACAGCGCGCTGGGCTACCGCACGCTGCAGGTCGCCAGGGACGGCAGTCAGAAGCTCCCGCAGCGGCTGCTCGGCACCGTCGCCGACCGGCGGGCCGCGGGCGAGGTGCCGGTCTACGGCGCGCTCGTGCTCGCCGCCTGGATCCGGTTCGTCGGCGGCCGCGCCGACGACGGCACCGAGCTGCCCCTCGACGACCCCCTCGCCGACCGGCTGCGGGGCGCGTCCACGGCGCAGCTGCTCACCGCGCTGTCCCCCGGGCTCGCCGACGACGCGCCGCTGCGCGCGGAGATCGACCGGTGGCTGCGGGACCTGGAGCGGCACGGCGCCGCGGCCACCCTGGCGGCACTGTGAGCGGCCAGCGAAGCGGCTCGGGCCGCTCACCATCGGCGCAGGGTGGCTCAGGCCGGCACCGGAGCGCAGCGGAGGTGGCGGCGTGAGCGGCACCCCCACGATCGCGCTCATCGGGGCGTCCGGGCACGGGCGGCGGCACCGGCAGAACATCGCCGACCTCGGCGACCGGGTCCGCCTCATCGCCCTCGGCGACATCCAGCCGATACCGGGCGAGGAACTGCCGGTGTACGCGGACCACCGGCAGCTGCTCGCCGAGCACAAGCCGGACTACGTCGTCATCTGCACGCCACCGCACACGCACCTGCCGATCGCCCTGGACGCCGTGCACGCCGGCGCGGACCTGCTGCTGGAGAAGCCGCCGGTGCTCGACCTCGACGCGCACGAGCAGCTGTCCGCCGCGCTCGCCGCGACCGGCCGGCGCTGCCAGGTCGGTTTCCAGGCGCTCGGCTCGCCGACCCTGCCCGCCCTCGCCGCGCTGGACCTCGGCGCGCTGACGCACATCGCGGTCGCCGGCGCGTGGTGGCGGCCCACGACGTACTGGAGCCGGTCGCCGTGGTCGGGCCGGCGCGCGGTCGACGGGGCTCTCGTCAACCCGTTCGCGCACGCTCTCATGCAGGCCCTCGCCATCGGCGGCGTCCGTCCACCGTGGACCCTGGAGCTGGAACGCTTCCGCACCAGGGACATCGAGGTCGAGGACACCGCCGCGCTGCGTCTCACCCCTGTGGACGGTCCCGTCATCACGGTCGCGGTCACCCTCGCCTCGACGGAGTTCATCGCCGGCGACATCACCGTCACCGGCACCCGCGGCACCGCGCAGCTGGTGTACCCGGAGGACCGCCTCGACGGCGTCGTGCTGCCGGGCAGGGTGAGCCTGCTGGAGAACCTGCTCTCCGGCGACCCGCTGCTCGCGCCGCTGTCCCGGACCGCGCCGTTCACCGCCCTCGCCGCCCAGATCATGGCGGCACCGGACCCCGTGCCGTTGACCGGCGTCGCCCATGAGGACGGCGTCGCCATCCCCGGCATCGCCGACCTCGTGCGGGCCGCCGCGCGGAAACACGCACTGCTCAGTGAAGTGGGAGACCTGCCATGCGCAAGCTGACCGTCGCCGACCTGCCCGACGGCGGCACCCCCGCCACCCTCGCCGCGCTCGGCGCCGGCTGGGGACCCGTCATCCGCGGCGGCATCAGCCGCTACGACGACGCCGGGCACCGCACCCACGACGAGTCGAACCCGCACACCCACGACGTGCCCGAAATTTTCACGATCGTGCAGGGCAGCGGGTACGTCGAGATCGCCGGCGCGCAGGCGGACAGGTTCCGCGCCGGCGACCTGCTCATCATCCCGCCCGGCGAGGACCACCACCTCGTCAGCGACGGCGACGTCCCCCTCGTCTTCACCTGGATGCACCTCGGACCGCTTGACCGTTCATAGGCATCGGTCTACGTTGTCCATAGGAATGCGCTTTCCTGAGCGCTTCCCGAGCGCGCAACCCGGCTGACCCGCCCAGTCCGCCAGAGCCGTACACCCCGTGCACGCGACGCCCCCACATCTCCGTCCTGGAGGCACACGCATGGCACTCCCCCGCCTCGCGCGGCGCTACCGATGGCCGATCCTGGCCGCCGGTGTCGCCGCCTTCACCGCGGCCGCCGCGATCACCACCCAGGTCGCGTTCGCGGCGACCCTGTTCAGCGACACGTTCGAAGACGGCGACACCAGCGGCTGGTCCAAGTCCGGTGGCACCTGGTCCGTCGTCACCGACGGCTCCAAGGCGCTGCAGCAGAGCAACGCCGGCAGCGAGAACGCCCGCGACTTCGCCGGCACCTCGTCCTGGACCAACTACACCGTCTCCGCCCGGGTCAAGCCGATCTCGTTGTCCTCCAACGGGTTCGTCGGCCTGCTCGCCCGCGCGAAGAGCTCCACCACGTTCTACCGCCTGGCGTTGCTGCCCGGGAACACCGTGCAGCTGCAGGCCGTCAACAGCGGCTCCGTCACCGTCCTCGGTTCGGTCAGCCGCACGGTGAGCACCGGCAGCTGGTACACCCTCGGCATCACGGTGTCCGGCACCAGCATCACCGGCAAGGTCGACGGCGCCACGGTCGGCTCCGGCACCAGCTCGGTCGCCTCGACCGGCCGGATCGGCGTGCAGACCGGCTACGCGTCGGCGTCCTTCGACGACGTGACGGTGTCCGACGCCGCCGGGCCCGGCCCGACGACGCCCGGCCCGACCGGCTCCAGCACCCCGCCGACCTCCACCTCACCCACCCCGTCGTCCCCGCCGCCGAGCACGACGTGGCCGACGAAGACCGGTGACGCCCCCGTCAACAACGGCACCATCCAGGTGTCGGGCACCCTCGACGGCGGGATGAAGCGCTACTGCTGCATCGGCGACGGCGGCCAGGGCGAGAGCCAGGACCCGGTCTTCGAGCTGGCTAACGGCGCCACCATCAAGAACGTCATCATCGGCGCGCCCGCCGGTGACGGCATCCACTGCCTCGGCACGTGCACGATCCAGAACGTGTGGTGGGAGGACGTGGGCGAGGACGCTGCGACGTTCCTCGGCACCAGCGGCGGCACCAGCTACGTCATCGGCGGCGGCGCGAAGGCGGCCAGTGACAAGGTGTTCCAGCACAACGGCAACGGCACGGTGAACATCTCCGGCTTCTACGTCGAGAACGCCGGGAAGCTGTACCGCGCCTGCGGCAACTGCACGAACTCCTACGAGCGGCACGTGGTGGTCGACAACATCCGCGTCAAGTCGCTGAAGGTCGTCGCCGGCATCAACACCAACTGGGGCGACACCGCCCGCTTCACCCGCGTCACCGTCATCGGCGACAGCTCGCATAGCACGATCATCTGCGACAAGTACAAGGGCGTGCCGAAGGGCAGCGAGCCGAGCCACATCGGCAGCGGCCCGGACAGCACCAACTGCTTCTACAACCCGAACACGGACGTCATCTGGGCGTGAGCCCTGAAGCAGTGAAGGGCCCGGCGCCTTGCTGCGCCGGGCCCTTCCACTCGTTCAGACCGTCACGCGCTCCGGCGCCGTCACGGCCACCGGTGCCGGGGCGGCGGGCTTGCGGCCCAGCCACAGCACCCGGGCCACGATGCCCGGCGCGAACAGGCTCGGCGGCGCCTGCATCAGATTCGCCACCTCCAGGAAGCGCCGGCCGACCGCCGCGCTGCGGGTCGCGGCGACCTGCACCTTTGCCACGTACGCGTTGAGGAAGCGGGTCTTGCCGGTCCGCTCGCCCTGGATCTCAGGGTTGGCGAGGTCGGCGCCGACGGCGATGTCCCACGGCACGTCGACGACCTTCGCCGCCTTCGCGTAGAACCGGCGCGGCAGCCCGGCCCGGCCGGCCCGCAGCGCGTCGCGCAGCTCGATGGCCTCCGCCGCCGCGACCGTCATGCCCTGGCCGTAGGCGGGGTTGAAGCTGCAGATCGCGTCGCCGATCGAGACCAGGCCGTCCGGCAGGCGCTCCATCCGTTCGTACCGGCGCCGCACGCTCGCCGGCAGCCGCATCCGCAGCGGCGGCCCGAGCGGCTCGGCGGTGCGCAGCAGGGTGTGCAGCCGGCCGTCGGGCAGCTTCGCGGTGAAGTCCGCGTAGGTGTCCGCGTCGTTCGGCGGTGCCTGGCCCGCGCCCACGCCGAGCAGCGTCACCATCCACCGGTCGCCCTCGGCGGCGATGGCGACCGCGCCGGACGGGCGGGCCGGATTCGGCGAGGTGATGATCGCGGCGAAGTCTTCCTGGCCCGGCACCCGCCGGTAGTCGCGGGACACGTAGACGGTGAGCGGGTCGACGCGCTCCTCGGCGGGCCGTTCGAAGCCGATCGCGGCGAGCCACGTCGGGCCCCGGTTGCCGCGCCCGGTCGCGTCGACGACGAGGTCCGCGGCGACGTCGTGCTCGGTGCCGCCGGCCGGCAGCACCTTCGCGCCGGTGACCCGGGTGCCATCGAACAGCAGGCCGGTCGCCTCGTGCCCGTCGAGCACGACGACGTTCGGCAGCGCGAGGACCCGCCGGCGGACCTCGGCCTCGATGGCGGGGCGGCTGACGCACAGGCCGGCCAGGCCGGACGCAACCCGCGGCATCGGCCGGTCGCCCTGGATCCAGATGCAGTCGCGCATGATGTCGACGGGGATCCCGCCCTGGGCGGTCAGCTCGTCGACCAGGCCGGGGAAGAGCTCTTCAAGGACCTGCCGGCCCCGGGCGAGCAGGCCGTGGGAGTGTTCGCCCTGCGGCACGCCCTTGCGGTTGGCGGCGCCGGCGGGCAGGGTGTCGCGGTCGAAGATGGTGACGTTCGCAAAGGTCTCGCTCAGGACACGCGCGGCGAGGAGCCCGGCCATACTGGCACCGAGCACGACGGCATGACCGGATTTATCCTTGGGTGACAAGGGAATCCTCCGTTTGGGGTGGCTGGCTGTGCGAAAACCGTAGCCATGCCGAATCCATGTACGGAAGTCTCCGTCACCGTCCGCTACGGGACAGTAATGTCCCCGACGCAGACGTATCCGGGTGCCGGGGGGCGTGGCGGGAACGGTTCCCGCCCCGCCCCGCGGTGAGGAAACGCGCCGCCCCGCGGGGGGGTGGGCCGGCGGCAGGCCGCCCTCGAGGGGGGCC